>NZ_JBWKEZ010000018.1:0-5041 GCF_056434525.1 Streptomyces sp. NPDC044002
GGGTGGTGGGTGGTGTGGGCTCCTTCGGAGCCTTGGGGGTGGGGGGTGTTTTGTTGTGGGGGTGTGGCTAGGGTCTGGGGTTTGGTGTCATGTGTGGTGGCTGGTTGGGGGGTTGGCGGGGGTGTGGGTGGGGGGTGTGGGCCCCTGTCGGGGCCTGTGGGGGTTGGGAGGGGGTGTGTGCGGGAGTCCGGGGTGGGGCGGGGTGTGGGGTGGGAGGGTTCGGGGGGAGGGTGCCGGGGGTTTTCTGAGGGGGTTTCAGTGCCCTGCCGGGCACCGTGCGCGGGGCGGGCGCCCTCACGGGCGACCGGGTTCAATGCAACGGGGCGCACGGCCGAATTCCGGGGCGGCCTTACGGCCGACATCCAAGAGGCCTGGAATTCGAATGCTCCGCTCGGGATACGCCGATCCGATATCCCGGGAACACGTCACGGACGGAGCGTCCCATCCCCTGAACCTGATGACGCGTCAGGAAATGGGAGAGAAATTCGGCCCGGCTCGGGAAACGAATAGGAACCCACCCCGGAAAAGAGAAAGAGGCCCTTTCGGGCCTCCCCCAACAACCACCACACCGGCTACCACACCGTCAAAATACCCCCGTGCCCAGGCCCTTCGGGCGCCGCCGGACAGCGGCGCCCGAAGGGCCGACGAGGCCACGGGGCTCAGGGGAACACCGGCAGTCAGGCCCCGGTACGGGTCCTGTGCACACAGGACGGCGTGAGCCACAGGCCGGTGCGGCGGAGGTGCTCGCGGCCGGCGGCGCTGCGGGCCCGCGCGGCGAGCTCGCGGTTGTAGGCGGCGTTCTCGTGCAGTTCCTTCGCCTCCTGCAAATCCCCAACCGCGTTGCGGGCTTCGAGCCGGTCGGCGATCTCGTCGAGCTGCACCGCGCTGGTCTCCTGATAGGTCGCGTAGTGCTCGGTGGCCTTGTCCACATCGCCAGCCCACACGTGGGTGGCGCAGCAAAGGACGGGCTTCTTCACGGTTGTCTCCTTGGGCGAGATACGAACTCGGGGAAGGCCGACTGCCACCATCGACCCAACGAGAAAACAATAACAGTGATTCGTCACTCGTGTCTAGCTGCGCCACACATCGTCCGCCCCACCCCCAACGCCCGGCATCACCCCCCGTCGGGGGTCAGGGGTAGGTGAGTGGTTGGGGTTCAGGAACCCCAACCATCTGACTTGGTTCGTGTCGTACTTTGAATCTGTGAGCCACAGCTAGAGGCTGCAGGTGGCTGCTGGGCCGGAGAGGCACCGCTCAGGAACCCCGAATCATCTGACTTGGTTCGTGACGGACTTTGAAGTTAGTGGCGTGTCCGGGCCCATCCGACCCGTGCGGCTCGGGATGATCAGCTCATGAGTGCGGAGTTGCCTGTGGGGCAGTGGGACGAGTTGTGGCTGCCGTTGCGGCCGTACGCGACGAACCGACTGCAGGAGGGGATCTGGCGGGAGCCGCGGCCGGTGGCGATGACGCGCCGGTACGTGGAGGCGAACCCGTCGGCCATCAGCAATCTCCTCGTCGTGGACGTGGACCACACGGACGCGGTGCTGCGGGCGGTGTCGTCGGTGGGATCGCACCCGCTGCCCAACGCGGTCGTGGAGAACCCGGTGAACGGGCACGCTCATGCGGTGTGGGCCCTGGCGGAGGCAGTGACGCGGACCGAGTACGCCCGGCGCAAGCCCCTCGCCTACGCCGCAGCCGTCACCGAGGGACTGCGCCGCGCGCTGGACGGGGATGCGGCGTACTCGGGACTGATGACGAAGAACCCGCTGCACACGGACTGGAGCACTGCATGGCTCCACGGCGGACTCCACACCCTCGGCGGCCTGGAGGAGGCGCTGGGCGGCCACATGCCGGCAGCGCGCTGGCGGGAGACCAAGCGCTTCCGCACCAACATCACGGGGCTGGGGCGCAACTGCTCGATCTTCGAGACGGCCCGGACCTGGGCATATCGCGAGGTTCGCCACCACTTCGGCAGCCCTGACACCCTCCACGCCGCGATTCATGCGGAAGTGCACACCCGGAACACCCAGTTCGCGGAACCGCTGCCGGGGGTGGAGGCGCGCGCGATCGCCAACAGCATCCACCGGTGGATCACGACGCGGTCGAAGATGTGGAAGGACGGCGCGGCCGTCTACGAGGCCACCTTCGTCGCCATCCAGTCCGCCCGCGGCAAGAAGAGCGGCCAAGCGCGCGCGGCGCGCCGGGACGAGCGCACCGCCGCCATGCTCGACTACATGAGGGGGACGTCGTGACGCAGGGGCCCAGGCGTGAGCGCCGTCCCATGACAGCACGTGAGCTTGCTAACCGGTTTGGCGTGTCCCCACGGACCGTGCTGCGCATGGTCTGCGAGGAACGCGCGGAGTACGAGGGCCGGTCCCAGCAGCGCCGGGACCGAATCGTCGAGCTTCACCGGCAGGGGCTGAAGGGCTACGAGATCGCGGCGGAGCTGTCGGTTTCCGCCGGGCTGGTGTCGATCCGGCTCAAGGAAGCCCGGGAAGCCGGTGTCGACCTCACCCCCTACACCGCTGTCGATGAAGGGGGAACCCGGTGACAGCCTGGATAAGGGGGCTGACGTGGGCATGACGCTATTCGTGGCCGGGGTCACGCTCTGGGGCGCGGCGACGGGGCTCTTCCTGCCACGGGCCGCCTACCGCCCCACGTTCGGGATCACTCCTGAGTGTGTCGAAGGGCCGCCACCGATGTTGACGGGTGGCGACCCAGATGCACTGCCCTTCCGGCCAAGGGCTACACGACGCAGGCGAGGGGTACGTAGCCCCTGATTCCCCGGTAGGTGATGTAGGACCAGCGGTTGTCGCCCTTCCAGCCGCAGAGCGAGTAGTTCTCTCCGAACGACACCTCGCAGGCCGCGTAGGTCGCCTTCGCTCCCTTCGGGAGAAGCCCCAAGGCGGTGGCGCTGACCTTGGCGGTCTCCCTGATCTTGACGTTCTCGTGAGCCACCGCCGGGTCGAGGGCGCAGCCGGCCTTCGCCCGCGCTGGCCCGACGCTGGTCTGCGTCGCGGCGGAGACGGTACCGCTCCCCAAGATCAACAGCCCTGCTGCGGCCGCGCCCCCGAGTGCCGGAGTCAGCTTCTTCATCTTCATCAACAACAGCTCCCCGCGTTTGCTCACGGACTTTGATCGGGTTCGGACCATACGGGAGGTGTATCGGGGCGATTACCCGGTTGCGACCGTTGCGGGGCACGGCTGTTCGTGGAGCTTCCCGGATCCGTACGGGTTCGGGACGCCGGTTGCGCACAGCAGCGCCTCCCACTCGACTCCGTTGGGCCAGTGCCCTACGTGCACGCGTCCGTCCCCGTACAGGTCGGCTGATGCGAAGAGCAGGTCGGGTTCGTCCGCCCGCTCGATGGCGATGGACACCGCCCCCTCCGTGGGCGCTTCGACGGTGGCGAGGACAGTTCCGTGGTCGTCCGTGATCAGGTATCGCATGACGGCTCCTTCGAAGGGGGCGTGCCCCCGGGCGCGCCCTGGCGCCCGGGGCGGGAGTGAGGGACGTGGTCAGGCGATGTCGAGGATCACCGCGACGACGCGCTTGGTGACCTCTTCCAGGCCGTCCGAGGCGCTGGTGCAGTCGAAGTACTCCATGAGGAAGGTCGGCTCGACGTTCTTGTCCGCGTGGACGTAGAGGTCTCCCTCGTGGTCCACCCCCACGATGAATCGGGCGCCGTCCCGGGTCGTGATTTCGCCGACGACGCCCCAGTAGCCGGACTCGGCGTGCCAGTCGTCGCCGAGGAGCTTCACCGCCTGGCGGGCGATGTCCGAGATGGCGAACGGGTACTCGGTGCCGGGTGCGGGGTCGTAACGATCCGTCATAGCAATGGTCATCAGAGATCCTCTCGATCGTGTCTTCGGCACTGGTTGGCTGCCACCACCAACCCACAAGACAACTATACCAGCTATGCATCACTTCCGGTCTTTATCTGTCCTCTCCGGAGGATTCGCGACGGTGCGCACCCGCCGGCGATCCGCAGGCCTAGAGTCCTGCCATGTCGAGCCTGAAGAATGACCGCGAGAGCGCCGACCTTGCCCGCGCAACCGCCAAGGACCTGTTGAATGCCGCCGAACAGGCGGTGGCCACCGGCGTGAAAGTCCCCACGGAGAAGGCCCGAGTGTTCGGTCCGATCTACAGCTGGTGGCGTCTCACCTGCCGTACCGCCGAGGCCGTTCTGCTTCTCGCCGAGCAGGGCTTCACGGTCGAAATCGCCCCACTGGTGCGCAACATCCTCAACCACGCGTACGCGATCAACTGGCTCGCCGACAACGGTGATGCCGCCGTGGACGCCCTCGTTGCCCGTGGGGATGACGAGCGGGAGAAGCTGTGCAAGAAGCTGGAGGAGACCGGCTGGGCTGCGGCTTCCCAGTTCCGTGCCGAACTGGACCGGGTCGCCGCGCAGCAGCCGGCGGTGACCCGCACCCCGGCGGAGGAAGCCCTCCACGCCAAGCTCAAGCACGAGCTGGGGAACTTCTACGACATGCTCGACCGCTACGACGTTGCCGACATCTACCCGGTGTACTCGCATCTGTCCGGGCTGTCGCACACCACGATCAACACCGCCAGCGCCTATGTGGAGCAGCTGGACGACGGCACGTTGCAGATCCGTCTCGACGCCGTCGAGCTCGGCCACGCGGACGTCATCCAGCTGGCCGTCGCGCTCGTGCAGTCCGCCACGGTGGTGAGCCCTCTGATCGAGGGTGATCCGTTGCGCCCCGCCATCGACAAGGCCATCGCCGCTCTCGGCCTGGAGGACGTCCAGCTCCTCCCCGTCCGCGTCAAGTAGCAGCGGGCGCAGCGAACGACCCCGCCGACGTTCGGCGCCGGTCTGAAGGCCGTGACCGGAGGAGTGGCACACCAACGGTGCAAGGGGACTGATCTGCCGGGACGGCGCGGTGGCCGGGTCGGCTGCTGGCGGCCGGGAGGCGTCCGCCGCCCCCCGGCCGCCGCCTGGCCCACTCCCCACGGGCCCCCCCTCTCCGTTCCACCTGACCCGGCCCCTCCCCCGAAAACCCTTCGGCGCCCGGCCAG
>NZ_JBWKEZ010000018.1:5051-107419 GCF_056434525.1 Streptomyces sp. NPDC044002
AGGTAGGGTGGGGGAGGGAGGAGTAGCACCCTCCCTCCTGGGGGAGGGGGGGGGGGGGGGGGGGGCGGGGGGGGGCGGGGGGGGCCCCCCCCCCCCCCCCCCCCGCTGCCTGATCAGCTCATCATGGGCACCCGCTCTCGGTTCACTCGGATACGGCACCTGCCGCGACAGCCGTTCGGCGCCGGGCCAGATCCGCGCACCGGATTCCGCCGCCCGGGTGCCACTCCAGCACCGGCTCGGCGGACGTACCGTGCTCCTGGCACCAGTTGACCGGGACGACGCCGCCGCAGTCGTGGCGCTGGCAGGCGCAGGCCTCCCCCGGTCCCGCGTACGCCAGCCCGTGGCGAACCACTCCGCCCGCCTGCCGGTCCGAGGCGGCGCCCCGGAGGGCGGCCGGCCACGCCAGGGTCACCTTCAGCCCGCCCGATCCGGTCCGGAACCGGTCGATCACCCGCACCTCGCCGGGTACCGCCAGTGGATCCGCACCCGGCGCGGTCAGCCTGCGCAGCGATCCTCCGAGCGTTCCGGCCGTCAGCGCGGCCAGCGCGTCGGCGTCGGCGTCAGTGGTCCAGCCCGACAGCTGATCCTCCTCCTCGGCGTTGTCCGCCAGGAGCAGCCGCGGGCCGTCGAGGCGGAGCCTGATCGGGCCTTCGGCGCCGTCCAGGAGCAGCATGGCCGGCGGGACCTGGGAAGGGATCTCGATCTTGTCGTGGTCGAGGAGCCAGGTGGCCACCGCGCGGCGGTCGAACTGCGGGTGCACGTCCGTCCCGCTCACCGGGTCCGGGAAGTCGGCGTGCCTCCGGCGCCAGTTCACCACCGCCGCGCGACCCACCCGGGCGATCCGCGCCACCTCCGCCAGCAGCACCACGTCCCGCCCCGGGGTGACCGGCGCCAGGCCCGCGAGCGGCGAGCGGCGGCCCGCGGCCACGGTGCGCAGCGCCTCCCAGTCGACTCCGGGCCGCAGGACGGGGAGCAGGGCGAGATCGACCCCCGAGTACAGGGGGACCGTGGTCCAGCCGCCGTGGGACTTGTAGTCGATCGTCACGGAGGTCACCGGGGAGATCCATCCGAGTCGGACGACCTGGTCGTAATCGACGCGGCGCACCCCAAGCCGGACCGCGGCCTGGTCCGGGCCCAGGGGGACGTGGCGGTCGAGCAGCGCAGGCAGGTCGCGGCGTCGGGCGAGGGCGGCCAGCTGGTCCGGGTGGACGTCGGGGCACGCCGCGTCCCCTCCGAGCCAGATCAGCAGGCCGGCCTTCACCAGGTGGCCGACCGCTGCGGCCGTGACCCGGGGCCGGCACCGCGGCAGCGGGTCGCCCAGGGCCTCGGTCAGCCGGTCCGCCGCCTGCCCTGCGCCCATCGGCCCGCGCAGGGCGGCGCGGACGCCTTCCGCGTCCGCTGCGTCGACCGTTGCCCGCGACCACTGCCCCGGCCCCGCGTCCGCCGGCGGGACCAGTCCGGACCCTGCCGCCCACCGCCAGGCGGCGATCGGGACTCCGAGCCTCCCGGCTGCCGCCTGCTCGTCGTAGAACTCGCGCTGCTTGCCCATCACGAACTCCTCTCCGGGCTCCGTCTGGAGCCACGCCCGAAAGATTGCGAAAGATCCCATTTGCTGTCAATGGCCCATGTTTGACTGGCAGTTGTGGGTGCACCGCCAGATACCCGCCCGTGTACGCGAGGGATGAATTCACTCCTGTGGGTGAAGCCGGAGCCGGTCGGACAGGCCGGAGAGCGCCGGCTCGGTGCGGCATGTTCCGGGCCGACGCCGCCCTTGGCGGCGGTCTCGCCCGCAGGCCTGGGTCCCGGGTCCTGGGCGGCCCGTACGGCGGACGATGGAAGTGCGCCGGCTATCGCGGACGGGGCGCCGTCCCGGCCGCCTGCGGGCCGCCGGTCCGTGCTGGACGCGCCCCGGTCCGGGGGCCCGTCCCGCGGTGGACCGCGACGAGTCCTTCCACGGGCAGGGGCCTGGGCCGCGTCGGGTGGAGCGTCAGGGCTGGGGCGTCGCCCCTCCGGTCTCGGGCCAGATGTCCCAGGGCCAGAGCCCGCCGATCGCGTAGCGACCCTGGGCGTCCGGAGTGACGCTCTCGGCGCCGGGCTCGTCCCGGTAGGCCGCGTCCCAGGTGAACGTGAGCGTGCCGTCGTACTCGAACGCAGCGGTGAGACCGCAGTTGTCCCGGTGCAGGTCTTCGACGATGCGCTGCGCGGTCTCGCCGGTGAACAGGTAGGCGCCGTACGGGGATCGCGACGCCGTGGTGGGTTGTCCGGGGTAGGGCCCGTACTGCGTTCCGTCGACCGTCAGGAGTTCAAGGGGCGCGGCGGGGGCGGGCGCTTGGGGGGTTGGGCTCGGTCCGGCGTCACCCGTGTCTTCGGCGGGCAGACCGGCCGGAGCGGGCACGACCGTCACGCTGTGGGCCGGGACCGCGTAGCGGGTGCGGCCGGTTCCTCCGGTCTCGCGCGGACGGGAGGTTCGAAGGACGTCGACGGTGATCCGTCCGGTGGGGTGGAAGCTGTGGACGACGCCTTCCACCATCTCGGTCGAGTGGGCGCTGCGGCCCCACTTCCGGGGGAAGAGGACGTGGGCGTGGTGCGTGATCGGGGTTCCTCGCCAGTCGAGCATCAAGGCCATGGGGGTACCTCCTGTGGGTGTGTTCGGGTCGGCGGGGTGCCACTCCCCGCCGGGGGCGGGGGTGGGGCTGCGCGCCCCACCCCCGCGGTTGTTCGATCAGGAGAGGCGGACGGGCATCAACAGGTGCCTGTAGCCCTGGCCAGCCATTTCGGGGCCCTCGGTGAAGAGTGCGGGCTTGCCGACCTGTCCGTCCTTCATCTCGCCCAGGTGCAGGGTGAGGGTGTCGCCGGTGAACGTGCCGAGCACGTCCAGCAGGAAGCTCGGCTTGAAGGCGCCGCGGCCACCGCGCAGACCTTCGCCGGTGCCGTGGGTGGTGGCCGTCGGGATGGGCATGCCCTTGGTACGGGCATCCCCTTCGGCCGTGTCCAGCAGAGGGGCGAGCGTGAGGTTGCCGTCGGTGTCCCAGGCCAAGATGACGGGGACGTCCTTGAGACCCTTGGCGGCCAGGACTCCCTGGGCCTTCTTGACGGCGCGGACGGTCGTGGCGCGGTCGAGCCGGACCGACGTCTCGCACGCCTTGGGGAACAACTTCCCGTACTTGGGGAGACTGCCGTCCAGTGAGCGCATCGTGATGGTGATGGCGCCCAGCGACAGCGTGGCGCGGGCGGTGGGCAGGATGACCATGGGCTCCCCTTCGGCGCGATCGGCGGTGAGGAGTCCGATGCCCACGGGGCCTTCGTGCGTCTTCAGCCGCTTGGCCAGGGCGGAGAGGGTGGCGGCCGGGATGAGCACGGTCAGCGGCTTCTCCGGCGGCTGCACGGTGGCGGCGACGGGGACCTCCGCGACGGCGAAGCGGTAGCGGTCCGTGGCGGCCATGGTGAGCGTCTCCTTGTCCAGCGTGACCTGGATGCAGGTGAGCACGGGCAGCGTGTCGTCGGTCCCCGCCGTGGGCAGTACGCGGTTGAGCTGGGCGAGGAAGGCACGCGCGTCCATGGTGGCCATGGCAGGCACGGCCTCCAGCGGCTGGGTGTACGAGTGGATGTCGTGCGTGGTGATGGGCACCGTCAGGTGCTCGGTGGCCAGCAGGTCTCCGGCGAGCGAGACGCGGGTCTGGGCGGCCACCGCCTTCGTCTCCCCGGCGACCATGGCCGCGAGCGTCTTCTTCAGCTCCGGGAAGTCGAGGAGCGAGGAGCCCTTCCCGGCGGGTGTGGCGGCCGGGACCGTGACCGACACCGCGGTGTCGAAGTCGTAGGAGCTGAAGACGACGCGGTTGCCGCCGGTCTCGACCAGCACTCCGCGCTGCGCGGGCGGCTGCGCCTTCGGGGCAATTCCGAATTCAGCGAAATTCAGAGCGTCGATGATCTCCGCGTGGATTCCCGCGAAGTTAGCGGTCGGCTTTACGGGCTCCTTTTCCTCCTTCTTTGCTGCCGTGGTGGTAGCGACCTGCGTTTCGGACGTGGTCATGGCTCTCCCTGGAGAGTGAGATGCGGATTCGGCTTGTTGACCGGCTGCCACCGCCGACCAACAAGACAACTATACCATGCATCGCTCACAATCAGGGCTGGTCAGACCCTTCAACCGGCTCAATCTGCAGCGGAATCGGGGGAGGCGAGCAGCCGCCGGTCCGTTCCCGGACGCGGGGAGCCGGCGGCCCCCGTGGCCGCGCCCACGGCGCCGGTGCGTCGTTGGACAGGTATGACCACCAGCACGGAGCAGATCGCCGGCGAAACGGCCGCCCTGGACCTGATGCGCGGATACCTCGCCGCGGACCCGGAAGCCATCGCGGCCGCTGCGGCGGCGGGCACCGCGTGCCCGACCACCGCCGCCTACATGCGCCAGCAGACCTCGGGGTTGCTGACCGAGGCCGTCCTCGCCGACCCCGGCTTCTCCCCGTACCGCCGCGCGGTGATGGGGCCCGCGGGCATCGAATGGCTGGAGAGCGTGCCCATGGAGTCGGCCGTCGCCGAGGCGGTCCTAGCACTGGCAGGCGACGGCGCAGCACCGCGCCTCCCTCTGGACGACGCGCGGCTGTCCACCGTCTTCGCTCTCTCCGCCGTCGCCCGCTGCGTGGCCGTGTACGGCCGGGAAGGGACCATGCAGCACCTGGACCGCATCCGGTCCGTGGTCGCCGGACCCTGAGTTGGCGTCCTGGTCCGACGGACCGCTGCTGTACGGCCGGCCGCCTTCCTGTCGTGTCGGGACGGGGATTGGCGCGCCTGCCGGGACGATGCAGGTATGAGACTTGCCCGCTGTGCTGACAGCTGCGCCCCGGGAGACGGACGCACCGCGTCCAGGACGATCTGCGTCCAGTGCTTCAACAATCTCTGCGAGCGTTGCCGGACAAACCCGGTGGAGAAGTACGGCGACTTCTGCGACACGTGCCCTCCTTGGCCGGACGAGGACCGCGACACGTTGAAGTGCGGCCACTTCGAACACGGCGACTGCGACTTCGAGTGCACCATCCCCTAGACCGTGCGAGGGCCGCGCCTCCGAGAGAGCGGACCAGTTCGGGCGGGGCTAGACCCGCTTGTCCAGGTCCTCTGCGGTGAGCGCGCCGGCCACGGTGAGCTGGAAGTGTGCCTCGCCCTTGTCGGTGTCCACGTAGAGTTCGAAGCCGTCCAGCTCGTCCTGGAGCGCGTGCAGCAGCTCGGCAACCGGGACCGGGGCACCCTCCTGTCGTTCGAGTTCCACAACGAGCGTGTACGCGGTCTTCCTGGGCATGGGAAAGTCTCCTCACAGAGTGGGCGGCGGGGGATATCCATGAGCCTGCCGGGCGCTAATGCGCTGGTCAAACGCCTGCGTGCAACGTCGAGAAGCTAACTCCGCGCTTTCTGTCAGGCTTTCCCTCACGATCGTCTCCGCTTGCCAGCCGCGCAGCGCGGCTGTCGCCCTCCGGTGCACCGTTCTCCCGCCGACGGCCCGGATCTCGCTTCGGATCACGGTTGTGCAAAAGGTCGCCGGGGCGTGCCGGGGTGACCAGTCCGACCGTGCTGGTCAGGTCAGCACGCCGTCGACCGGTCGAAGGGGTACATGTACCGGTGTGACTCGACTCCAGTGGCCGCGGATCGTGGCCCGTGCTGCCGACATCGTCACCGGCTACGACGAGGTCGGCGGCTGCACCCTCCGACAGGCGTACTACCGGCTCGTGGTCGAGGGGTTGATCCCGCACACCGCGCCGACGTACCGCCGCCTGTCCGCCCGCCTCGCCCAGGCCCGACGCGAGGAGCGGTTCCCCGACCTCATCGACCCGCTCCGCGTGGTCCACGTTCCACCGGCCTGGCCCGACGCTGGCACATTCCTGCGAGAGGCCCCCGACTGGTTCGCCCTGGACCGGACCGCCGGCCAGGCGACCGCCGTATACGTGGCCTGCGAAAAGGACACCTTGCGAGCGCAGCTCACGGGCTGGCTCGCGCGCCCGGGCGTCCCCGTGCTCGTCGTCCGCGGATTCGGCAGCCAGAGCTACGCCCACGTGGTGCGCGAGCGTACGGCCCGCGACGAAAGGCCGGCCGTGCTGCTCTACGTCGGCGACTTCGACGCGTCGGGCGCCGACATCGAACGGGACTGGGTGGCCCGCACCGCCTGCTGGAGCCACGCCGAGCGCGTGCTGCTCACCCTCGACCAGGTCCGCGAGTACGACCTGCCGGCGGCCGCGGGGAAGGCCGGCGACCCGCGCTGGGCCGGATTCGCCGACCGCTACGGGCTCGACGTCGGCCACCCGGTCCAGTGGGAGGTCGAGGCGCTGGACCCCGCCGAGCTCCAGCGCCTGGTCCTCGCCGCGGTCGCCCCTCACGTCGATCAGGCCGTGCTCAACGCCTGCATCGCGGAAGAGGAGCGGCAGCGAGAGGGGCTAAGGGCGTTCACCGCGGGCTGGCCCCGCCGACCCGGTGGCTGACGGCCCGGCGAGACAGAACGGCCCCAACTCGGCCTCCGCGGCTCCGATACGGGAACCGACCGGGCGCAGTGGATCTTGCCCGCTTGCTGAAGGATGGTGTTCATGAGGAACACCAAAGCCTTCAAGGAAGCGGTCGCGGAGACGCTGGCCCAGCTGGCCCACCGCGGGGTGACGGTCCGCCCGGGTACGGTCGCCGACACCATCGAGCAGAACATCCGCGCCGTAGCCACCCAGCTCGGGATCCAGGAGCGTTCCGCCTGGCAGTACTTCGACCCGGCCGGCCTCGCGGCCAGCATCGCCCAGCAGCGACAGGGCGCCGAGGACGGCAGCGCGTCCGGCCAGGTGGGACGTGCGCCGATGCCGCCGGTCGACAACCCGGAGCTCGCGCTGATCCTCGGAGGCGTGCCCGATGCCCTGGAGGAGAGCGGCGGCGACCTTTACAGCGTCATCGTCAACGTGGCCGTCAACGCCTGGATGGCCGGCCACATCCACGGCGAGGACGGCTGCACCGGCTGCCAGAACAAGCGGCCCACCGGCACCGACTGGCAGGCCCGGATGGACACCATCACCGCCATGCAGCCCGACATCACGAAGTGGTTCGACCGGGAGGTCTGGACAGCCGCCCTCAACGACACCGGCTACGGCGTCACCCGAAGCTGACCCCGCCTTGCCCATCCATCGGCCGCGGAGCAGGCGCCGCTTCGCGGGCCCGGCGGTCGCGCCGTTCCGAGATCAGCCGCGCGCCCGGTTCGGGCGATGCGGACGGTGGGGGCGGCGACGGCCAGGTGAGGGGTCGGGAGCAGCTTCTGGTGAGGAGAACCCGCCCGGCACCGCGGTGCGCGGCGCCGGCTGCTCCACGGAGGGAGCGGCCGGGGCGGGGACGGCTGGCTTCGCCGTAGCCAGGATGGTGATGTGCGGGATGTTGCGGGCGCAGGTCTGGCAGACCTCGGCCAGGGTCCAGACCTGGCCGACGGCCGGGTTGTGGACGAGGACCAGCAGACTGCTGCCGGAGCAGTGGACGCGGGCTTCGTGGAGGGCACAGTGGGCGCTGCCGCAGCTGCAGGCCGCGTTGGGGCGGGCGCCGGCGAGACGGCCGTGGGCCTTGATGTGCTCGGCGGCGAAGCGGCGCATGCTCGCGGCGTCCTTCGAGCGGGGCGGCATCCGGCACGCGGCGGTGCTGCACGTGACGGACACAGTGTGATCGGGGTGGCCGGTGAGGCGGACTGTCCAGGTCCGTCCCGGCACGCGTGCTCCGGGCATCAGGGTCAAGTCGGGGTCCCGTCGTTGGGCTGGTACGCGTCGGCGTTGTGCCGGGCTCGTGCAGGGGACGCCGTGCCGAGGGGGACGTCCCATGGGCGGCGGGGCGCTCTGGTTCAGAGCGCGCGCAGGACGGCGACTACCTTGCCGAGGATAACGGCCTCGTCTCCGGGGATCGGCTCGTACGCCGCGTTGTGCGGCAGGAGCCAGACATGACTGTTCTCCAAACGTAGCCGTTTGACCGTGGCCTCGCCGTCCAGCATGGCCGCGACGATGTCGCCGTGGTCAGCGGTGTCCTGGCGGCGGACGGTGACGATGTCGCCGTCGCAGATGGCGGCCTCGATCATGCTGTCGCCGACCACCGTCAGCGCGAACAGCTGGCCCTCGCCGACCAGGTGCCGCGGCATCGGCAGCACGTCTTCGACGAGCTCCTCGGCGAGGGTCGGCGTGCCGGCCGCGATGCGGCCGACGAGCGGGACCTGGACGGCTTCCGGCGTCATGCCAGCCGGGGAGTCGGGGAGGTCGGCGTGCTGGTCACTGCGAACGCGGTAGGCGCGCGGACGGTGCGAGTCCCGGTAGAGGAAGCCCTTCCGCTCCAGGGCCATCAGCTGGTGTGCGACGGAGGAGGTGCTGCGCAGGCGGACGCCCTCGCCGATCTCCCTCATCGAGGGCGGGTAGCCCTTGCGAGCGACGGTCTGCTCGATAAAGGCGACGATGGCCGCCTGCCGGGCGGTGAGTCCGTCCGGGCCCGGGCGGGTGACACCGGGCGGGCGCCCGGGGCGGGCTTCGGATTCGATGACGTGCATGTGGTGCTCCCCCCTGAAGGGATCTTGCGTGCAGGGACAGTAACCCGCATACCGCCCGCGACGGAACATCTTTTCGATAACAGGGCGTGCCGGTGTCGCAGCGGGTGGTGAGGGAGCTGGGCGACGGCGGCCGCCCAGGTTCTCGCGCAGCTTGCAGCAGGGGCGCGGACCGCTCATGATCCGCATGTGCCGTTCCACGTCAGGCTGCGCTTCGGGCCGCCCTCCTCCCCCGCCGTCACCGGCACCTGGGACAGCGAAGCGACCGCCGAGCGGAAGTTCCGGGGGTTCATCGGCCGCTACGGCAGCCAAGCCGAGGTGCGCATCGAGCTGGTCGAGGACGGGCCCCAGGGCGAGCACACCGTGCGCTCCTGGACACGGGAGCGCGGCGAGGTGGAAGGGGCCTGACAACCCCGGTGAGGGCTTCCCCGTCCCGCCGGAGGGGGGTCGGCGTCTCGGGGCCAGGGCCGGCGTTGCCGGTGGGGGTGAGGGGGCGCAGGGTGGATAGACGCCCTGGTGTACCTCGTGAAGGGTGGTGCGGGCGATGGCCAGACCGGTGTGGACGGGGGTCTTGGCGTTCGGGCTCGTCAGCCTGCCGGTGGGTCTCTACACGGCGACCGACAGCCACACGATCCGCTTCCACCAGCTGCAGCGCGGGACCGCGGACCGGATCCGCAACCGTCGCGTGAACGAGCGCACCGGCGACGAGGTGGACCTCGCGGACATCGTGAAGGGCTACGACACCGGAGCCGAGTACGTGATCGTCGAGCCGCAGGAGCTCGATGAGATCGCTCCCGGCCGGTCGCGGTCGATCGATGTCGCCGGCTTCGTCGACCTGGACACCGTCGACCCGGTCTTCTTCGACAAGACGTACTTCCTCGGGCCCCGGGGATCCCAGTACGGGAAGGTGTACGCCCTCCTGGAGCGTGCCCTGGCCGAGTCGAACAAGGCCGGCATCGCCACCTTCGTGATGCGCGGGCGGGAGTACCTGGTCGCCCTGAAGGCGGAGGAGGCGGAGGGCCTCCTGACGCTCCACACGCTGCACTGGGCCGACGAGCTGCGCGATCCGCACGCCGAGGTGCCCGACCTGCCGGGGAAGGTCGAGGCCACGGCGGCGGAGGTGAAGATGGCCATGCAGCTGATCGACGCCCTGGCCATGGAGTGGGAGCCGGAGGCCTTCCACGACTCCTTCCGCGAGAAGGTCGAGGCCCTGGTGCAGGCGAAGGCCTCCGGCGAGACGGTGGAGAAGGCCGAGCCGGCGGCGGAGCCGACCGGTGCCGTCGACCTCATGGAGGCCCTGCGTGCCAGCGTCGAGCGGGCCAGAAGCCCCAAGGACACCGGCGAGAAGGCCGCCTCACCCGGCTCCCGGGCGGCGGGCGGGAAGAAGGCGCCGGCCGCGAAGAAGCGGGCGCGCTCCACACCGGCCAAGGGCCGGGAGCTGATGGCGCTGACGAAGGCGGAGCTGTACGAGAAGGCGGCCGCGGCCGGTATCCCGGGCCGCTCGTCGATGAACCACGACCAGCTCGCCGACGCCCTCGCCCGCACCGGCCGCGACCGGCGCAAGGCCTGACCGCCGCGTGGTGGGAGGTCTGACAGGCGCAGCCGTGCTCAGGCCACCGTGACGCGCAGGACGTACGGCTCGCCCGTACTGATCGCCTGTGCCTGTTCCGGCACCCGCTGGTAGGGGGCTCCGTACGTGCTCGCGCTGTCGGCCAGCAGGCGGTCAAGGTGCTTCCGCTCGATGCTGATCTCGCCCATGGCCCGCTCCTTCGGTGCCCCGTTCGGTCCGGACCCTCGCCATCGACGCTACGAGGCAGGACTGACACCGCACACCCCACGCTGTACCGACACCAGCAGCCCTCCGTCAGCAGAACGGCGCGCCTCCCCGAAAGGCAGACGTCAGTACGCAGAAAGGCACTACGGCCTGACTCCCTTCATGGACCGCTGCCACGGCTTGGAGCTGCCCGCCAGGTCGGCTGGGCGGATCTTGCCCGGGTTGCTACTGGCTTCCCACCGCTCGCGCAGTCCGACCGGGACGAGGATTGGCGACATCTCATCCTCCGACCCGTACTTGGGGTAGTCGTACGTCCTCATGCGGCCCTGATGGAGCGCGCTTCCGTACGAGTGGATGGTCTCCCGGGGAAGCCCCAGCGGTCCCCGCACCGGCAGCCCCTTACGTTCCGCCCACCGCCGGATGGCGTCCTCCTCGACCTCGGTCACAAGGGGGGATCGCTTCGGCTCCGGCGGGGTCGTCATGGTGTCGAGTCTAGGGAGGACTCCGCACCAGCTGCAGTGAGTTGGGCAGACATTAGTCATCAAAGCGGGGAACGCTCGGCTGAGTTCAGGGCGCGGGCACGGTCGTGGTCAGGCCACCGTGACACGCAGGACGTACGGCTCGCCCGTACTGATCGCCTGCGCCTGTTCCCGGAGGTCCGTGTCCGTGAAGCCGAGCAGCGCATCGTCGGCGGCCCGGCGCAGCAACGGGAGGATCTCGGCGGCGGGCCGGCCTCGGTGCGCTGCGGCGAGCTCGGCGAAGGCCCGCTGGTAGGGGGCTCCGTACGTGCTCGCGCTGTCGGCCAGCAGGTGGTCAAGGTGCTGTCGCTCGATGCTGATCTCGCCCATGGCCCGCTCCTTCGGTCCTCCGGGGTCCCGTCCGGTCCGGGGCCTCGTCTTCGACGCTACGAGGCCGGTCTGACATCGCCCCCTACCCGGCAAGGGGCGCGTCCCGGCCGATGAGGTCCTGGAGCTGCTCTCGGACGGGTGGCGGCAGCAGCCCCTCGGTGGCGAGGAGGTGCCACTGGCAGCCTGGAATGCGTTGGTCGAGCCGGTGGAACTCCCCGAACTGGTAGAGCAGCACCAGGGCGTCGAGGGCGTGCTGGACGGGGGGCCGGTCGCGCTCCTTCAGGGTGCTGAGCACGGCCAGGCCGGCCATCGCGTAGCGGCCGTTCATCCACTCCAGGGCCGCCTCGCCCAGCTGCCCGGCGGCGAGTTCCTCCTCGACCCGGCCGCACAGGTCCAGGGCCCACTGCCGTACGCCCTCGGCCGTCTTCCACGCTCGCGCCAGGTCCTGGAGCGGAGCGGTGGCGGCCAGGTCGCGCAGATGGTCGCGGGCATCGCGCACCGGGCCGAGAGCCAGATGGTTGTCCTCGGTGAGGACCGCGTCGGCGAACTCGGGAACGTCGTTGCGGGTGGTCTCGACCAGGGACGCGATCGGGTTGGCCGTCGCGGTGGGGTTCATCGCGCGCAGCAGGTCGCCAATGTCGTCCAGAGACATCGTCCCGTTGATGGCCGCGGCGGCGGCGGCCAGTGCGGCGTCCTTGGGTGTGGCGGTCGGCATGCCGGGGTTCTTGTCGAGGGCCGTGAGCTCGGGCGGAGGCCAGGTGTGTCCGGCGGCGCGGGCGAGGCGGGCGATTCCTTCGTCGATCCGCCGGGCCCGGGCGGGGACCAGGGTCACGGTCAGGCCGGCGTCGGCGATGTGGTCGGCGAGGTCGTCGAGCCGTTGGTCCGGGTCGGTGTCCGGGTCGTCGTCGCCGGGGACGGTGAGGGTGTCCACCGCGGCGGTGAAGGCGGCCCGTACCGTCTGCTCCGGCACGGGCAGCTCTTCGTCGAACAGGAGCAGTGCCACGTCGGCCGGGCGCTTGCCTCGGCCGGCGTGACGGGCAAGGCCGAGGACGAGGTCGAAGCTCTCGGGCGCCGGGGTGGAAGTGCTGCCCTTGCCCCGTCCCAGGCCTCCGCCGGGGACATTGCCGGGCAGCAGGCGGCGGCTCCTCCAGCCCTCCAGCATCTTCGCGGTCACGGTGAAGCCGTGGCGGTGCGCGTGGTCGATCAGCAGCTGATCGGCCGCGCTCGGGGTGTCAGTGGACATGCCAGGGAAGGTACCGACGCCTCTCAGGGCTATGACCGAGCTTTCACCTCATCCGGTGACTCCCCGCGGAATTGAAGCCAAAGGGCTACCCCATGACGTAGCGGTGGCGCCCCGTTAGAGCCCCCCTACCTCCGCCGGGTCACCTCGGAGCTCGTCCGCTCAAATGGCGTGGAGCTGAAGGGGGTTGCGTGGCTAACCCCCCGAACCCGCACTGTGCCGCCCAGGACGCGACGTCAGTGCGCGGCTCTTCATGCTCCGCCCGTCATCACACAGAGACAGGACACCACCATGCTCACCGACGTGCTCACCGGCTGGACCGCAGAGACCCTGGGCGGCCTCACGCTGCTGGCGGGAGCCACAGCCTGGGGCTGGATCCGCCGACGCCGGAACCAGGCCAGCCCCGCCGCGGCCCCGGCCATCACGGCCAGCGAGGCCGTGCGGCCGGTTCGCACCTACACCCTGCTCGGAGCCCGGGCCGCCGACGGCCAGCCCGTCCACCTGCCCAGCAGCCGCCCCGCCGGCATCCGGGTCACCTGGACCGGCCCCGCAGGCAAGACGGAGCAGTTCGAGTTGACCGACGCCATGCTGCCGGACGGCACCTACGCGGCGGAGCGCGTATCGGCGTACCCGGAGCCCGGCACCCTGTGACTGGAGTTCATTAAGACGAGTCCTCACCGGCCGGAAGGAAGTCCCGTGGAATTCCACGTCATCGAGCGGTCCGCCAACGCCTTTCAGCAGGGTCTGACCGAGCGCCAGATCCTGGCGGTCATCCGACGCGCCTTCGGCCCGAGCGCCGAAGTACGTTCCGCGAGGGAGCTGGGCGGCGGGATGTACAACACCACCTACCGCATCGACCTCACCGAATGCGGGGAGCCGGTCGTCCTGCGGGTGGCCCCCGAAGCGGGCCGCCAGTTCCACTCCGAGCGGGAGTTGATGCGCGCGGAGTACGCGTCGGTGCCGTGGCTCGCTCCGATCGCCGATCTAATGCCGCGGGTCCTGGCGGTCGACTTCACCCAGGCCGTCATCAGCCGGGACTGGATGATCCAGTCCTTCCTGCCCGGCACCCCGGCGCCGGAACTCCTCAGGTCCTACCCGAAGGAGACGCACGGGGCGTTCTTCCGGCAGATGGGGGAGATCACGGCGGCCGTCCACGCGGTCTCCGGGCCCTGGTTCGGTCCGGTCACCGGTCCCGGGCACGCTCGTTGGAGCGAGGCCGTCGTCACGACCTTGCACCTGATCGCCGAGGACGTGGAGAGCTGCGGCCTGGACGCGGCCGACCTCCGCAAGGCCGCCGACGCCGCCCAGGCCGGCGCGGAGGTCCTGGACGAGGTTGCGGTGCCGCGGCTGCTGACCGGGGACCTTTGGACGGTGAACACCATGCTCGCGGCCGCCCCGGTCCCCACGATCTGCGGTGTCCTGGACATGGACCGCACCTGGTGGGGGGATCCGGAGGCGGACTGGACGATGCGGATGGCCCGGGCCAAGCAGGACTCCCGCCTGGCGTTCTTCGACTCCTACCGCCGCACGGCCGAGACCGAGGCCGGCGCGTGGCGGCGGCACGTGTACGAGGTGCGCCACCTCGGGGCGCTGCGTCTGGAGCGGCACCGGCTCGGCAACGAAGCTGGCGTCCGGGATTCCTATCCGCTGGTGGCTGCGGAGTTGTCGGCGCTCACGTCCGGTCGGTGACGGGTGCCCCCCTGCCTGGGAGGCGCCCGTCGGGTAGTGCGGTCACGGAGTTGGTAGGGCCCTGCCGAGGGCGGAGGCGACGGCCCGCGGGTGCACGAGGCCGGCGCGGACGAGGTGGGTCTGGTCGTCGGCGCAGTCGACGATGGTGAGGTGGTTGGCCGCCGGGCAGACGCCGCCGTCCATGACGACGGCGTCGAGGTCGGCGTCGGTGAGGAACTCTTCGACCTCGGCGAGGGTGATGGCTGGACCTCGGTCGTCAGGCCCGGCGTCGCCGGAGACGTTGACGGTGGTGGCCGCGAGCAGTCCGGGGACCGCTCGGGCGAGGGCGCCCAGGGGGCCGGGGGCGTGGGTGGTCAGGGCGGGTGAGCCGACGACGGTGTAGCGGGCGGCGTCGGCCGGTTCGCGCCAGGACAGGAACAAGGCGAGGTCGCCGGGCCAGAACGCGGCGGCCAGGCGCTCGGCGTCGGGGGTGAAGTGCAGCAGGTCGCGGGCCCGGTCCTGGTCGGGGACGACGAGGGCGAGGGGCTTGTTCTTGGGCCGCTGCTTGCCTTCGAGTATGGCCTTGTAGGCGTCGGGGTTGGCGGCGTCGGCGCAGATCATGTACCAGCGGGCGGTGGGGACGACGACGAGGCGTCCGGCCTCGATGGCGGCTGCGGCGGTGTCGATGTCGGTTGTCGGGATGATCTGCACGGTGGTGTCCTTCCCGGTCAGGGGGTCAGGGTGGGGTAGTCGAGCCAGGGGTCGCGCAGTGCGTCGAGGCGCCGGCTGGCGTGCTGGGTGTGGGAGACGCGGAAGTAGGCCATGAGCCGGGGCGTGGTGGTGTGGTTGGTGCCGACGGCGTGCGGGACCAGGTGGTGCATGAAGAGGACGTCGCCGACGTCGGCGAGGAGCGGTTCGCCGTCGGTGGTGTCGATGTCCGGGGGGACTTGGTCGGTGATGCCGCGGGCCCATGCGGTGGCGAACCAGTCGGACATGGTCAGGTGTCCGCCGGGGACGTAGTGGAGCGCGCCGGCGTCGGGGCGGGTGATCGGGGAGAGGACGACGCCGACCAGGAGGGAGAAGGTGCGCAGTTCGGCGGGGTCGAGGTGGGGGCAGCCGACGCCGTCCACGTGCATCGTCTTCTCCGGCTGGACGGCGGCCGGCGGGGCGGTGGGGATGCGGATCTGGACCTGGGTGGTGGTGACCGGGGCCGGGTCGGTCAGGAGGCCTCGGGCGATGTCGGCGGCTCCGGTGGCGGTGTAGAGGTCGAGGAGGGCCGGGTGCCGGCCGTGTTCGGGAGCGAAGGTGCGCTGGGTGTACTCGGTCAGCCGGTCGGGGTCGTAGTCCTTGGCGTACCAGGTGGTGATGAGATCGCGGGCAGGGCCGGTGTGGACGGTTGTGGCAAGGCCGGGGCGGACGAACATGCCGTCGCGCCGGAACCGGGCGCGCTCGTCGTCGGTCACGAGCATCGACTCTTCCTTCCGGTGAGGGCTTCCAGAGCGGGTACAGCGGCGGCCACGGCCTCGTCCAGGAGGCGGGCGCCGAGGGCCGGGGTTGCGGTGCGTGGGTCGTTGCCGATGACCCCGGCGGCGGCGATGCGCGGGTCCCCGGAGGTCCAGGGCCAGGTCACGCCCCGGTCGGTGACCTGGCGGCGGATCTCGTCGGCGTCCTGCGGCGGGTGGTCGGCGAGCTGGTCGAGGTGGACCGTGTCGGGTGCGAGGTGGAGCATGAGTGCGGTCTCGTGGAGGCCGGCGTGTATTTCGGGCCGGTCGCCGGCGGGGAGGTGGGCCAGGGCCAGGGGGTGCAGGACGCACACGCTGATGTCGTGGGCGTGGCCCAGTTCGTAGACGAGGGCGGACAGGACGCCGCGGTTTCCGCCGTGCCCGTTGACCAGGACCAGGTGGCGGGCGCCCGCTGCCCGCATGTGTTGGGCGGTGAGGGTATGCAGGAGGGAGATGAACTCGGTGATGGTCAACGACAGGGTGCCGGGAGCCCAGGCGTGCTCGGGGGCTATGCCGTACGGGACGGCCGGGAGCTGCCACAGGTCGAAGGCCTCGCCGTGCGCGGCGACCAGCTGCCGGGTGAACTCCTCGGCGATGACGGTGTCGGTGGCGAGCGGTAAGTGGGGGCCGTGCTGCTCGGTGGAGCCCACGGGCAGGCACAGCACAGAGGCGGTCT
This sequence comes from Streptomyces sp. NPDC044002, assembly GCF_056434525.1. Classification (NCBI taxonomy): domain Bacteria; kingdom Bacillati; phylum Actinomycetota; class Actinomycetes; order Kitasatosporales; family Streptomycetaceae; genus Streptomyces; species Streptomyces sp. NPDC044002. The sequence continues at coordinate 21,278 of NZ_JBWKEZ010000018.1, forward strand.
GCACGTGGGCGGGGAGGGCGGCGGCGGTCAGCCGGTCGAGCCGGCGGTGACCGCCGCCGGGGCCGGTCATGCGGCGCGCCGTCCGACGCGGACGAGGAACTCGTTGCTCTCGTGGAAGGTGTCGTCCTCGGAGAACCCGCGCAGCGTCTTCTGCACGGCGGTCTCGAACTCCTCCAGCCGGTCGCCGAAGAGGGCGGGGGCGGCGAAGCTGGTGGAGTAGAGGTAGCCGAGGATGCCCGCGGTGTTCCAGGTGCGGGCGACCGGGACGGTGAACTCCTCGACCCGGTTGAACGGCGACTCCTCCATGATCTCGCTGTAGGGGCGGTTGTGGTGCTGGAAGGTCCCGCCACCGGCACGGCGTTCCTCGCCGAGGAAGTCCTTGATGACCTGCTTGACGGCGGCCTTCCAGTCGCTCTCGGCGGCCCAGAAGCTGCGGTCGGCGAACACGGCCACCGCGCCGCCCTCGGCGACCTGGGAGTCCAGCAGGGCCAGGACGCCGGCCTGGTCGAGCCAGTGGAAGGCTCGGCAGATCGTGACCAGGTCTGCCTTCCAGTCGGCCGGCGGGCGGAAGTCTTCGGCGGTGGAGGTGACCAGGGACAGCGTGGTGCCCTGCGGGACCTTGGGACGGAGCGCCGCTTCGGCGGTGGCGATCATGTCGGGGTCGTTGTCGCAGGCGATGACGTCGGTGAAGTACGGCATGAGGGCTTCGGCGACGAGCCCGGTGCCGGTGCCGACGTCCAGCAGGCGGCGCGGCCGGCGGTCGGGCGCATAGGTGGCGAGGCGGGTGGCGAGGTCGTCGGGGATGCCGGGGCGGTACTGGCGGTAGTAGCTGGAGGTTCCGGTGAACAGGCTCATGACGTGGTCCCTTCGGGGTTGTTGAGGGTGCGGATGAGGGTGGCCGCGTCGGCGAGGGTGGCGGCCACGTGGACATGCTGCCGCCCGAAGGTGGGCGGTGTGTCGGGAATGGGCCGGTCTTTGGAGATCCACACCGGGACGGCGCCGGCGTCGAGGGCGCCCAGGACGTCACAGGTCCAGTCGTCGCCGATGTGAATCATGCCGGCCGGTGCCACGCCGTGGTGTTCGGCGACGGTGAGGAAGGCGCGGGGGTCGGGCTTGGCGTAGCCGAGGGTGCAGGACGGGAACAGGCCGGTGACCCAGGGCGCGAGGCGTTGACGAAGGCCCTCGGTGTCGGCGTCCACACAGGTGACGTTGGACAGGGTGACCACCGGCGCGATCCTGGCCAGGTCGCGCAGGGCGTCGAGGGCGTACGGGTACAGGGTGAGCGGCGCGGCGGGCAGGTCGCGGGGGAAGTCGGCCGGCTCGATGCCGAGGGCGTCGGCGAGTTCGGCGGCCAGGGCGTCGGTGATGGCGGGCTGGGTGTGCAGGCGGCCGCGCATGACGGCGCGCGCCTGGTCGGCGGGCAGGGGGGAGGCGGCGGTGAGCTGCATGGTCAGGCCGGGGCCGTCGGCTTCGCCAATGGTGCCGCCGACGTCCACGCTGATGAGCTTGACGGGCTGGGTCACTCGGGGTCTCCTTCGAGGGTGGGCAGGCCGGTGACGATCGCGGTCAGGCGGTCGGTGCGGATGGCGGGGGTGGTGGCTTCGCCGAGGAAGGTCAGGGCGTAGCGCAGTTCGGCGTCGTCCAGGGCGTCGAGGTCGCGCCCGGCCGTGGAGGCGGCGGTGCGCAGGTCGTCGGGGATCTCGCGGGGCCGCTGGCCGTGGCGCAGTTGGAGCGTGGCCGACCACTGCTCGGGCAGGTCGTGGGGGAGCGGCTGGGTGGGCTGGAGGGTGGTGCTGTGGTCGAGGGTGGTGATCCGCACCGGGATGTCGTGGCCGTCCAGGGTGAGGGTGCCGGTCAGGAAGGTGTCGTGTCCTTCCAGACGGTCCTCAAGCACCAGGAGCGGGCCGGTGGTGGCCGGGGCGGTGCGGCCGCGTACGGGCAGGGTGCGGGGCGGGTTCAGCATGGTGCGCTCCTCGGGGTGGCGCCCAGGCCGGCGACGGTGGGCAGGGTGAGGTGTCCGCGGTCGGGTTCGACGGGGTGGGCGTAGAGGTTCTGGCGGCCGGGTTCCCACTGGAGGCGGTACTCAGCGGCCAGGACCCTGTCCGGGCGGGCGGCGGCAAGGTGCAGGCCGGGCATCAGGGAGCGGCCGTGCGGGAAGACGGGGGTGGTGGTGCGGGCCAGAATCCGGCGAGCGACGGTGAGCCCGCCGCAGCCGACGACGTCGAGGGTGAGCGCGGCCGGCCGGATCCAGGCGAGGAGAGCAGGCGCGTCGTCGGTCAGGGTGAGGCGCTCCCCCACCGCGAGCGGCAGGGTGCGCAGCGGCTCATAGGCGCGGGGGGCGTCGGTGGGAACCGGATCCTCCAGCCAGACCAGCGCCGCCGGGTCGGCGGCCGCGGCGAACTCGGCCGCGAGGGCCGGCGGCCAGGTGCCGACGGCGTCGACCGCGACGGGCTCGGCTGTCGCGGCGGCGTGCAGAAGGTCGGCAAGCGCTCCCCCGCTGATGCCCGGGCGGTCGCGCAGGCCCCACTTCGTGAAGGCCCAGCCCTGCGCGCTGACCTCGGCAATCAGGTTCGCAGTGCCGGGGTGGGCAAGGTCGCGGGTCAGCCAGGACGAGTACGCCGTGATCCGGTGCCGCAGCGGCTCGTCAGTCAGCAGCGCGGCGGTCGGGCAGCCTTCGGCCCGGGCATGGAGGTCCCAGGCCGCGCAGTCCAGGGCGCCGACCGCCCATGATCCCGCCCGGGAGCGAGGCGCAGATCGGGCCAGGCGGTCCTGGAGGCCTTCGTGGTTGGTCGCGTCGGCGCCGACGAGGACGGGCGCCAGGCTGCGGACCGCGCGGGCGACGGGCTCGGCGAGGGGCCCGTACCAGCCGGCCGCCCGGCCGGAGCGGACTGCGACGAAGACGGTGTCGTCGCCCGGCCCGGCGTGGTCGGCGAGATCGGCGAAGTCGAAGGAGTCGATCACCAGGTGTCGCATCGGGACCTCGCCTTCAGGACGCGCCCGGCGGCAGCGAGGAGGCCTTCGGCGGTCATGCCGGCCTCGGCCGCGGTGTCTTGCTGGGATCGGGGGCCGTCGGTCTCCTGCCAGCCGATCACCTCGATCGGCCGGGCGTGCCGGCCCTTCAGGAGGGACCAGATCGCGGCCGGGTGTCCGAGGGTGACGACCACCAGCGGCGCGTCCTGGCCGAGCATGTCGTCCAGTTCGTCGGCGCGCAGTCCGGCGGGCCACACGGCGGGGTCGCCGAGCACGGTCAGGTCGAGGACGGACACCACCCGCACCGCGACGCCCAGCTCTGCCCGGATGCGGGGCAGCGCTTCGGCGGTGACTGCGGCGGGAAGGTCTCCGCACACCACCACGGTCAAGGCCGGCGGCTGGGCGTCGGACAGGTGCGGCCAGAGGGCCGCCCCGCGATGCAGCTCCTCTCGGAGCGTGTCGGCGGGTACCGGCGGCTGCGGGTGCTTGCCCGCGACGATCACGTTGAGCTGGCCCGTGCTGGTGAAGGCGTCGTCCAGGACGGCGGCCAGGCGGGCCGGGTCGGCCGGCGTCAGCACGCGTACGGCCGGGTCCTCCAGCGCGAGGAGCGTCGTGGTCAGCGAGGGGTCGCCGTGGGTGTAGGTGTTGTGCCAGCCGTAGGAGGTCAGGAGCAGGTTGAAGCTCGGCCGCGGGCAGGCGCCGGGCATGCGCTGCTGCTTGAGCAGGGAGACGATCCCGGTGGCCAGGAGCGGGGCGAAGGCTTCGTAGGAGATGAGGACCCCGCGGCCGCCGGCCGCGTTGAAGCCGGCGAGCTGCTCGCCCAGGACCTCCTCGGCAAGGACCTCGGTGGTCCACGGTTGTCCGGCCAGTTCGGAGAGGCGGTTGGAGGCGAGCTCGTCCGGGCTGAAGACCCGGAAGTCCCCGGCGCGGGCATGGGCGCGGATCACGGTGGCGACCGCGTCGGCGAACGAGAGGGGCTGCTGCTGGCGAGTGGTGGCGCGCGGCGCCGGAGTAGGGCGGGGTGCTTTCAGGCAGGGCCACGAGGCTGCGGCAAGGGCAGCCGCGAGGCTCGGGCCCGGATGGCCGTCGTCGGTGAACAGCTCCTCGGGCCGGTACGAGGCCAGCCACGCCTCTAGCGCGTACGTCTGGTTGGAGTCGGTGGCGGCCCGGGTGAGCGGGGTCTTGTGGGCGCGGGCGGTGCCGAGGACCTGCTGCCCGCTGACGGCGGCGGGCCCGCTCCAGCCTTTGACGCACCGCATGAACAGAACCGTGCGGCGTCCGGCCAGGGTGTCAGCGACGCCCTGGGTCAGCTCGGCGTGGAAGGCCTCGTGGCCGTCGTCCGGAACGGTGACGGTGCGGGCGTGCCAGCCGAGTCCGGCCGCGTACGCGGTCAGGGCCCGCCCGTCGAGGGCGGCGAGGAGGCTGGGGGCGCCCATGCGGAAGCCGTTGAGGTGGACGACCGGCAGGACCGGGGTGCCGGGCAGGGCGTGGGCGGCGAGCCAGGCCGCGGCGGTGGTCGGGGTCTCGCACTCGCCGTCGCCGAGGACCGGCACGATCACCCGGCCGGGGCCCGATGCCAGGGCGGCGCCCTGGGCGAAGGGGAGGCAGCCGCCGAGACGGCCGCCGAGGAAGTCCCCGGCGGGCAGGGCCGGGGTGACCTCGGAGCCGAGGCCGGCCACCTCGGGGAAGGACCGGCACAGGCCCACCAGCCCCTGCTCGTCGCGGGTGAACTGGGGCCGGGCAGCCGCAAGGTGGCCGCTGAGCCAGCCCGCGGCGCTCTGCACCACTCCGGCGTGGCCGGCGCCCAGCAGCGGCACCAGCGCGGTGCCGTCGACGTCTCCGGTGCCGGACAGCAGGGGGGGGGGGGGGGGGGGGGGGAGCGCCCCCCCCCCCCCCCCGCCCCGGGCACGGTGCCCCAGTGGCCTGCCGGCCGCGCTTTCACATCCCCCGGACCGAGCGGCCGACGCAGCAGCACGTTGTCCTGGAGGTGGATCTGCGCGGCGGCCACGTAGGCCTGGGCCCGCCACAGGAGATCCGCCCTGCGGGCGTGGCTGGTCATGCCGTGACCAGGCGTTCGGGGCCGAAGGTGAAGTGCCACAGGGGCCGGTAGCACTCCCAGGCCTTGGGGCGCAGCCCGGTCGGCCCGAGGATGTCCTCCAGGACGGTGCGGGCCTTCAGGTAGAAGGCGAGGTCGGTGGCGCCGGGAGCCCGGAGTCCCGCCATGATCCGGTTGTGGGCCTGGTAGACCTGAAGGTTCGGGAACTCGGTCACGTGCGGGGCGAGGTCGCGGACACCGTCCTCCATGGCGGCCAGGTCGTCGAGGCCGACGATGTACGTGAACGAGGTGTCGTGTCCGGCGCGGACGGCCCGGCGCAGCACGCTCGGCATCTCCTTCCTGGTGAGCTCGGCTTTGGAGGCCTTCAGCAGCAGGTCGCGGCGGGTGAAGCACTCGGCGGTCATCCGCAGGACGAACGGGCCGGCCGTACGGGCCAGGGTGTCGAAGGCGGCCTGGGTGCGCAGTACGGAGGTGAGGAACCCGATGCGGGCGGTGATGCCGGCTTCGGTCAGCACTACGCGAAGATCGCTGAGGTGGTCGACGGCAGCCTGTTCGCGTTCGAAGCAGCCGGTCGAGACCGTGACCTCCTCCAGCCCGGCCAGGGTGCCGGCCGGGTGCTGGTGGGCCATCGCATCGAGGAGCTCGCGGACCGCGCGCTGCTCGGACAGGCGGGGGTCGGCGGCGGCTTCCAGGGTGTTGGGGCAGAACGCGCAGCCGACGCAGCGGCTGCGGGCGTTGGGGTTGAGGGTCGCGGCCCGGCCGTCGTTGCGGAAGTAGCCGCCCACGGCCTCGTCCGCGTCGATCCGCGTGACGGTGGCGATGGGGATTCCGGCCAGGAGGAGGGTGTCCTCGTCGAGGTCGAACGGCGAGGTGCTGGCGTTGAGCGGGACGATCACCTGCCACGGCACCGCGGGTGCCGACGCGAGGCGGATCAGGACCCGGGCGCGGTGGCGGTTCTGGGGCGATCTGATGCCGTGCAGGTTGATCGCCATCAGGAGCGCGTCCTCGACGGGCACGCCGTGCCGGGCGGCGAGGGCCGCTATGCCGTCTAAGTCGGTGGTGATGTGGGATTCACGCGGTGTGGTGGCAGGCACAGGGGCCCTCCATCCGGTCAAGGGGACGGACGCGGTGAACTTCCGTACGGTGCAGGCTCGGTTGCCTGCGGGCAAGGGGCCGGAGCGAGGTTGGCCGACCGTTGCGTGGTAGTACCCGTCCCCGGCTGCTCGACCTGTCCAGGGTTGTTCAGCCGGGGACGGTGCCCCGGTCCGGCGTTGTTGTCGTTCGGGGTGCCGGGCCGGGGTTCTGGCCGGTGACGACGCGGGCCGTGAGGCGCCGCGCTGCCACCGGAGTTCAGAGGGTGGGGCGGGTGCGGGATCCGCAGCGGCAGGCCCGCGCTTCTGCGGTGCGGGCAGCCGGTCCGGTGGGGAGGGCGTGCGCCGTGTCGTTGGCCGGCCTGCGGGTCGGCTGTGCTTCGGCGGGTGCCTGGTCCGGAACGGTGATCGAGGGGCCGGGGGTGGCGCCGTCGGCCTGGTGGGCGCAGGAGAGGGCTAGAACGGCCAGGCCGAGCACGTTGCCTGTCGTCAGCAGCAGCCCTGCGACCACGTTCCCGTCCGGTCGGGCATGCCGGCGCTTCCGGGGCGGTCTCAGGTCGGTGGGGCCGTGTAACTCGCCCCAGTCACCGGTGCTCATGGCGCCGTCTTGCCGGTGGTGAGTTCAGCCCAGACCTGCTTGCCGGTCCGGAACCGCTTGCTGCCCCACCGGGTGGCGAACTGGTCGACGAGCTGGAGTCCGCGGCCGGACTCGGTCTCGTCTTCGGGGGTGTCGGTCGCGGCGGCGGGGAGGGTACGGCTGGTGTCGGTGACCACGATCCGCACGTGGTCAGGATGCCGGGTGACGGAGACGCCGATCCGGCGGGACGCGGTGTGCTGGACCGCGTTCGCGACGAGCTCGGAAACGATCAGCCGTGCATCGTCGACCAGGGCATCCAGGCCCCAGGTACGCAGGCAGAGGGTGACGTCGCGTCGGGCGCGTGCCGGGGCGGTGTCGCGGGGCGAGTAGCCGTCGCTGTAGCGCTGGGGACCGGTGGGGGCTGCTTTCACATCTTCCGCCAGGGCGCCGGTCACCGGGCGGCCCTGTCGGCATGGGGGCCCTGTATGGCGCGGGCGGTGAAGGCCGGAAGGCGGGTGCGGGGTGTGCGAGTGGTGCTCTGGCTCATGGGTGGCCTCGGCGAGTTGGGAGCGGGTGTGGGGTGCGTGGCCTCGTGTCCCCGACGGGGGCGGGGACACGAGGCCAGCGGGCCGGGCCATGCTCGAACCCGGCCGTTCTGGGGCCGCGACCTACCACCTCAGCGTGATCATCTGCTGACACTTGGTCACGGCGTCACGTTGGAAGAATGCACCCGATGAGGCGATGCCTGCAACCATTGCAACCAAACTCCCAATGATTGGAGGGATGTTCGATCGACTTCCGATCCCCGGGACGGGCAGACTGACCCGGCAAGAGGAAGCCGCACCCCCGGAAGGGGAAGATCCGCCCCCTGCATCGACCTGCCAGCCCGCAGAGAGGTCCAACTTCCCGTGCCCACACCGCCGCTTGTGCAGACCGTGCGCAGACGCCGTCTCGGCAGCGCGCTGCGAACCTTCAGGAAGAACGCCGGCTTCAACACCTCCGAGAGCGCCGCCCAGGCCGTCGGCTGGGATGCCAGCAAGATCAACCGGATCGAGAACGCCAAGGCCCATCTGCCGATCAAGGACGTCAAGCCGCTCCTGAAGGCCTACGGGGTCACCGACGAGACCGTGGTCACCGCGATGGAGGAGCTGGCCCGGGACGCCAACAAGGTCGGCTGGTGGAGCAACTACGGCGACCTGCCCGAGACCAACTACAAGGACTACATCGGCCTGGAGGAGGACGCGGAGGACACCCGGATCTACCGCCCCGAGGTGCTTCCGGGCCTGCTGCAGATCCCGCAGTACGCCCGCGAGATCATCACCGCCACCGCCATCACCCGGACCGCGGCCGAGGTCTCCGTGCTCGTGGAGATGCGCAAGAAGCGCCAGGCCATCCTCACCGACACCAGCAGGCCGGGCGGACCTCTCAAGCTGTGGGCCGTCATCCACGAATCGACCCTGCACTACCGGTCAGCGACCCACCCCTCGCTGATGCGCGAGCAGCTGCGGCACCTGCTCGACATGGCCGACCTGCCCACCATCACCCTCCAGGTGATGCCGATACTCGCCACCCCTCACCCCGGGATGGCGGGCCCGTTCCACATCGTCAGGTTCCCCCACCCCTGGCCCACCGTGATCAGTCTGGAGACCCTGCGCGGTGGGTCCTTCGCCGAGGGCACCGATGACGTGAAGGTCTACGAGGCCGCCTTCGAGCGGATCGTGGCCGCAGCACTCCCCGTCGACGACTCACGGGAGAAGATCAAATCCACCATGGAGAAGTCATGACCGACACGACCAGGCTGTACGCCACCGACCTTCCCGAAGCGCAATGGCACAAGTCGTCGTTCAGCGACGCCGGCGAGCAGTGCGTCGAGATCGCCGACGTCCGGCCCACCCGCGGCTTCATCGCCGTCCGCGACTCGAAGAGGCCGGCGGGACCGGCCATCGCCTTCACCCAGACCGCCTTCACCGCGTTCCTGCCGCACGCGATCCGCGGTCAAGCCCCAACCGCCTGACCAGCCGCTGAACGGCCAAGGCCCGGATTCCCCCAGCCCGCAGCGGGGGGAATCCGGGCCTTGCCTGTATGGCGATACCCAGTCGGCGGGCCGTCAGCGCCGGATGACCGGCTTCGGCAGCAGGGTGCTCAGCAGCTGCGCGGTCTCGGCCTCCATGTCCACTCCCCCGCCGAGGCCTTCGTTGATGCGGGCCAGCCGCGCGGCGGCTTCGCGGAGGGAGTCCACGTCGCCGGCCGCGTGGTAGGCGAGGAAGACCTGCCGGTGCAACATCTCGTTCTCCTCGGCGGCGAGGAGACCCTGGTGCGCGGCCCAGAGTGCGCCGGCGCAGTCACCGGCCTCCCGGCGGCGGGTGGACAGCTCGTAGGCGACGTCGGCGATGGCCGAGACCATCTCCTGGACGGCCGGCTCCGCCCAGGCGTAGCGCTGGGGGTCGATCGCGGCGAAGGGACGGCCGCGGACGAGGGCCAGGGCCCGGCGCAGGGCAAGCTCGCCGTCCTCGTCGTGGCGGGCCAGGCCGGTGCGAGCGAAGTTCTGGAACATCTTCCAGTCGCAGGCGACAGCCTGGGCAAGCCGGTAGCGGCTGTCGCCGGTGTCCTGGACCCGCGGGAAGTACGCCTCGCCGTCGGCGTCCTTGCCGAGCCAGGAGCGGGTACGGGAGATGACCGCGTTGCGCATCTGCTTGTTGACCAGGCGGCCCGGCCAAAGGGCGTCGTCGATCGCGTGGTGGTCGGCGCCGGGGTTGAGCGCGAGGTAGGAAACGAGCTCGACGGCCGCACTCTGCCGGTTGGAGTCGATCCGGCCGGCCGCGCCGTCGATGACCACCCGCCCGAGCAGGAGCACCGTCGGCGCGCTGCCCTCGGGGCCATCGGCATCGTCAGCGGCGCAGGTCGGGGCAGGCACCGGTACGGGAGCCGCAGCCGGGACCGGCAGGGGGGCCGGGACCGGGTTGTCCACCTCGGGACGGGTCTCGGTCGAGTCGCTTCCTTGCTTCGTCAGCAGGAGTACGGGCTCAGGCGCCGGTTCCGGTGCCGGGGTAGGGGTGGGAACCGCGGGCGGGTCGAAGAGGTCGGCGAGGGTCGGGCCGGTGGTGCCGTGATCAGTCTGGTCGTCTGGGGCCTCAGCCGGGAGAATTGCGGGCTCCTCGTCCGTCTCGTCAGCGTCGGCGTCGGCGTGGTGCTCGGTTTCCAGTTCCTCGCGCTCGATGTCCGCGTACTCGTCCGGCATCCCGTCCTCGTCGGCACCTGCCTCCGGCTGGGGTGCTTCGTCCTCGGCGGTCTCGTCCGTCAGGTCTTCTTCTTCGGCCTCTTCCTGGTCCTGGTCCTGGTCCTGGTCCTCCTGCGCGTCCGGGTGCTCGTCGGTGTCGAGGAGGCCGTCGAGCCACTCGTCGCGGGCGGGCACGTCAGTGTCGGCGGCGGAGAGGGTGAGCAGTTCGATCGCGTCGGCGAAGTGGGGGTCGGTCAGGCCCTGGAGCTTGATGGGCAGACCGGAGCCGGGCAGGACGATGGTCTCGTCCGGTCCCGCGCAGGTCAGTGTCCAGCCCTCCTCCGGGTCCAGGTCCGCGTTCTCGCTGGCCGTGACAACCGCGCCGGCGACCCGCGGCTGGGCCGTGATCAGGTCGAACAGCGCCTCGGCCTGGTCTCCGTCGGGAAGTTCGGCGGCGAGGATGATGTGGGGTGTCCAGGACCCACCGGCGTCTTCCTGGAGGCGGGCTGCGCGGAGGGTGGGTGCGCCGAGCGCGGCCAGGGCGCGGCGCTGGTCGGCGGTGTGGCTGGCCAGTTCGGCGACCGCGTCGGCGAGATCGTCGGTGCGGGCGACGCGTTCGGGTGCTGCCTCGTCGAGGCCGGCGGCCGTGTCGGCCAGGGCGGTGATCTCCAGGTGGCCGGGCAGCGGGGTGCTGGCGAGCTCGACGGCAATGGCTTGCATGACGTGGCGGGCGTGGTCGGCGTCGCCGTCCAGGTGCAGCACGCCGACGTGCTCCAGGTCGACGAGAACGAGGCGGCCGGCTCCGTCCCAGCCCAGGGAGACCAGGGCCGGGTAGGGGGCGTCGGCGCCCTGGAGGGCGTCGCGGTCGGCGAGGTCGGGGCTGGAGGCCGGGCACGTCCACAGGTCGGTGCGGCCTGCGGTGCCGGAGAAGGGCTTCATCGGCGCGGTGTCCTGGTCGAGGTGGAGTTCGACCTTCTGATCGTGCAGGACGACGGCGGTGACCACCGGCAGTTCACGCTCGGCGGCGGCGAGGTTGAGGGCGAGGGTGCGCAGGGCGGCGTCGAGGAGGTCGAAGCCGGTGGGGTGCTGGGCGGAGCGCAGGCCCTGCTCGGTGGCGGCGGCGCTGCCGGTGGGCATCGGGATGCGGCGGCCGGGCCGACGGCGGCGCTGCTGGAGGATGCGGCGGGTGGCGAGCGTGCCGATGAGCGCGGCCGCCAGGACGCCGGCGCCCATCCAGACGGCAGCAGGCGCCAGAGCCTCGTCATCGTGTGCCTGCTGCGCGCTGTCCGCCTTCTGGCCGTCCAGCGCGGGAGCGGGCGCGGGAGCCGCCGTGGTGGGCGAGGTGGCGGGGGTTGAGGCGGCGGGAGCCGGGGTGGCGGGCTTCGCGGGCGCGGGGGCCGCGGGTGTGGGGGTGTCCTTCGCGGTGTCCGGCTTCGGGGGCGTCTTGGTGTCCGTGGCAGGCCGGCTGTCAGGGGCGGGCGCCGGGGTGGCTGTGGCGGGGAGGGTGAGTTCCTGGCCGGGGACGATCAGGTCGGGATTGTCGAAGGTGCCTCCGCCGGGCAGGGGCTTGCCCTTGTTGGCTTCGAAAATCTTCGGCCAGTCCTCGGGGTTCCCGTGCTGCCCGGCGATGCCCCACAGGTTCTCGTCGGTCTTGACGACGTGCGTCTCCTCGGCAGCGGCAGGCTTCGCGTCCGTGGAAGCGGCCGGTGCGGGCTGCTGCGCGGGCGCTGCCTCGGCGGGAGCGGACGGCGCCGGGGCAGCCGGCTTGGCGATGTTGGCGTCGGCCGGCAGCCGGATCACGGCGCCCTTGGGCAGGAACTGATCGCCGGCCGCGAGCTGCGGGATGCTCGGGTTGAGGGCGGCGATGTCCTTCCAGCGCGGTCCGCTGCCCAGGTACTGCTCCGCCAGGTCCCAGGGCAGTTCGGAGTCCCCGGTCACGGTGTGGGTGGGCCAGGCCTCCTGCTGCGCCGCGGCCGTTTCGGCGGTCGCCGCGCTGCTGGTGCCTGCGGCCTGTACAGCTGTCGCCGCGACGGCCGGGCCGGTGGTTGCGGCCGAGGCTGCGGTGGGGGCGATCAGGACGAGGCCGCCGATGAGAAGTCCGGCGAAGGACTGCAGCCCTCCGAGGCCCTTGATCCGCTTCGCCTTCCGGCCGCGGAACAGGGCGACGACCTCGACGAGGGCGGAGAGGGTGAACAGCGCCCAGCCGATCCAGCCGATGGTCGTGAGCACCGTGAAGAACAGCGAGCCGTCGTCCTGCTGGGTCAGCAGGTCCCAGCCGCCGGTGAGGTCGGTGGGCTGGTGGCCGACGGCCAGCAGGATCAGGGGGATGCCGGCGATGAGTGCGGCCAGGACGGCGAGGCCGAGGAGGGCGCGGAGCAGGCGTACGGGGGTGCTCATGGGCTGGTTCAGCCTCCGGCTTGGGTGTGCAGTCGGGCGTGTGCCGTGCCGGACACGCTGATCGTCGACCTACCCACGAACTGGGCGAAGTAGGTGTTGTAGGTGTCGTGGACGGTGACTTCGAGACGCTGGCCGCCGTCGGTGACGGTCACGGAGCCCGAGACGTTCTGGGCGGCGAGGTAGTCCTGGGCGGCTGCGACGGCGGCGTCCGGGTCCACCGTGATCTCGGTGCCCTGGACGGCCGCGGGGACGTTGAGCTGCTGGCCGGCCGCGCGAGCGGCCTCCTGCGCCAGGCCGGTGGCGCGGTTGGTGGCGTTGAGGGCACCGCCGCCGTCGACCAGCAGCCCCATGATCATGATGATGCCGATGGCGGACAGCGCGTAGAAGGGCGAGAGCGACCCTCGGTCGCCGGCGTGGCGCATCCGGTCCCGCAGAGCGGCGAGGCGGCGGGTGAGGGCGGTGATCACTGGCGGCCCCTATAAGAGTCAATCGGACTGGTCCACGAGGCCCGGAGGGTGCGGGATCCCGGGAGCCCGGGCAGTCCGATCTCGCCGAGCGCAGCCGTACAGGCCACGGTGACACGGACGGTGGCCTCCTGGCCGAGGTCGAGGCCGTACCCGGAGGTGTCGACCGAGACGCTGGAGGAGGCGCAGTGGATGCCCTCGCCGTTGAGGCTGCGGGTCGCGGCCGCCGCCCCGGAGGCCTGGGCGGCTCCGGCTTCCCGTTCCAGGGAGGCGGCGCGGGCGGCCGCGCGGGCGGCGCCTTCTACGGCGCCGGACGCGTCGGTGATCCGGCCGAAGGCGATCATGAGGAGCATGAGGGCGATGATGGCCGGGGCGAGGATGACGGTCTCGACGCTGTAGCTGCCCCGGTCCTCGCGCCAGTTGATGCGCCGGGCCCGCTTCACTGCGCCTCCACCCAGCGCTCGACCGGAGCCTCAGCGCTCTGGACGACGTCCAATTCGAAGCCGGGGACCAGGGTGGCGACAGTGCCGCGCACGGTGATGCGGATCTGCTCGGGGCCGCTGCCGTCGGCGGAGACGCTCGCCCCGCGGACGCTGCCGTACTTGGCGAGGAGTTCCTGGGCCTGGGCGACGCCGTCGCCGGGGCTGGCGCCGAGCTGGCGGCCGGCCTCCACCCCCTGGGTGGCAGCGGAGCGGGCGACGGATCGGGCGTGGTAGTACATGCCGGTCTGGATCGCAGCGAAGACCAGGAACAGCACGATGACGGCGAGCACGGCCAGCTCCACGCTGCCCGAGCCCCGGTCGCCTTCGTCCCGCAGGCGCGCGCGTAGGCGCTGCCACCGGTTGCCGTCCTGGTCTTTCACGCCGCTTCCTTCCTCCTGTTGGGCTGGTTCAGCTGCCGCTGATGAGCGGGATCTTGGCGTCGGTGAACGTCTTGATCGCGGCGACGACCGCGATGGCGATGGCGATGACGACGCCGGCGATGACGGCGAGCTCGGCCGAGGTCTGGCCGGCGTCGCGCGGGGCGTTCTTCAGCCGCTCGACACGGGCGGCGAGGAAGGTGGTCAGGAAGCGGATGTGCATGGTTTCTCCCTTGGGGTTCAGCCGTTGAACATGGAGACAACGGGTGGCAGGACGACGAAGACGAGCATCAGCAGGACCGCGAAAGTCACCGGCAGCACCATGCTGGTGCTCGCTTCGTTGGCTTGAGCTTTGGCGTCGGAGAGGATCGCGACGCGCAGCTGACGGGCTTGGGCCTGGAGGGTGGTGTAGACGGCGGCGCCGTCGCCTGCGAGGGCGAGGGTGTCGGCCGGGCGGGTCAGTTCGGGGATGTCGAGTTCCTCGCCGAGCTGCTTGAGGGCGTCCCAGACGGTGACGCCGGCGAGGTCTGCCTCGTAGAAGGCCTGGCGCATCCGCTCGAAGATCCAGCCGTCGCCCACGTCCGCCGTATCGGTCAGGGCCTGAGCCGCACCACTGTTGGCGATGCGGGCCAGGGCGACGCGGTCAAGGTAGGAGGCGGCGGCGTGCCGTACGACGAGGCGGGCGGCCGCAGCCTCCTTCTTGACCTCCTGGCCGGGCCACAGCCAGAACAGGGCGCCAAGGCCGAGACCGGCGGCGGCCGGCATCACGAACGGCAGGCCGACTCCCAGCATCGACAGCAGTGCCCCGGCCAGCTGCGGCAGGACCAGCCCGTACACGGCGAAGAGGAACCGCTTGCCAAGGTGCTCGGCCGGGCTGATCCGGAGCAGGTTGAGGTCGCGGACGGGCAGAGTGATCCGCTCGCCGAACCCCGCCAGGAGGCGGGATCCGACCTTCTCGGGCAGGGACCCGGTGCTGGTGGCGGTGAGGCGGGGCTGGCGGGCGATGTGGTCGGCGTCGAGCCGGTCCATGACCGAGACGACGTCGGGCCGGGCCGGGAACAGGGCGCGGATGGCCACGCCGGTGAGGGCGCCTGCGGCCGCGGCGGGCAGGACGGCTTCCATGGGGATCATCGGGCGGCTCCCGTCAGGGCCGGCTCGGCCTGGTCCAGGGGATTGAGGAGGCGCGGGTCCGGCTTGGTCGCCGCGGCCCGGCGCAGCCAGGACAGCGTCCAGGCGAAGAGGCCGCCGAGGATCGCGAGGGCGAGCTGCCCGGCCGGGGACTGGTACCAGGCGCTCCAGGCCTCGTTGAGCATGCAGCCGACGAAGACGATGCAGATCACGATCGAGACGATCCGGCTGGATTTGCGGATCTTGGCGCGGTCGGACTCGATGTCGCGGGCGTCGGCGGCCTGCTGGTGGATCGTCACCGCGAGGGCCTCCAACGCCGTAGACAGGCCAGGGCCCATGTTCGCCGCGTGCGACTGGAAGAGCAGGGCGACGTGGTCCACGACGCCGTCGCCGAGCTCGTCCGCGAACAGCGCGAACGCGGTCTTGGAGTCCATGCCGGAACGCAGCCGCTCATCCAGCGCGCGCACGTTCGCGGCGATGGGGGCAGGGGCGTTGCGGGCGCTGGCGCGGATGGTCTGCACGAGGCTGATGCCGGCCGTGTGGATGCCGGCCAGGCCGTTGAGCCACTGCCCGATCGCCTCCAGCCGCTCGATGCGCTGCTCGGCCGCCGTCCCCGGGTTGAGGAGGAAGGGGAAGCCCAGGACCGCGGCGCCGGCGAGGACGCCGTGGACGGGCCACCCGGTGTACGCCCACACGGCGAGAACCGTGATGCCGGCGGTGATGACCAGGGCGCGCCAGCGGCGCTGCCAGGCCTCGGGCAGGCCGGCCTTCGCCGCGCGGAGCCGGCTGGCCCGGCGGGAGGCGGGCTTCGCCGCATCCACGACACGGCCGCGCCACTCGCGTACGGCCAGGATCCCGGCGAGGACCGTGACGAGGGCGCACAACGCGGCGACGAGGGCGAGCTGAGCGGAGTTCACTGGGCCTCCCGGACGTCTACCGAATCACGTACAGCACGAGGGCGATCGAGGCGCCGATCACTGCGGTCGCCAGCAGGCAGACCGCGACGAGGTTGTCCGAAATCCTGGAAATCACTGCTCTCCCACCTGTGTGCGTTCATCGGCTCACCGTCTGCAGCGCCGGGCCCCAGGCACCCTCGGCGTTCTGGGCCAGCCAGCGACGGTCGAAGGTGCCGGTGCGCTCCAGGACGTCTATGAAGCTGGGCATGTTGCGGTACACCGCGCGCGGTTCGTCGCCGTGGGGCGCGAAGAGTTCGCTGGTGGTGGGGCGGCCGCCCTCGCCGACGACGTCGTGGACCTCGTAGATGTGGGAGACGAAGCGGTGCTTGCGGCCGCCGATGGCGGTCTCGTCGAGGTAGGTGAGGTAGACGACCACGTCGATCGCGCTGGCGATCAAGTGGTTGGCGGCCTCGGTCTGCATGCCGGCCTCGGTGCACAGCTGCACCAGACGGGAGATGATCGCGTGCGGACGGCGCACGTGCAGGGTGCACATGGAGCCGGAGCCGCCCGCGGACATGGCCTGGAGCATGGGCAGGACCTCGGTGGAGCGGACCTCACCGACGATGACCCGGTGCACGTTGTAGCGCAGAGCGGTGGGGAACATGTCCCCGATGGTCACCTCGCCGGAGTTGGCGCCGGCGCGGACCTCGCCGTTGGACTGGCGGGCCTCGAACGCGAACGTCAACGGCCCCGGCTTGCCCTCGGGCCCGGGCTCGTCGAGGTAGAGCTCACGGTCGGACTCCAGGGTCGCGATCCGCTCCCCCGGCGGGATCTCCCGGCCCAGGGCACGCAGCAGCGAGGTCTTGCCCGCGCCCATGTCGCCGACGACCAGGATGTTCAGCTTCGCCTGGACACAGGACTGCAGGAAGGCCCGCAAGAGCGGGTTGATCGAGCCCCAGCGGACGAGTTCCTCGATGCCGTGCTGGCGGATGCGATGCTTTCGGATGACCACCGACGGGCGGGTGGTGAGCAGGCTCGCGGTGACGCGCGAACCGTCCGGCATCCGGAAGCCCACGTTGGGCGTGGCCTGGGTCAGGGCGCGCTCGCCATGCCCTGACAGGCCGGCCATACGGTTGACCCAGGTGATCAGCTCCGCGTGCGAGTCAGCGACCCGCTCGATGGTGCGCCGGGGGCGGTCGTAGTACTCGATGTGCGCGCGGACCCCGTCGACCATGACGTCCTCAACGCCCTCCTCGTCCAGGAGGCCCTGAAGGCGCCCCCCGCGGAACATCGCGTCGAAGACGGCCGCCCCGATGGCGTGCTCTTCGGCGGCGGTCAGGTCGGGGTTGCCGTGGGCGTACTTCGTGGACCACTTGGCGACGGCCTTCGTCACCATGGAGCGGGCCTGAGCCCGGCGGTCGTCCTCCTCCAGCAGGCGGCTGGGGTCGTGCGCGGACAGCTCGGCGGACACCTCCGCCTGGAGCGCCTCGATCACCTCCCAGCCGACCGGCAACTGGCCGGGAAGCCCAGCCAGCTTCGGTACGGCGCCCGGGCCGGCGGCTGCCGCCCGGGTGGGGGCCGGCAGCGCGGGCGCCGATGCGGGTACAGCGGCGGGCGCGGCGGCGGGCTGGGGGATGCGGGTCGCGCCGATGCGGCCGGTCAGCAGTCCGGCGATGTCGGCGGGACCGCGCGCGGTCCCGCCGTCGGGGCGCTGCTGGATATCAGACACGGGGGTCCACCTTTCCCTGGCCCAGGCGCTGGAGCACCCCGGCGACCTGCCGAGCAGGTGCCTCCACGGCAGGTGCCGGCGCAGCTGCAGCTGCCGGTGTCGGCAACGCGGCCGGTGCCGGCGCCGGTGCGGTGGGCGCGTACCTCTGGTGCAGGGCCCGGCGTGAGGCTGCCGCCTGGAGGTGGCCGAGCGCGGTGCGGGCCGAGCTCAGGAGCGCGGACTTCTTCAGCCCGCGCGGCACCCGGCCGGTGCCGGCCAGGTACGCGGCGGTGTCGGGCTCCCAGGGCAGCGCCGCCATCACGGGCAGGCGCAGCGCTTCGGAGACCTCGTGGGCGCGGCGGGGGCCGTCCTCGATGAGGAGGACCCCGAGGGCGTCCGGGCCGGTACCGCGGTCGGTGAGCTCGTTGCGCAGCGGTTCGGTCATGTGGCGGGCCAGGGCGAGTGACTGGTCGGTGGCGCGTACGACGAGCAGGACCAGGTCGGCGCCGTGGAGAAGCGGTGCGGGGGTGAGGGTGTGGTGGAGGCGGCCGGACTCCAGAGCCAGGCGGCCGGCGTCGATGACAACGTCGTAGCCGCCTTCGTCGGAAAGCACGCGCATGACCTGGGCCAGGGCGGGCCAGCTCCGTGCTAGCGCAGGGGCCTGGGCGGGGTCGGTCAGGCCCGGCAGGACCTGGCGGTTGCCGGACTCGTCGAGGCTGACCAGGTGACTGGCGAAGGCCTGCGCGAGGGCGTCCTCACCGGCGCGTTCGGCGACAGCGAGGTGGTAGAGGCCGGTACCGGCGCTGATCTGGGCCTGGAAGAGGCCGGCCCTTATGGTGCCGCCGGCCGGGTCGCACTCGGCCAGCAACGACGGGCGGGTGGAAGACAGGGTCATCGCGAGGGCGCTGGTGGTGACCCCGCACGACTTCGCGCTGACCAGCGCGGTGACGGTCACGATCCGGTCCGCACGTCGCGGACCAGGGCGATCCGGCCGGAGGAAGCACGGGTGGCCAACAGCGGCCCGTCCGTGGCGGAGACCGCGAGGTTCACGACGACGGCGCCGGAGGCGTCGGGCCTGCTGACGGAGACCACGACGGCCTTCACGGAGGTGGGCGGGGCTTCGGCGCCGTCCTTGCCGGTGGGCTGCTCGCCCTGGCCGGGGACCGTGACAGCGAGGACCTTGTCCCCCGGGACGAGGGAGCCTGCGGGGGCCTGGCCGCGCTTGACCTGGACACCGACCTGCTGCTTGTCGTCGCCCAGGCCGGTGCCGGGCTGCAGCTGCCCGGCGACGAGCAGGCTGCCCTTGCGCAGGTCGACCGCGGGGCGCTTGCCGACGACGCTGGCGCGGTCGGTGGCGGGCATCGGGGTGAGGGCCGAGTCGGCGGAGACCTCCGCGACGATGATGTCCGCGTCGGTGAGCGGCTGTCCGGCGGGGACGTCGTTGGCGATGGCCAGGACCTTCGTGCGGTCGCCGACGGCGGACACGGCGGCGGCCGCGCCGAGGGCGGCCGCGACGGCCAGGACGGTGCTGAGGGCGGCCGCGGCGTACCGGCGCTGCTTCTTCACGGGGGCCGCGGTGGTGATGGGGAGTTCGGTGCGCGGGCCGGCCGGGCGCGGGACCGGCGGGGCGGCGGGGGATTCCATTCGGAGTACTGCCTCTCGGGGAAGTGCAAGCCGTGCGCGTTCTAGTTGAGGACCTGGACCTCGGCGACGTTGATGTCCACGGCGCTCGTGCGGATCTCGGTCAGCTGGCCGCCCTGGGCGCCGCCGGTGACCTGCCAGTCGATGGACCAGGTGGACGTCGCGGTGACGTGGTACGTGCCGGACCCGGTGGTGGAGGACGGCTTGTCGTAGCGGTGGCCGCAGTCCGGAGACGACTGCTTGCCGTACTCCGGCTTGTAGGGCGTGCCGGCCGTGGTGCAGGTGACGGTCTTCCCGTCGCCCATGTTCCACACGATCTTCGACACCCTGGCCGTCGCCGTCACCGATACCGGTCCGACGGACGCCGAGGCCACGTTCGGGCCGTACGTCTCCGGACCGGTCTCCGTCCACATGTAGACGGGCATCCCGACCACACCCTTGCCGCCCGGCTTCGGCGTGATACCGATCGCCGGCGGACGCAGCCGCATCTTGTCCACGGCCTGCCGCGCAACGACCGCGGGGTCAATCACCGGGCCTCCGCCGCCAGGCGGGGCGTCAGTGAAGATGTTCTTGACGTCGTGCATGCCGGTCTCGTTGTCGAGGCAGTCCTCGATGTACATGGAGACGCCGGGCTTCCGGCCGCCAGGCCCCCACAGCGCGTTGTCGTCCTCGGGCTGGGGGTCGGCCAGGGTGTAGGTGCAGGTGTAGCGGCTGTCGCCTCCGCCGGTGTCACCGCCGCCTCCTCCTCCATCGCCGCCTCCAGTTCCTCCGCCAGTGCTCCCGCCGGGACCACCAGGGACCACGACGATCGGACAGACGAAGCCGGTCTCGCACTTCCCCTTCTCGTCTGCTTCGGCCGTGGCGGGGAGAACCAGGGACACTGCGAGGGGGAAGGCAAGAGCAACGTGCCGGCGGGTCAGCACGGCTGGTCCGCGTGGAGTTCGTACTTGAGGACCATCCAGGAGCCGTTCCAGCGCTCCATCATGCTCGTGATGACGTACTTGGGAACGGGGCTGGATGCAACGGGCGCCGGCTGGCCAGTCTTCTTGTCTGTGATCTTCCACTTGGAGACGTCCAGGCAGGCCGAAACGGAGACGCTGGGGCTCTTCTTCTCCAGATCAGCCCCGGTCACGATGGGGTTCAAGAGGACCGGCTCCCCGGTCATGACCCGGCCGTTGGTCTTGAGATTGGCGGTCTCCTCAATGGCCTTGTTGAGGGCGTCGGCAGTGGCGTACTTCTTGAGGTCGGTGCCCTCGATCTCGGTCTTCGCGTAGGCCTTGGGCAGTTCCGTCCAGTAGGCCTTGTACGCGGTCAGTGCCTCGGCCTTCGCGGCCTCGGTCGGGTCGAGCGTCGGCGACTTGCTCGGAGCGGCCGTGGCCGTCGGGGACGCCGTCTTGTCCTTCTCGTTGTCCGAGCCGCTCGATGAGGTACACGCCGCGGTGAGGGCGACGCAGACAGTCAAAAGAAATGCAGGAACTGCCCGGCTGCTGTTCCAGCCAAGCTGAGCGAGTCGTGCCATCGGTACCGCTGCCTCCCCGTAGAAAGCCATCGCGCCCGGTGCAGACCTTTGCGGCCTGTTTTCGCGCGGCGTGAACCACAACCGTCACAAGCGACCGGACTGTTCCCATACGTTACGCAGAGGCGGCCAACATCGAAAGTCATTAGCGCAGTTCACGGCCACGCGGGCGGTGCAAACCGGGCGTTTCCCCACCCTCGCGGGACCCTGTCGGAATTCAGTCCGATGTGTGAGACAGCCAGAACTGGAACGCCGGAACCCACACTTGCCCGGCAGCCGAGAATGTCGATTCATCTGCACTTCAGCTTTGGTACGCCCGTTGGCTCAATGCATATTCGGAATGGCTGAAAACCAGCGCAACCAGTTGGGGTTAGGGCACTCCGTGGACTCACTCCCCCCTGGTCCGCCCCGGCAGTTGAAGCCCTCCCCGTCGGCTACGTGGGACTCGCAGTCGGCAGGCCTCCCTCGTAGGAAGCTGCCTCAGCCGGCCCTCCGCGCAGCGGTGGGCTCTCACTTCGCCTCCCAGCGCGCAGAGCTGGGACCTCGCTTCCCTCTGCCCCGCCCATTCCTCCTCCCGAGCGGGGGGTTCCTCGTTGGGCGGCACTCACGGTGGGCCCTGCGGCCGTTCGGGGGCGCGGCACGCTTTTCGCCGCGCCCCCGGGCGGTCGTAGGGCATGGTGCGGAGGGTCGTCCAACGAGGAACCCCCCGCGGAGCCCCTACCACCCACCGACCTGCTGTTCGATCCCCTCCTCCGCAGGGTGGCCCGGCGGAGCCTCCTTTAGACCGCCCTTGGGCGGTGCAGGCCGAGACGGCGGTGAGTCCGACTTCTGGATCAAGTCCCGTCGATCGGCCGGACTTTCTGGGAGCTAGAGGTCTTTGTTCTCCATGCACGGAGCTGGTTCCGAGATGGTTGAACGGTGGTCAGGCCGGTTGCTTGACACGCCGGTTGTGGGTGGTGAACCCCGTGACGGATGAGGTTGTGGTAAACGCGCGCGCGTTTGAAGACAGAAGGGGAAGATGCCTCTGACCTGGGAAAACGCGCTGCTAACCGGCGGAAAAGTGCCTCTCCACGGGCGAAAAAGTGCCGCTTAGGGATGGATGCCCCGGAGGAGAGCCCGACACGCACCCTGAGGGAGGAAGGACCGGGACAGTCTCCCGGCGGCTGACCTGCGTACTCGCCGGGGTGAAGGCTGTTCTCCGGAGCTAAGAGGCGGAAAAGCGCCGCTTAACGTGTTGCGACGAGCCCCGGAGGCCTGGCCTGGCACTGGGTGCGTTGGAGTGGTTGTGGTGGGAGTCGAGCGGTCTCGGCAGCTCGGGGAAGAGGGCGTTCCTCGGAGCTAAGCGGCAAGAAACCGCCGCTTAGCTCCGAGGAACGGAAGAGGCGGGGACACACCTCCAGGTGTGCACGCGCGTAAGAGGGCGTTCTTCGGAGCCCGTCCTGTAGGTTTGCCGCTTGACAGGCTGTTGGTCGGAGCTAACCGGCGGAAAAGTGCCTCTTAGGGGGCGATGGGAGCGACATGCCACCGACACGCAGGCGCCGTCTGGCCCTGGTTGACCAGGACACCGGCGAGGTGGTGGAGCCGAAGGAGCGGATCCCCCACCAGCTCGATGGAAGCGGCTACACCCTGCAGTCCAAGGGCGACGAGGTTCCCCTCTACTCACTGGACCTGAAGGCTTCGGAGTGGGCAGCCCTGGACTGGCTCCGCGAGCACGACGCAGCGCACACCTTCGTGAAGGTCACGCCGGATGAGCTGGCGGCGGACATCCACACCAACGCGACGACGGCCCGGAAGGCCCTGTCGAGGCTGGTGGCGATGAAGCTGGTGCTCAAGCCGAGTCCGCGCGCGTCCGCCTACCAGCTGACTCCTAGGCGATACTGGGAGGGTGCGGGAAGCACGCAGGCCACGACCATCAAGCGCCTCGACCCGCCACGCATCACCCCGGACGAGAAGGCCACCACCCGGGCCCGAGCCGCCAAGGTGAAGGCCGATGCGGTGAAGACGGTTGATTCACAAGCTGAGCCGATGACACCCAGGCCACGACGAGCTGCTGGAGAGGCGGCGAACCGATGACCATGCTGGCATTCGACCCCGAGCGGGACCTGGCGGCGCCGCCGCTCTATTCACTGAACCTGTCCGCCGGCCAGCGAAGTGTCCTGGCCTGGATAGAAGAGCACGGCGGCCTGTTCAGTGCGATCGAGGTACCCGTGGAGACCGTAGCCACGGACTGCGGGAGCTCCGAGTCCACCGTGTACGACGGGCTCAGCCGACTGCTGCTCCTCGGGCTGCTCCTGAGGGACGAGGTCACGGGGTACTACCGGATCAACGCGAGGTACTTCTTCGCGATGAACCCTGACGTTCGACGGCTCCTGGTCGCAGCGCTCTCGGACCCGCCCGTCACACCAGATGCCCGAGCCCAGGCACCGCGCAAGGTGAGCAACGAGGATGCCCGCCGGCGCCGCGTCATCAAGCCGGTGCCGACCGCACCGTAGACGACCCCGCACACGAGAGGGGCGGAAGGTCCACCTTCCGCCCCTCTCGCGTGTCTGGGCGACCGCGACGAGGCAACTGCGGTCAAGCTGCTGCTGCGACGGCGCCCCGAATCCAGGCGTCCACCGGTTCGGCCGGGCCCAGGACCGGCGTGAATACGGGCTCGAAAGGGCCGCGGGCACGCAGCTGGTCGAGGGTGGTGACACCGGCACGCAGCGGGGTGGAGGCGAGTGCGGGGTCGCTGGCGGCGAGGCTGCGGAGGTCGGCGATCCGCCGAGCGAGACGTTCCTCGGAGGCACCGGTCAGCACGAGCAGGAGTCGGGGGAAGGCCGGGTATCGGTAGCGCCAGGCCGGCATCGCGGCCTGCCGCCGGGGGCCGCGAGCACCCTTGGCGGTCTGGGGCTGAGGCGCGTACTCGTGGTAGGCGGCGTAGGCGTGCAGTTTCTGGGCGAGTCGGGCGATGGTCATCTGGGTGCGGTCGACCTCGACGAAGTACGTAAGCAGGGTGCGCTGTTTGGCCTCGGTGTGGACGTAGCTGAGGACGGCGTCCGGGACGAGACAGAGCTCCTCCCCCGGGCGGGATTCGTCGCGGTAGTAGTGGGCGATCTCGGGTGACCAGTCGAGGGGGCCGCACTCGTGGCCGAGGCGGCGTGCGTGCTCGACGAAGGCGGCTCCGGCTTCGACGACGGCGAGGGTGTGTTCCTGGAGCGGGCCGAGCGCGGCCTCCGGGCTCATCCGGTAGGCGCGGGGCTGGAGCAGGCCGACCGCTTCGACGGCCTGGGCGCCCTTCTCGGTCAGCCACCACAGCAGTTCGGTCTGGCCGGTGCTGCGGCGGCCGACGGCTTCGGCGAAGCCGGCCTGGCGGAGGGTGTGGAGCTGGCGGCGCAGGAACTCGGAGCGGGTGTGGTGCGGGGTGACCAAGCGGTGGAGCTGGCGGGTGGAGACCAGGCGGTGCTGGTAGAGGACTTGGGCGGCCTGCTGGGCGACCTGGCCAAGCCCGGTGGGGGCGGAGTGCGGGTAGGGCATGAGGGCTTCCCTTCTAGTCGATGACGCTGGTGGGGTCGCCGGCGGTCGGGCCGTTGGGGCGCTGGCCGGTGTGGTGGGCGAGGACGACGGAGTCGAGTTCTTCCAGGTCGGCGAGGATGTCGCCGAGCGGGCGGCGGTTGAGGTTGCTGTCGATGGCCTGGTCGAGGGCGGGGATGCCGGCCGGGTTGTCGTAGTGGGCGAAGACCTCGTCCACGGGCAGGCCGCGGACCCGGAAGGGGGTGGTCCGGGTGCCGTTGAGGTTCACGGACATCACGTAGTGGTACTTCGGGAGTTCGGTGATGGTCTCCGGGGAGATATGTCCGTTCCACCTCTTGGCGACGAAGGCGGCCTCGTCGTAGTCCGCGGCGCAGGTCGACAGCCAGCTCTGGTTTTGCAGCAGGGCCTGGCGGGTGATGGCCGAGAGGCGGAGTGCCATCTGGGTCATGCCGATGAAGCGCACCTCGTACTTCCTGAGCTGCTCGGCGATGGCGGCGAGGAATCCCTTGCTGCTGCTGTCGAGCGCGGTGAGCTCGTCGCCCCAGGCCCAGAAGGTCTTGCGCTGCTCGCGCGGGGTGTCCTGCCGGGAGAGGCCGGCGCGGTGCAGGTCGTGGATGAGGAGGCAGCTGACGAGGGCGTCGCTCTCGCTGCCGGACGGGCAGACGAAGACGACCTTGCCGGTGTCCATGGCGTGGCGGACGTCGTACGCGGAGCGGGGGCTGCCGAAGAACGCCTGGAGGGACTGAGAGGTGTCAAGGCGGTCGATGGCGTAGGTGACGGTGGGCACCGCGTCCGGGCCGAGCTTGGGGAACGTCGTCTCCCAGTAGGCACGGACGCGGGCCGGGAGCTTGGGCAGGAGCCTCTCGCGCCAGTCCTCGTCGGTGAGCCAGGTGCGCAGCTGGAACAGCGTGCACTGCGCCTGCGGCTTTCCGGCTTGGACGGCCTGGAGGTTGAGCAGGGCCAGGGCCTGGGAGGCCCGGGCCAGGATCGTGCGGGCGCGGGGGGCGTTGTCGCCCCAGTCCTGGGCTGCGGCGATGCCCTCGGTGACGGAGCGGACGATGTCCTGGACGTCGGAGAGGGTGCGCCCCTCCATCGACAGGGGGTTCCAGGAGACGACGGACTGGTCCGGGTCGGCCTTGGCGAGGTTGATCTCCCAGAGCCGATCGAGGATCTCCGGGTGCGCCAGGTACGGCTTCGCCCTCATCCAGCCCTCGCCGTGCGGGTCGAGGAACCAGCAGCCGTAGCCGGAGTGCGCCATCGCGATGCACTGGACCAGGGCTTCCTCGGTCTTGCCGTGGCCGGCCTTGCCGAGCTGGAGGCCGAACAGGAGGTCCTGCACGCGGGCGGCAGCGATCCGCTCGCGGCCGTCGGGGTAGACCACGGCGCCGAGCGGGATCAGGTCGCGCTGCCCGGTG
Source organism: Streptomyces sp. NPDC044002 (assembly GCF_056434525.1). NCBI lineage: Bacteria > Bacillati > Actinomycetota > Actinomycetes > Kitasatosporales > Streptomycetaceae > Streptomyces > Streptomyces sp. NPDC044002. Next base: position 46,726 of record NZ_JBWKEZ010000018.1, read on the forward strand.
TAGACGGGGAGCTCGGCCGGGGCCGGTGGGACCAGGCCGCCGGAGCGGACCACGCTGGAGGCGGTGCACTTCACCGTCGGCGGCTTGAGCCACCCCGCGAGCTCGGGCACCGTCAGCCACTGCCGGCGGCGCGGGGCGAACTCGCCGGAGGCGAAGCGGCGCTCGAACCGGCCAATCGACCAGCGCCGGGGCCGGTGGGCCTTGAGGTAGTTCTCGCCCGAAGTCATCGACAGCGCAGCGATCAGCTGGTGCATCCGGGCCAGGGCCAACTGCGGGTGCGCGGCCTCGGTGCGCAGCAGGATCTGCACGGCGAACACGGCGCCCGCGCTCGGTTCGAGCTTGCCGACGCCGTCGCGCAGGTCGGTCTGTCGCGGGATCCGCTCGGAGCGGCTGGAGGCTCCGGCGCCACCGGACCAGGCCGCAGTGGCCGATCCCCAGAATCCGCCTCCGCCGAGGCCGCCGGTGAGGCGCTCGCCGTACGCGGACGGGCCCCGGCGGGCGGCCCGGGCCATCAGGCGGCGCCGACGCCGGGCCAGGCGCTGCTCGGAGACCGGGACCAGGTCGAAGACGACCTCGGCCTTTTCTCCGTCTTCGGTGCGGACGGAGGCCATGGCGGCGGCCAACTGCTGGAGGGGGTCGGGGCTCAGGCCGAGGGAGGCCAGGGCCTTGTAGTCGGGCAGGCCGAGAGCGAGCTCGGCGCGCTGCACGTACCGGCGCGCGCTCGCCTGGGCGGTGGTCGTCTTCGGGGGCTTGGCCAGGGAGATGACGGCGCTCACGGTGTTCCTCCCGGGCCGGTGAAGCGGACGGGGTGGATGTCGGCCTGGCCGCCCTGGGTGCGGACCTCGACCTCGGCGAAGCCGGGCATGTTCAGGACCGCGGCCGCGGCGGCCGGCCCTTCGATGTAGCAGTGCATCTTCCCCTCCGCGGCGGTGTAGCGCAGGCGCACCGCGGAGCCGCGGGCCGGGACACCGTCGGCGGCGTAGTGCACGCGCCCGAGCTGGCGTGCCCAGCGTCCGACTTCACCTTCACCGGGGTCGAACGTCGCGGTCGGGATCACTTCGACCTGGACACGGTCGGCGAGCGCCTCCCGTACGAGCGCCGCGCGGCGGATCGTCCACCACACCCAGATGGCCGCCCCGAGCACGCCGAGCGCGATGAGGTACGGCGCGGCCATGCCCAGGACGTCCTGGAGCTGGGTGAGGAGTTCTTCGACCGGCAGGTCCGGGAGGTTCATGTCGGCCGGCCCGGGGTTGGCCGGGGCGGGGTGGTGTGGTGCACGGTTCCTCCAGGGTGGTGGGAAGAAGCCCTTCACCTGGACCAAGTAAGAATTCGAGGCCGATCCAGACACCACGCCCGAATGCTTTGCAATCCCTTGACGATTGAGGGGTGCTGGTGCCAGTACTGACCGAGTCGGCCGGTGCCCGCCCGGAAGTCCGGGCCGGGCACCGCCGTTTCATCAGACGATGCGCACGACCAGCAGGATCGGGCCCAGGTTGCCCTGCGGGGCGACCTCCACGACGCGACCGGGCTTCGGCGCGTGCACCACGTACCCATAGCCGATCGCCATGGCGACGTGCTCGGGGCGGGAGGCGGAGCCGACGGCGAAGAGCAGGTCGCCCGGCTGGATCGCGGCCACGGGGACCGGGTGGCCGTCGTTGATCTGCGTGTAGGTGGTGCGCGTGATCTCCTTGCCGGCGACGCCGTACGCGCGCTGGGTCAGGGAGGAGCAGTCGCACCGCTCGGAGGCGTTGGGGCCGTGGGGGTTGGTGCAGCTGCCGCCCCACTGGTACATGGTGCCGAGCTGGCCGAGCGCCCAGCGGATCGCGGTCTGCACCTGCGGGGGCGCGGTGGCCGGGATCTGGTAGCCCTCGGGCAGGGAGCCGGGCGGGATGTTCCCGAAGTCGACGTTTCCGGTGCCCTGTCCGGCGCACCGTCCTGGGCCGAAGCCGCCACCGAGACCGGGCCCTCCCGGCATCGGGCCGGCGGGTGCGGCGCCGAGGGTGGGGGCGATGGCCTGCTGAAGAGCCGTCGCGAGCGGCTCGTGCTTGGCGTAGGCGTCGGGGAACCCGGAGCGCTGGACTTTCTGCGCCGCCACCGTGACGGGCATCTGCTCCCAGTCCTTTATCTTCACCAGCCCGTCGTAGAACTTCCCGGAGGAGTAGACGGGGTCCATGATCTGCTCCCGTGTGCCCCAGCCCTGGGAGGGCCGCTGCTGGAACAAGCCGAGGGAGTCGCGGTCGCCGTGGTCGAGGTTGATCAGGGTGGACTCCTGGAGGGCGGTGGCGAGGGCGACGACTTGGCCGCGGGCCGGCACCCGCTTCTGGATGCCGGTCGCGACGATGACCTTCGCGTTGGGGATCTGCTTCTTGGGCTCGGACAGGCCGGGCACGTTCACGTCGCCGCTACCGGCGAGCATCTCCTTGACCTTGCGGGCTATCTCGGCTGTGTCCGGGTCGAGGCCGGGCTGGCCGCCGGCGGGGCAGCTGGCCGCGGCGGCGGCCTCGGCCTCGCTCTGGCCGAGGCCGGCCACGTGCGCTCCGACGGCGGCGAGGAGGACGAGCGCCAGGCCGAGCAGGCCCGCGAGGCCGGCCAGCCACCCCTTGAACTTCCTCTTCATGTCCGGCGCTGCCGGCGGCGGCGCATGTTCAGCTCCCGCTCCTCGTTACGGCTCAGGGTCGCGTCGCTGGGACGCCGCGGGGTCGCGGTCGGAACGCGGCGCGGGCCGGGCTGGCGGGGGGTGCCGCGGTCCAGGCGCTGGCGGAGCTGTTGCTGGCGCGGGGAGTTCGACGGCTGGGTCGGGACCTGGTGGCGGGGCTGGTGGCGCCTGGTGGCCTGCGCGTTGGGCTGGTTCGGTGTGGTGGTCGCCTGGCTGCTGCAGGTGGCCAGGTTGGTTGCCGGGCCTCCTGGAAGCTGGTTGGGGATGGTGACCGCCTGGCTGCTGCTGGCCAGATTGTGTGCGGGGCCTCCCGGGAGCTGGTTCGCCGGCGTACCGGGCGGGTTGGGCGGCTGCGCGGGCGGGTTCTGCGGAGGGACAGGCGGTGTCTGGCCCGGGTTGCCGGCGTTGCTCGGCTGGGGCTGGGGCTGGGGCTGGGGCTGGCCCGCAGGCCGGGCCGGACGGCGGCCGCCGCCGTTGCCGCCGGACTGAATGCGGTTCATCAGCGCGACGGTGCTGACGCTGCTGCTGGTGGCGTAGCCGAGGGCGGCGATCGGGTTGCCCGAGGCCACGGCGACACCGACCATCGCGGTGCGGACCACGCCGCGGGTGACCTTGCGGGCGATGCTCTGGTTCTTCGCCACCGGGGTGGAAGACGGGGCGAGTGCGCTGCCGTTGGTCCCGCCGATGCGGCCGGACGACATCTTGTCGCGCCACTTCGCTGCTGCCTGCTTGGACTTGACCGTGAGCGCCTTGCGCTTCTTGATCGCGCCGATGCACACGATGTCCACGGCCAGGAAGCGCAGGGTGAGTTCGTTGCCCCAGTCCTGCTGCACGGGGTCGAGGACGGCCTGGATGATCAGGATGAGGACGGCGAGGCCGATGATGGAGGCGAGGAGCTGCCCGAGGGAGTGCAGGACGGAGGCCGCCCAGTCCCACAGGTAGCCGCGGCCGGCGCCGGGCAGCAGGCCGGCCACGAGTGCCGGTTCGGCCCGTACGGCGTCCCAGGCGATGCGGCACTGGGCGACGAGGAAGCTGCCCGTGAGACCGGCGATCAGCACGGTGACGATCAGCGCGGCGACGAGGAGGAAGATCGCGCCGCCGACCTTGTCCATCGAGGCCCGCTTCGCGGCCTGGACGTCGCCCTTGACGCAGTCCTTCTCGAACTGCTCCATCGGCGGGTTGCCGAAGTGGTCCAGGGCCCACTGCTTGGCCAGGGGCAGAGTCCAGTCGGTGATCTGCGCGCCGGTGGGGTCGATCCAGGCCCGGTAGCTGTTGAACTTCTTCAGCGTCTCCATCTGCTTGTTCACGGCCCGCTCGTAGGCGAGCTGCGTGATCTTGGTGTCGGAGTACTTCTTCGCGCACTCGCCTTCGAAGACCCGGCCGTACTGCAGGAGCATGGCCGGCTTGACGATGAAGGCGTCGGTGAGCGCGTTGGTCAGCGGGCGGGAGAGTGCCCGGCTGCTGGCGGAGTCCTCGTCGTCGGGGGCCTTCTCCTTCGGGCCGGGGTTGGCGTCGAGGATGATGTCGGCGACTTCGAGGGCCAGGCCGCGGGCGGCGGCGATGGCGCCGTCCTGCTCGCCGAGGAGGAGCTGCGGGGGTGAGGAGAGCAGGGTGGCGGTGAGCGCGGCGATCAGGAGGGACAGGGCTGCGTCGCCCCATCCTTTCGCCCGGTCGCCGAAGAAGATGCGGACGACCGCGATCAGCGCGCACACCGACAGGAACAGGGACGGCAGGCCCAGCTGCAGGATGACCTGGGTGTGCAGGGAGTTGGCGACGGACAGGACCGGCGCCAGGAGGAGCTTGGCGAGGCCGAAGCCCAGGGCCCAGACGATGAGCCAGGAGCAGAACGCGATGACCCACTTGGTGATCATGAAGGCGAGTTCGGTGATCAGGTTCTCGATGCCCAGGTCCCAGTCCGTCAGCCCCCCTGTGTCGCTCTTGACCGTGTAGGCGGAGATGGGGAGGTTCCGCTCGTCGGTCACGTTGAACACGGCCAGGACGCCGCCCTCGTTGGGCAGGAGCTTGCGCAGGCGCTCCTCCTCCGCCTTGAGGTACGCCTCCTGCAAGTTGTCGGAGAGCCTCTTGTTGAGGTCGGCGATGATCTTCTCGATCTCGGCGAGCTCCTCGGGGGTGGGCGTACGGGCCCCGGGCGGGTTCGGCGTGAGGGGGTTGCTCGTCGGGGGGCTGGTGGGCGTCGGGGTCGGGCTCGGCTCGGCGAGGGCCGGCAGCGAGGTGAGCATCGTGAAGGCGGTCGCGGCGAGCGCCGCCACGAGCAGGGCGAAGCGCAGGCGGGCGGCGCCGAGCAGGCGCAGCCGCGTGAACGGAGCGCGCGGGGTCCTCATGCCGCCGCCTGCTCGCTCGTCGGGGTGGTGTGGATGACCCGCTCGATCGCCCGGTCGCGCGGGATGAGGACCCGCATGAGGCCGATGCGGCCGGCGAGGTCGCGGTAGAGGCACTCCCCCGCGCGGGCCCGGCGCTGGTCCTCCGGCAGGCCGAGAGGCGAGAGACCACCGGTGACCAGGTCCAGCAGCTCGGTGTCGGTGGCGTCCACGCCCAGGAACTCCAGGGAACGGGCGGCCAGGGTGCGGCTGGTCTGCCGGAAGACGAACCGGTGCGGAATGAGGCCGCGGACGATGACCCCCTTCTCGCTGTCGGACGGGCCGATGTCGTTGGCGTCGTGGCTGCCGACGTACGCGGCCGCGTTCCTCTTTCGGCCGTCACGCAGCAGCTCCAGGAGCAGCTCCAGCCCCTCGTCCGAGCTCGTCAGCCACCAGCACTCGTCGAAGACGGTGACCGCGAACTCATCCCGGCTGCGCATCGCGGTCTCCCGGGAGACCGCCGCGATCAGGTACATCAGGGCCCGGCCCAGCACCTTCTCGAACTCCAGCCGCTGGATGCGGTGCTCGGAGGCGAGCTCGGACTTCTTGGGCAGCTGCAGCGCGCTGACGAGGAAGACGACGCTGTCGGCGCGCTGGGTGTCGACGACCGGCAGCGTCTCGTCGAACACGACGCGCGCGAGGTCCTTGCGCGCGACGGAGGCGAGCTTGCGGGCCAGGCCCTGCGCGGCCGGATCGCCGGCGCCACGCGCGGTGAGCTCCTCCATCAGGGCGCGCATCGAGGGCTCGGGCCGGGACAGGACCGCCTGGACCGCCTCCGACAGGGCCACGCCTTCGAGGTCCATCGGCCGTACACCGAGGAGCAGGGTCAGGAAGGACTCGGTGAAGCGGGCCGCGACCTGCGGGCTGTTCTTCACGTACAGGCGCAGCGGGTCCAGGGAGACCTCGGCGGTGTGGTCGATGCGGATCAGCTGGGTGGTGCCGGGGCAGGCCTTCGCGAACCGGGCCCATTCCTGGTCGGTGGTGCGGTCGACGATCACGGCGCGGCCGCGGCTACCGGGCCGGCCGAGCTGGTGGCCGCGGGCGAGGACGTTGTAGACAGCGGCCTTCATGCCGACCGACTTGCCGGCGCCGAGCTCGCCGAGCCAGGCCATGGAGGCGGAGGCGTTCTCGCGGGGGCCGCGGGCGGGGTCGATGAGGACGGGGCGGGCGCCGCCGGAGGCGACCTGGAGGCCGTAGAGGCCGCCGCGTTCGTCGCCGAGCTGGGATCCGCACCAGGGCATGGCCATCGCGAAGTCCCGCGCGAGGAGGATCTGCGCGTAGCCAGCCATGACCCGCGGAGTGCGGCAGCCGGGCAGCATGGCCTGCCACAGGCTGGCCTGCTCGCCGGCGGGGCGGGAGAAGGTGTAGTCGGTGGACCCGAAGTCGCTGGCGAGGGCGGCGGCGCGGTCCATGGCGTCGTCGGGGCTGTTGCCCCACACGGCGAGGGTGACCATGGCGCGGATCTCGACCTCGCGCCGGTTCGCGGTGAGCCGCTCGTGGTACTCCTCGTTGTCCTGCTGGTTGCGGGCCACGGCCGCAGGCGGCCCGGCCGGGTCGCCCTCGTACTCGGCGGCCTGGGCCTTCAAATGCCGGGCGCGCTTGCGGACCTTGGGCTCGGCCTTCGAGCCGGGGACGATGACCAGGCGGGCGGTCCAGTCGACGGGGTAGGCCAAGTCGTCGAGCTGCTGGAGGTAGGCCGCACCGGGGAGAGCGAAGGCCTCGGGCATCTCGGAGAGGGCCAGGAGGGCCTGGTAGGAGTCGCCCCACTCGGAGGAGACCTGGAGGAAGCGCCGGGTGAAGGGGTTGACCGGCAGCGCGGACCCGGTGTTGAAGTCGGCTCCGCCCTCGCCGACGAGGATCTCCCCCAGGGCCGCGACGTTGCGGCCACGGCCGCGGACCGGGGTCTCGGTGCCGTCCGGGAGGAACGGTTCGGCGAGCCCGCGGCGCGCGCTGTGACCGTAGATCCACAGGATCTCCGCCTCGGACGCCGGACGCATCGAGACCCCGGTCGGCCACTGGGCCTGGATCCGCTGGGCCTGCTCCAGGCGCCGGCGCACCTCGGCATCGGTGACGACGGCGGGCATCAGCCCGAGCTGCAGGGAGACCTCCGCCCGAGCCGCCCGGAACGCGGAGAGCACCCCGTCCTTCTTCGACAGCGGGGGCAGCGGCAGCGCGAGCCAGTCGGTGCGCCCGGTCAGCTCCATGTCCTCCAGCTGGTCCAGGACCGCATGCCCCAGGCTCTCGTAGCGCGGGGCCCGGGCCAGGTCGATGTCGTCGACCATGGCGCGGACCACGGCGGTCGGGTCGATCTGCGGGCACAGGCTCATGAGCATCGGCTCGCCGGTCATCGCCTTGAACAGGCCCTCCAGGGCCTTGAGGCGGCGGCGCTTCACGACGGCGGGGGCGTGGGAGTAGTTGGTCGCGGCGACGCGCCAGACGGCCCAGACGGTGCCATGGGTGGTGAAGATCAAGTTGCTCTGGACGTGCCGGATCGGCAGGCGCATCGTCAGTTCTCCAATCAGGTGCGGTTCGTGGGGGCCCGGCGGGCGAGAAGGGCCTGCACCCCCGAGGCCACAGGCGCGGCGGACGCGGCGGGCGCAGCCGGGGTTGGTGGCTCGGCGGCGGGTGCCGTCGGCCGGGCCCGGGCCGGTGTGGGGCGTGGCTGGGGTGCGGGGGCCCCATCGCCCTGCGGGGCGCCGGCGGGCGGTTCGTCCGCGGGGAGGTGGATGCGGGTATCGCCGCGGGTGGGCCGGGCTGGCCGGTAGGTGCGGCCGCGGAGCTGGCCGCGCCGGGGCGCGGCCAGCATCAGGGCGATGCTCAGCAGGGCGGCCGCCGGGTTGCGGCCGTCGATGTGGAGGTGGCGCAGCACGAACGCCACCACCGTGGGCAGGACCAGGAGGACGGCGACGTCGAGCCACCCGTGGCCGCCCCAGACGGGGCGGGTCAGGATCAGGGCTGCCACGGTCGCGACGATCCCGGCGAGCTGGGTCATCGTGTACGGGCCGCCGGGCAGCCGGATCCCCCGGCCGCCGTTGACGTCGCGGATCACCCCGTGGACCAGCGGTGCGCGCCGGGCCTTGGTGTAGCAGCGGCCGATGAGCTCGAAGTCCAGCTCCCCGCCACCCGTGGCGGAGGCCTCGGTCACTGGTCACTCCGGGCGGCGTTCGGGCCGGACTGGTACTGGACGATGTCCTCGGTCGTCTTGTTCTTGAGGGCGCCCATGTTCGCGGACAGGCCCCAGACGATCGCCGCGAAGATGACAGCCATGATCGTCGGGCCGGGCGCCTTCGTCTTCCAGCCGACGACCACGACGAAGATCCCGCAGAGCGCGGGGATGGCGACGTCGAAGATCAGGGTCTTGATGGAGTTGCCGATGCCGGTGCCGGTCTGGATCCAGCCCGCGGCCAGCGTGACGGTGTCGTGCATGACGATGCTCCTTCTTCTATGGGGTGGGGGTGGGGACCGGACCGGGGGCGCCGGAGGCGGCCGGGGCCGGAGTCGGGGTGGCCAGGGCCGGGGCGCCGTCGAGGCTGGCGATCTCCCAGCGGCCAGCGCGGGCCTTGAGGGTGAGGGCGTAGGTGAGCGGGAGCCGCATCCCGTCCTGGCTGGTCGCCCGGAGGGTGACGAGCAGCCGCAGGGTGGTGCCGTCGGTGGGGACGGCGACGACCGGTTCGCCGCCGGTCTCGCCCTCGACCGCGAGCTGGTCGACGGCGACGCCCGAGTAGGGGGCCGGGGACGGTGCGGTCAGGCGGGTGCCGGGGGCGAGGTAGCGGTCGAGCTCGGCGCCGCCCTTGGTGAGGTAGGCGGACAGGAAGGACGTGACGGCCTGGGTACGCGGGTCGGTGGGCAGGGCCGGGCGCATCGCGCCGTAGACCAGCTCCGGGGTCTTGGCCCGCTCGGGGGCGGCCACTTCGGCCGGCAGCGCGAGCGCGGCGTACGCGGTCGCTCCCCCGGCGCCGGGCGCGGTGGCCACGGGCACCTGGAAGTAGCGCACCGCATCGGCCGCGGCGGCCGGGCTCGGTGAGGCGTCCGGCTGCGTGGACGGGGTGGCCGTCGGCTGTGCGCCGGTGACGCGGGCCGCGACCGTGACCGACCAGACCGACGTGTCGCTCTGGCGGAGCCTGACTACGGTCAGCTGCTCGCCGTGGTGCTGGCCGGAGACGCCGTCGAGCTGCATGCTGGCGGCCGGCGGGTAGTAGGCGGCGAGCTTGGGCTCGTCGCCGCGCCCGGCGGACAGGTAGGCGGCGACGAACAGGGTCGCGAACCCGGATGCGCCCTGCCCGCCGCTCGCGGCCGGTGCCGACGGCGCCGTCTTCGGCGCCGGGGCCGCGGACGTCGCGGGGACCGAGAGGTAGGCGAGCGCGCCCAGGAGCGGGCCGAGCGCGATCAGGCCCCAAACGAGCCAGCGCATCAGGGCAGCCGAGTTGGCCTGAGCTCCGGTCGACCAGCCGGCGACCCAGCCGACGTCCGGCTCGGTCTCGGTCTCCTGGACAGCCGGCAGCTGCGAGTCGGCCGGTGCGGCCGGCTTCCGGCGGCCGGTGAGAACGGGGCTCATGCCGTGCCTCCGGCCGAGCGCAGGGTGTGGCCGGCCAGCTCCGCGATCCGCCGGCGGAGTTCCGCTTCGGGCCGACGGCTCAGCGCGGCGAGCGAGGCGAGGACCCGTTCGGCGTCCTCGTCCAGGAAGGCACGCAGCTGCTCGTGGGTGCCGGTGTCGAAGGGGCGGGCGACGAGCGCGGCGCCGAGGTGGATGAGCAGACGCTGGGCGCGGGTGACGCGCTCCTCGTCCGCGTCCAACGGCGTCGCGGCGGCGGATGTGGTCAAGACGCATCTCCAAAGGGGGGAGCGGACGGTGGCCGGGGCGGTGGTCCGGGTCATGCCGCGGCCTCGGGCTGGAGGGATGCTGTGAGGCGGGCCAGGGCCCGCGAGCGCCGGCGCTGCCATGCGCCGGCCGTGGTCCCGGCGCGGGCGGCGGCCTCGGCGTCCGGGATGCCGCCGCTGATGTGGTGCCAGGCGAGCGCCTGCGCGTCCGCGGTCGACAGGGAGCCGTCGGCCACCGCGTCCAGGAGGAGCTCCAGGAGCTCCAGCCGGGCCGGGGCGCTCGCGGCGTCGTCGGCCGGGCCCGCGTGGAGGCCGGCTTCGGCGGCGGCCGCGCGGACGCTGCGGGCGCGGGCGATCTCGTACGGTCCCGGAGCCCGGTCGGCGATCTGCTCCGCCGGCCCCAGGTCCTCCCCCGCCGGCTCCTGATCGGCGGCGAGCTCGGCCAGGACCCGGCGCAAGGTGTCGAGGGTGAGGTTGGCGGCCGGCCGGCCGGGGCGGAGGTGGATGCGGCCGGCGCGGGCGACTTCGTAGAGGGCGGTCACGGTCACGTGACCGACGGCGTCACGGGTGCGGCCACCGGTCATCCGGACCTGTCCGCGGGTGATGCGGAAGACGGCGGGGAGCATCGCCTGGACGACGACGCGGCCGGCGAGGACGGCCGATCGGTCACGGCCGGCGGCGCGCTCCAGGAGGGCGCGCAGGACGGCATCGGTCAGCGAATCGGTCACGCCGTCCGCCGCCGGGCGGAGCGCGGCGAGGAGCTGCTCGGGCGTCCAGGCGCCGGCCCAGGAATCGGTCACGGCCGCGAGCTCGTCGGTCAGCCGGCCATCGGTCACCCAGTCGGTCACCGCCTGGCGCAGGGCCGGGTCCGCGCACAGCGCGGCCCAGTCGGCGTCCAGCCGGTCGAAGTACCCGCCGCCGGCGGCGGGGTGCGAAGCGTCGTGCACGGCACGTCTCCTTTCGGATCTCGTGCCGTACACACTCCTCAGACCGGCTTGCCCGAAGGCTTGCCCGCAGCCCTAAAAGCGCAGATGGGAGGCTTGCCCTCTAGCTGGGCAAGCCTCCCGTGACCGATTGGGCAAGCCTGGTGGGGGGTTGGGCAAGCCTCCTCGTGACCGGTCCATGCAACTGTGGGCAAGCCTGCCTGGGGGGTGGGCAAGCCTCGCGATTCCCGGGTGAAGGCTTGCCCAGGGGACGGGTGGGAGGGAGCTGCGGAGGGGTGACCGATGGCCGCGGATCGGTCATGACCGGTGACCGATGGGGCCTCGATCGGTCACCGGTCACCGGGCCCGGAATCGGTCACGGGCGGGCCCGGTCATCGGTCACAGGCCCGGTCGTGGGCGGGTTCGTCCATCGGTCACGGCACCAGCCGGGCGATCGGTCACGCACCGGATCGGTCACGGCGGGGACGGCTGCGCGGGGTGGCCGGGAGCGGGGCCGGTGACCGGTCACCGGGCCCGAAGCGGAATCGGTCAGCTGCTGCCGACGGAGCGGAGGTGCGCCCGGCCCTGCTGCCGGCGCTGCTCCTCCAGGTGCTCCTTCGCTTCGAGCACGCGGCGCTGGCCCGTCTTCGGCGAGACCTCCAGTCGCCGGGCAACCTCAGCCCCCGACAGCTTCTTCCCGGCCTCCTCAGCCTCCACCAGCCAGGAGGCCACGAGCTCGACTTCGCGCTGGATCGGGTCCGCCTCGGACGGCACCTCATCGTCCTGCTGGCGCGGCACCCGGGCGGTCGCCTCACCCGACGCGGCCACCTCGGCCACCCAGTCCCGGCCCTCCGCCTCGGCCGGCGCCGAGAGGACGGGCTGCTCGAAGGAACGGCCCGCGGGTACGGCCGGGCCCGCGTCGGTCACCGACGCAGTCGGCGCGGGGACCGCTCCGACGGGCAGCTGCACCGGCTCGGCCGACGGCTGCGACAGGCCGCCCTGGACACTGCTCGGCTCCCCGAAGAAGGGGTGCGGCTCCCCCGCACCGGGCTGCTCCTCGTACGCCGGAGCCGCAGCCGCCGGCGCCTCGGTCACCGGCTCCGGGGCCACCGGAGCGGGAGCCGGGAGTACGGCCGCCTCGGCATCTGCCGCCTGGAGCTCAGCGAGCACCGGCTCCAGCAGGGCATCGGGCAGAAGGCCGCCGGTGTCCTGGTCGGTCAGGCCGTAGTCCCGCGCGAGGAACGCCGCGAACTGCTCCGCGGACGGGACCACGCCGTACTGCCCGATGAACTCCCGCCCGGCCTTCGGCAGGTCGACGAGGGCAGGTTCGGGGACTTCATCCCAGGCTTCGGGAACCGGGTCTGCGGCGCGGGTCGGAGATTCCGCTTCCGGGACGAGGACCTCCTCGAAGGGCGGCTGGTCGGCCGGAGGCAGCTCGGGCACACCTGCCGCTGCCGTCAGCTCCTGCTCCGCCGCCGGCGCGAGTTCAGGCTCGGGCTCGGGGCGCGAGAGCAGGACCGGGCTCAGGCCGGCTGCGGTCAGGCCGGCGGAAGCAGTCTGGGCGAGCGGGACACCGATGCGGGCCAGCCGCAGCGGCATCAGCGCCTCCACCGGGGCCTTGCGCCGCCAGGCCCGCCCGTAGCGGGCCTGGAGCCGCGCCTGGTAGATCAGCCGGTCCTGCTCCATGCCGACCGCCTGCTCGTACGAACGCAGCTCCCACAGCTTCATTCGGCGCCACAGCTTGAACGTGGGCACCGGCGACAGCAGCCACCGGGTGATGCGGACGCCCTCCATGTGCCGGTCGGCGGTGATGTCCGCGATCCGGCCGACCGCGTGGCGGGCCGCCTCCACCGTGACGACGAACAGCACGGGGATGACGGCGTGCATGCCGACCCCGAGCGGGTCGGGCCAGGCGGCCGCGCCGTTGAACGCGATCGTCGCGGCGGTGAGCAGCCACGCGGTCTGGCGCAGGAGGGGGAAGGGGATGCGGATCCAGGTCAGCAGGAGGTCGAGCGCCAGGAGGACGCAGATGCCGGCGTCGATGCCGATGGGGAACACCAGGGAGAAGTCGCCGAAGCCCTTCTTCAGGGCGAGCTCGCGCACGGCGGCGTACGAGCCGGCGAAGCCGATGCCCGCGATGAGGACGGCGCCGGCCACGACGACCGCGATCAGGATGCGGTGCGTCCTGGTCAGTTCCATCGGCTTTGCCGTCTTCCCCGCGGTCACTGGTGCCGCCCCTCCCACATCAGTACTTCATCCCCTGAGCAGCATTCACACTCTCACGGGGCGCCGACGGTTGGCCCGGTTCCGGCGCCAGACCAGCGAGATCGTCTGCGAAAAGTGATCACCATCGGTCCGCAGGGGGAGGTGGTGGTGGCCCCGAGGGCGCGGGCGGGGACCCGACTGGCCGGACGGAGGGGAACGGCGTGACCCCGGCGCGAGGCGGATGGCCCCACACTGCCCGACACGCTCGGTGTGGCGGAGATCACCAGAGGGGCCGCCGAGCCTGGCTGATGATCAACGGGTGTCCTCCCCTGCGACGTTGACGTCAGCGGTCAACGGCGTGGACTCCCCAATTGGGGAGCTCCCCCGGCAACAGCGGGTCAGCACCCACCCCATGTGTCAGGATGCGTGCTGCCGCGCCGCCCCGGGACGCGGTCCCCGTAGGCACAGGAGGGCGCGCCAGATGCTCAATGACGATGTGGACCTCGTCGAACCTCCCCGGAACTCGGAGGTCATCGGGACGGGCAAAGGCGGCGTCGGTAAGAGCACCGTCGCCTCGCACCTCGCTGCGCACGCCGCGGCGCAGGGCGAGCGGACACTCCTCGTCTGCGTCACGAGTCAAGACGACGACGACCTCGGAGTGAAGAAGCACAAGCGCGGTCGGCAGCCTGACGGCCCGAGCGTCTTGGACGGCATGGGCCTGTACCGGGCGATCCACGAACGCTCCCCTCTCCGACCGGTCCAGGACGTCCGCCCCAACCTGGACGTCGTCCCCGGCGGCGAAGCCGTCGGCGAACTCATCCCGCTGCTGATGGCGCGGCTCATGGGGCCCGAGGGCGTAGGCGTCGTTCTCTCCCTGGCTCGCGCGATCCAGCCGATCGCGCCCTTCTACGACCGCATCATCTTCGACTCCGCGCCGGAGAACGACTCGCTGGAGCAGCTCGCCCTGGCATCGGGCCGGCACCTGTTCGTCCCGACGCGCTCCGACGACTCGTCCATCAACGGCATGAAGCGCATCGCCAAGAACTTCAAGAGCGTGCGCCGCCAGCTCAACCCCTGGCTCACCGTGGCCGGCGCCTTCCTCTACGCCTCCAACCCCAGTGCCACGCAACTCCACGAAGAGGTCAAGGGCGACATCCGGGAGACGCTCGGCGAGGGAACGCCGATCCTGTCCACCGTCGTCGGATACCGGGAGAAGCCCGCGCGCAACGCCCGTAAGAAGGGCCTGCTGTTCTCCGAGTACGCCGAGCTGCTCCCGACGAGCGCCAAGAGCTACGACGTCGCAGCCGGCCGCGCGACGGTCGCCGACGTGGTGCCGGACGCCATCGTCGGACTGACCGCGGACATGCAGGCCCTGACCACGGAAATCTTCGACTACAGCAGGAAGGCATCAGGATGACCGGCGGACTCTTCGACGACGAGCCCACCCACTCGCCCATCGGCAAGGGCCTCATGGGGACCGGTGTCGGCCTGGCGATAGAGGACGTCCAGGTCGTCGTGAAGCCGCTTCCCGGCACGACGCTCGACACCATCCCGGCCCCGTACGCGGCAGCCGGGCAGGGTGCGCTGTCTCCGCAGGAGCAGGCGGACCTGGAGGCCTGCAAGGCAGGCATGAACAACCTCCACAACGCGTTCTGGATCGCGGGGAAGTCGCTGGAGACGATGAAGTCGGGCAACCTGCAGCGCCAGGAGCACCCGAACTTCGCCGAGTTCGTCTGGGAGAACTGGGAGGTCTCCGAGTCCCAGATGCACCGGCTCACCGAGGCATGGCGCATCGGCGAGTCCCTGGCGAAGCTCGGGTACAAGCCCCGCGAGTCCCAGGTGCGGGAGCTGACCGGCATCGCGAAGGAGTCCGGCGACCAGAAGGCCGTCGTCGTCTACGACAGCGTCGCCCGGAACGTGAAGCGCGTGACGGCAGCGGTACTGGCGGGCGTCGTCGAGCAGCTGCCGCCGCTCAACACCTCGTCCATAAGCGAGATCATGTCCATGGTCACCGCGATCCTGACCGCGCCGGAACAGAGGACGAGCCCCGAGGCCTTGTCTCCCGCGCCCGCGCCTCAGGCCGGCCTTGGAGGCGCCGCGCCGACGGCAGCCCCCGCGGAGGCTGGACAGGAAGAGGGCGCAGGTGTTGCTGTTCCGGTGGCCTCCCCCGCGGTTTCCCCTGCGGGCTCCCCCGCAGGCTCCGGTGAGACCTCGGCCCCCGCGGAGCCCGCTCCGCAGCCAGAGGTCGCGCCCAACCCGATGGAGGACGCGGACATCATGAAGCTGGTCTCCGTGGCCAACCTTCTGGAGAAGGCGGCCCGAACGGTCAGCGCTCCGGCAGTACGGCGGGCGACCGGCAAGTTCCCGGAGCTGACCGATTCGCTGCTCACCAAGATCCGTGCCAACGGCGAGGCCGTAGGCCGCGCACTCGGCTCTCCGCCGCAGTAGCCAGCAGGGCCGAACCGCTTCGGCCAGGGCCAGACGCGAAGGGGCTCCCCAATTGGGGAGCCCCTTCGCGTCTGGCCTGCGATCACATGCGGCGTCGCGGAGCTGGCAGGTGTGGGAGCAGTTCCCACAGAGGTGCTGAGCCGGCAGCCCATTCGTTCAGGAGACCGCGGTCCACCAGGTGCAGCCGCTGGCTCTGGGCGAACTTGACCGCAGGCGCGGTGATCCGGCCGTTGGTGACGAGGACGACGACATCACCCCCGTGGACAGGGCGGCCGGTTCCGTTGAGGACATGGAGGTCCGGCGTGCCGACTGCGGCCCCTGCTGCGCCATCGCGGCGGTGCTTGCACTGAATGACCCAGCGCCGGCCTGCCGGGTCGGTGCCCTTGACGTCGGCCCCGTTGTCGCCGGCGCCACCCACGCGGATGGCATCACGGGCTCCATCGCGGCGCATCAGGTCCCGCACGGCTTCCTCGAACTCGGTGTGATGCAGGCCGTCCAGGAATCGGATGTCCCAGCCTTCCGGCCGACGGCGCCGTCCGGCCCAGGCCGAGAAGCCGCGCCGTACGGCTTTGACGAGGAGGAGGATCAGCACCCCGGCAACGAGGGCCGAGGCGGCGACCACGGCGATCCCGAAGCCATGGAGCTCCAGCCACTGCCGAGCCTGCGGAACGAAGACGGACACGAGCGCGGCCGCCGCCAGAAGGCCGGCCGCGTCCTTGCCCTGGCCTCCCTTCCCTCGGCGCGCGGTTCGACGCCCTCGTCCTGGTCGTCGTGGAGCAGCGGTGCGCGTCGGGTAGCGACGTCCGGTCATGGCCGGCCTTCCTGGAGCGGGGCACGGCGCCCGGCCCCCGGGAGCGCCGGCGGGCGAGCGGCCGCCTCCCACCGGACGGCGGGAGTCTTCGACCAGCCTCCTCAGCGCGGCTTGCCCAAAGGCTTGCCCTCATCCCGAGGAGACGCAGGGGGAGGCTTGCCCAACAAGGAGCACGGCGAAGGGTTCAGCCGGACAGATCCGCGCGCAGGTGCTCCTGCGGCGCCAGGACACCCATTTGCCGTAATCGACGGCCCCTCCAAGGGGCGGAAACGCCACGAGGGGCCGCCTACGGGCCTCCCAGGCGATCAAAGGTCGATCCATACCAGGCATGCCGAGTTCGTCGACCCTAGGGCCCATTCTGAGCGTCGCTTTTCAGCGCTGATTGCCGAATATGCCGGATTGAGTCCCCCAGCGAGGTGATCTTGCTTGTGGGCTCCCCAATTGGGGAGCCCACAAGCAAGATCGGCGGACTCCCCAATTGGGGAGTTGCGGCGTGGTCGGCTACGCCCAGCGCATGTCGAGGGCCGACAGCTCCTCGACCCGCTGCACCGAAAGTTTCCCGGACTTGACGCGCTGCTGGCTGATCCAGGCGCCGAGCCGCACCTCTTCGCCGTCGACCTGTTCGGTGTGACTGCGCGGTACGTCGAGGTTGCCGACTCGGGCCCGGTACTGCGCAGCAGCCCGCAGGTTGTGCGCCCACATCTCCTCCCGGGTCCGCTTGGCGGGCGCGGGCGCCGGCGTGATGCCGAGCTCGGCGAGCAGCTCCTGCTGCTCCCCCGTCAGCTTCCCGAATCCCTGGCGCTGCGCGGCGGCCCACCGGCCGAGGTCCTCGCCGTCCTCGATGAGGAGTTCGGGACCGGCCGGGAGCGCACCGCCGGCGTTCACGTGCCGCTGGGTGAGACGGAAGGCCCGCTGCCAGTCGATGCTCCACTCCGGGCACCAGCCGGGGTCGATCTCGGCGAGGGCGGCGCGGCGTTCCGGGGACAGCGGGGTCTTCGCCCTGCGGGCGGCCGCGCGCTGGTTCTTCAGCCAGCGGCCGACCGGGTAGCCGTCGAGGGCTGCGTCCACGGGGGCGGCCAGGCCGACGCCGGATTGGGCGGCCCAGGCGGTGGCCGCGGCCAGGCCCTCGTCGAAGCGTGCGTCGAAGAGGCTCCAGAGGATGCCGAGCTTCTCCAGCTGCACGATCCGGTCGCCGTCGAGGTTGCCGGCCTTGTAGTGGCGGCGGCAGTCGGCGATCCAGACGCCGAGCGGGAAGCCGGCGGGGGACCAGGTGTCGGGGGTCCGGAAGCCGTACGGGACGCGGAGGTCGTCGTGTTCGGCGCGGTAGCGCTGGGCGGCCTGGAGGCCGCGGCGCCACTGCACTCGCTCGGGGTTGAGGACCCGCAGCTGGACGAAGCTGGCCAGCTGGTGCGCGTCGCGCGGCTTCGAGAACCGCAGGAGCTCGCGGGCCGGGGCGCTCACCGTGGCCTGGTCGTCGTCCGGGGCATCGTCACGGTCGGCGGGTTCCGGGTCGCGGCTGTCGGTGCGTGCGGAGGTCAGGTTGCCCGGGGTGGTGAGCTGCTCGATGCGGGTGTCGTGGGCGCGCAGTGCGGCGAGGAGTTTGGCCAGGCCCGCGTACGCGGGGGAGGTGAGCAGCGACTCCGTGGTCTCGCCGGTGGCGAGGAAGGCCGGCACGAGGAGGGTGGCCATCTTGCCCTGGCCGGGGTGCATCCGCAGGGCGCGGCCGACGGCCTGGACCAGGTCCGGCATCGAGCCGCGGACGTCGCAGAAGATCACGCCCTCGCACTCCCGGGTGTCGACGCCCTCGCCGAGGACTTTCACGCTGGCGATGAGGGAGAGCCACGCGTCCTGTCCGCTGTCGGTCAGGCCGGCCGCGAACTGGATGAGGACGTTGCGCCGGTGGGCCGGCTTGTGCTCGCCGTGCAGCCACTGGGCCCAGACGCCGGTGTCCTCGGAGGGCTCGTGCTCGCCGTCCTGGCGGCGGAGCTCGCGGGCCTTGTCGGGCAGGCCGACGGCGAAGGCCTCGGCCTCGGACACCCGCTGGTGGAAGGAGAGCACCCTGCGAAGGCCCTCCTCCTCGGCGGCCTTGAGGGTCGCCGCCTGGAGGGCGCCGAGGCGCAGGCCGCGGACGGTCTCGGAGTCCTGGCCGGCTGCCAGCATCGCAGCGTTGAGCTGGTGGTCCTGCACGTCCACGACCACCACCTGGTACGGCGCGACGATTCCGGCCTCGATCGCGGCGTCCAGCGGCAGGCGGTAGGCGACGCGGCCGAACGGGCCTTCGGGGTCGTCGGTCATGGAGGCGACGAGCTCCTCGCCGTCCTCGTCGTCGCCTGCGGTCCAGATGCGGGGGGTGGCGGTCATGTAGAGGCGGGCGGCGGCCGGGATGCGCGTGTTGTCGTGGACGACGGCCCAGGGCTTGCCGGCCCGGCCGCTGGTGCGGTGCGCCTCGTCCACGACGATCAGGCCCCAGGGGTCCAGGCCGGTTTCGTGGGCGGCCTCCAGGATTCCGTTGCCGAGGGAGGCGTACGTCGCGAAGACGGTGACGCTCTCGTGCGCGGTCGTGATGAGCCGCACCAGGGTGTGCGGGTCGGTGGTGTGCGGGAAGCCGGTCTCGTGGTCGAGGGAGGACACCCCGAGGAAGATGCCGGTGCGGCCGCCGTCCCGCCAGGCGCGGGCCGTCTGGTCCAGGAGGTCCAGGGAGGGGACCAGGACCAGGACGCGGGCGCCGCCGATCTGTTCGGCGGCGCGGACGGCGACGAGGGTCTTGCCGCTGCCCGTGGCCATGATGACCTGGGTCCGCAGGCCGGCGGCGGGGAGCTCGGCGGGGGAGGGCGGGGTGAGTTCCTCGACGGCGCGGGCCAGGGCCTCGCTCTGGTGGGGGCGCAGCGGGGGAGGGGTGTGGGTGTCGGTGTGGGTCATGTGCTCGCCTTGCTCTCGGGGCTGTGGGGCCGGGCGGCGGTCGGGGTGGAGGAGTGTGCGTGGTCGGGGCAGAGGTCGCGGCCGTCGCGCAGCCGGCGCCATCCACGTGCGCGCAGCCAGGCGCGCAGTGCCCGGTGGTGGGGCATCGGGAGCGGAGCGAACCACTCCCGATCGCATGCGTCGCCGTCGCTCTCGCCGGTGAAGTCGCACCTGATGGTCGGGACGATTCCGGCGGTCACGGCCGCGCGTTCCCGGCCCAGATCGCGTACTCCTGCCGGACGTAGCCGCGGGGGTCGGCTTCCCAGGCGGGGTGGTCGGTGGCGAGGGGTCCGGCGGTCGTGTGGTTCGCGGCGTCGAAGGCGAGGAGCTTGGCGAAGGTCCCCTGGACCGAGGTCTGCACCTTGCCGTCGGCGGGGTCCGCGCCCAGGGTCTGCCGGTCGGTGAGGGCTGCGCGGCGCAGCAGCCAGTCGCGGTCGCTGATCCGGCCGGCGCGGCGCAGGCGAAGGAGTTCTTCGGTCTCCTCCTGGACGTTCGGGGCGTTGCGGTAGGTGGTGTCGGCGGAAGACGGGAGGTCGGTCATCGTCGGCTCCGTTCGTCGGGGTTCGCGGGGGAGTTGAGGTCAGGTCCGGGAGCTGCGGGAGAGCCGGACGACGTCGCAGCTGCAGGCGCCTCCGTGGGCCATCGCGTGCAGCTCCGGGAGGGTCCAGCCGTGGACCTTCTCCGGGGCCCCGCCGGTGCGGAAGGTGGTGGGCGTGCCCGGCGAGCGCTGGCCCGAGGCGGTGGTGGCTGCGTCGAAGACCCACCCGCTGATGTCGATCACGGCGCCGCGGGAGCTGGTGCGGGTGGTCACCGTGCCCACCTGCACGAGGCGCATCCTGCCGCGCTGGCGGGCCAGGCGGTGGTCCAGGTCGTTCTGCTGGGTCTGCCGCATGTTCTCGCGGCGGTCGGCGGCGAACTTGCGGTCGGCTGCCTTCTGTTGCTCGGCCTGGCGCTCGCGGACCGGGCCGTGGCAGGTCTCGTAGGTGTGGCCGGCCACCTCGTGCCCGGATGCGATGCGGCACCAGGAGCACGTCTCGCGCGGCCGGGTGGCCAGGGTGCCGTAGAAGTACCGTCGACCGCCCAGCGCGAGCGCGGCGCCGATCAGGATCAGCACGTACCAGGGGAGCATTGCGGTCTCCTTCGGGTGAAGCGGGCGTGACGCTGGCGAGGGCTGTCGGCGGTACGAGTACGCCACCGCAGTCAGTATGCATTCCCTTAGAATGCATTTCAAGAGAATGCATTCTTGAGGGTGAAACCGGCCCTGGAGCAGCTGCTCCAGGGCCGGAAGGTCTTCACACCTGACTAGGAGTTGTCCGGATCGGCCGGCTGCGGCCCCTGCCACAGCTCCACCACGTTCCCGACGCGCAGTCCCCAGCCGGCCATCGCGCCGGCCTCGGCCTCCAGGACGTGGTGGGAGCGGAAGCGGGGAAGGCCGAGACGGTTTGGAGCCATGGTGGTCATCGCGACGACGCGGAACCGGCGGTCGAGGTAGGCCACGTCGATGGGGAACCGCATGCGGAAGGTGTGCACGCTGCCCGCCGGAGTGAGCAGCAGCGCCCCCTTGATCCCGTCCCGCCCGAGGAGCCCCCGGGTGCGGGCCCGGTAGGAGGCGGCCACCTCCAGCTCGACCTCGACCTGCCCGCTGCGCAGCCGCCCGTTCCCGTCCTGCCACTTCACCATGCGGGCCACCCTAGCTAGGGCTTCCAGGCGCGGATCTCCAGCCCGATGATCGGCGTACCGGCCTCGATCCGGTCGTTGTCGACGAGCCACTTCTGCACGGCGGCCGCGACGTCCCCGCCGGCGGCGTCGACCAGGGCCTTGAACTCGGCGCCGTCGAAGCCCTCCTCGCCCGAGCCCGGGCCGCCGCGGTTGTCGGCGTAGGCCCGCTCCTCGGTGCCGTCGCGACGCTGGACGACGCCGCGGCGGACACCGGGGGAGTCGGCCCGGCGGCCGGCGTCGTGCTTGAAGGCGCCCTTGCGGGCCCGGACGGTGAAGGCGATCTTCCCGCCGTTGGCGGCCGCGTCGTCGACCACGGGCCGCAGCCGACCGGCGCCGGCGGCGATGTGCTGCTTGCCCGCCTTGGCCAGGGACGAGGACCAGGCCCTGACCGGCTTCCCGTCGGCGCCGATGACCGTCTTGCCCTTCGCGTCCTTGACCATCCGCTCCGCCCGCACCCGCGCCTTCCCGCGTACGCGGGCCTTGTAGCCCTCGCGGTTCAGCCGCGGCTGGACGTGCCCGGCGGCCAAGGCCTTCAGGCTCGCGAGGTCTCGCGGGCCGCCGGCCTGCACCTCCTGGACCACGGCCCGCAGCGCCTCCACCATCGACGCGCCCTTGTTCTTGGTGAAGAACTGGCTGACCAGGGACGGGTTACGGCCGAGGATCTCGCCGACCTGCTTCCGGCTGAACCCCGCCCGCTCCAGCTCCGAGGTGAGCCGGGCGGCCTCGTTGCGCTGCGCGCCCCGCCCGCCCGCCGGCCTCCTCCTACGCGGTGTCACGCCGCCACCTCCTCGTCCTCGTCGTCACACTCGTGGCTGGCGTCCACCGGGCTGTCGTCCTCGAACTGGCCGTCGCCCTCATCACCACAGCCGTGACAGCGCCACTCCGCGCTCCACACGACCGAGCCCTCACGGCCGCAGTCGTGCCCGGAGTCGACGGTGCCCTCGTCCTCCCACACTGCCTCGCCCGAGGCGCCACAGGCCGGATGCTCCCACTGCCCGCCCCAGACCACGTCGGCGCTGCTCACAGCCCCTCCGATTCGTACGCCTGGCGTCCCAGGCCCTGCAGGTAGTAGAACTCCTCGTCGGTGCGCGGGGTGGTCTGCTCCCAGGGCATACGCCCCTTGAGCAGGTAGTCGCCCGGCTCGCCGCCGTACTCCCAGTCGACCGGCGCCGAGGTGTAGATGGCGTCGGTCCGGAAGGCCAGAATGCTCCCGGCCGGAAGGTGCAGCGCACCGGCCTTCACCGGCTTCCCGGTCTGCGGGTCCTTCGCACTGGTGCTCACCGACAGCAGCGCCGCCCGGGCCGCCGACCACACCCCGGCCGCCCACTCCGGGTGTGCGTACTGGTCCCGGGCGAAGCCCTGGTTGCGCTCCCAGGTGACGTGGGTGTCCGTGATGCCGGTCAGCCGCGCGCCGTCCGGCAGATCGGGCACCTCGCCGCCGACGCCCAGCTCCAGGGAGCCGGTCGTGATCCGGGGCCGCTGCGCGAACGTGCCGATGCCGTACAGCAGGATGCTGCGCACCGCGCGGGAGGCCAGTCGGCAGGCCTGCTTCTGCTGCTCGTCGCCGTGCAGTTCGGCGGTGGCCCGCAGGGACTGCCAGGCCTCGCGCAGCTTGGTGCTCCACCCCTTGAGCGGATCCCCGGACTCCCACAGCAGCCCGTCGAGGATCTCGATCCGCCACGGCGCGATCGGGTTGCGCAGCGCCAGGTTGACCTCGGCACCGCCCGCCCAGGTGACGAAGGTCTGGCCGCCCTCGTACGGGTAGTGCCAGGACCGCTCCCCCGGCGCCGGGGCCGGCAGCAGCCCTACGTGGTTCCAGCCCTTGGGGATGGTCACCCGCACCTGCCAGTGCGACGGCGCGAACAGCGCGCTGTTCTGCTCCTTCTCCGTCATCGCCGCGAAGGCCGCCGCCGTGATCCGGCGCGGAACGCCGACACCGGACGCCCAGGTGTGCTTGGCGTACGCGAAGGTCCGGTCGACCTCGAACCAGCCGGGCACCCGCTCCGGAACCCGAGGCGGCGCGATCAGCTCGGTCCGGCCCTGCCCGGCGGTGGCGTGGAGCAGCCCGCGGATCTCCTCGGACATGACCGGGAATCCGTCCGCCCACCGCGCGCCGGCCTTCGTCGGGATGGTCCGCGACCACAGGTCCCGGCCGGTCTGCGACGGCGAGCCCATAAGGACGACGTCCTCGAAGTGCGGCCGCAGCGCCTTCCACAACTCGACGAACGCGGCGCGCACCGTCGCCGGGTCGGAGCCCTCCGGGTCGAACCACTCGCCCACCGAGCGGATTTCGGTGTGCTGGTCGCCGCGCTGCCAGCGGCCGACCGGGTTGCGGGGGTGGACCAGGTGGCCGGCCTGCCGGTCCCTGCCGCGTGAGGACTCCACCGTCCAGCCCTCCGGCAGCGGGGCGTTCAGCCAGGCGGCGACGGCGTCCTTGAGGAACTCGTGCCGCTCGCTGCCCTGGTGCCAGGGGTCGCCCGCGGTGATGTAGATCCGCTCGATGGTGGCCGGGGCCACCGCGTAGACGGCGGTCAGGATCTCGGACACGGAGGACTGGCCGAGGTCGAGGCGCGTCGTGCCGCCCTGCCACACCAGGACTCCGGTCGCGGTGTCGAGGAACGCCATCCCCCTGGTGGCCTGCTTGAAGTTCGGCCGCTTCGACGCCAGGCCGGGCTCGGCGCGGAACCAGGCATCGCCCTCGGCACCGGCCGGAATCGACGGCAGGACGCGTTCGGCCTCCCCGGGTCCGGCAGCTGCGGGGGCCGGAGTGTTCTCGGCCTGCCGGGGCCCGCCGAGCACCTCCAGGTCGAAGGCGCCGTCGGCGGTCGCCGCGCGCAGCCGCGCAAGGGCACCCGCCCGATCGGCGGCCCCGCTGTCCGGGGCCGGGGCCGGGGACGTTTCCTTGATCGGCTCTGCGGGCGCCTGAGCCGTCGACTGATCTTCCGTGACGGTTTCCGTCGCGGGAGGCTCCGCAGGCGCCTCAGGGGCGCTCTGAGGGGCCAGAGAGGGCACCAGGGCCACGATGTCGATCACGCTGAGGCCGGCGGCTGTCGCGATCCGGTCCGAGGTGGCCTTCGCGTACCCGCCGAGCTTCCGGATCTGCTCGGCCCGGCGGTCGTGCAGCTTGCCGACCTTGGCCTGGAGCTGGACCAGCTCGCGCTCCAGCGGCTTGAGTTCGTCGCGTACGGCCCGCAGCTCACTAAGGCCGCCCGAATACTCCTTATTATCCATTTTGTCCCCCTTAGATGTTTGCGGCCATGTCGACGAAACGCGACATGTAGAGCTGCTGTGCCACCGTGATCGTCGCGGTCGGCCCGTTGCGGTGCTTGCCCACGATGATGTCGACCTCGCCCGCCCGCGGGCTGTCCTTCTCGTAGGCGTCGTCCCGGTACAACAGGATCACCATGTCCGCGTCCTGCTCGATCGAGCCGGACTCCCGCAGGTCCGAGACCTGCGGCTTCTTGTCGGCCCGCATCTCCGGCCCGCGGTTGAGCTGCGACAGCAGGATGATCGGGAGACCGAGCTCCTTCGCCAGCAGCTTGAGGCTCCGCGAGATGTGGCTGACCTCCTGCTCCCGGTTGTCGTGCCGCTTGCCGCCGCTCTCGATCAGCTGCGCGTAGTCGATGATGATCTCGGCGAGATCGGGGATGCGGGTCTTGAGCCGGCGGCACTTCGCCTGGATCTCGGCCAGGGACCGCGCGCTCTCGTTGATGTACATCGGGGCCTCGCTGTACCGCTGCGCGGCGACCGCGAGTCGACCCCATCCCGCCTCATCGAGCAGGCCCGAGCGGATGTGGTGGAGGGCGACGTCGCCCTCAGCCGACAGGCACCGCATGTTGAGCTCGTCGATGCTCATCTCCAGCGTGATGAAGGCCGCGGGACGGCCGGCGCCGGGGATGGGCTGGCGGTTCTTCCCACGCGGCATCGTGCAGGCGCGCGCGAAATCCATGGCGAGGGTGGATTTGCCCATGCCGGGCCGGGCGGCGACCACGATGATCTGGCCTGGCTGGAAGCCGTTCGTCAGCGAGTCGAGGTCGGTGAATCCGGTCGTGACGCCGCTGAGTTCCCCTCCCTTCTCGGCAGCCTGGATCATGTCGAGCGTGCCTTCGAGGGTGTCGCCCGGGGTGAAGAAGTCGTCCTTGCGGTCGCGGCCTTCGGTCACCGCGGCGATCTCCGCAGCGGCGGCCGCGGTGATCTCGTCGAGCTCGCCGACGCCCTCATACCCCATCTGGACGATCTTGGTGCCTGCGGATACGAGCCTGCGCAGGACGGCCCTCTCCCGAACGATCTCGGCGTAGTACTCGGCGTTCGCGGCGGTGGGGACCGACTGGACCAGGGTGTGGAGGTAGGAAGCCCCGCCGACCTTCGCGAGCTCGCCCGACTTCAGCAGGGCGTCGCCGAGGGTGAGGGGGTCAACCGGGTCGCCCTTGCCCATGACGTCAAGAATCGCGCGGTAGATCGCCTGGTGAGCGGGGCGGTAAAAGTCGTCGGCGGCCAGCAGGTTGGACACGTCGTTGATCGCGTCCTTCGAAAGGATCATGCTGCCGAGGACCGACTGCTCCGCGTCGAGGTCCTGAGGCGGAAGCCTCTCGAAGGCCTGGCGGTCGGGCTGGGTGCGGGCCGAGCGGAAGGTGGGTTCGATAAGGGGCTCTGCCTCCGCCGACGGCGCGGGGAGTGGGAGACTGGTCATGGATCTCTTCCTGTCAGGTAGTGGTCTGGAGCGGCGGCCGGTTCTTCGCGGGAGCGGCCGCCGCCGTCATGTTCGCGGCTGGGTCAGACAGCCGGCCGTCGCAGGCCGGAGAGGATCGTGGCGACCTTGTCCGGCATCGGGACCGGCGCGAAGTCGGGGTCCTCGACAACGGCGGGGCGCTGCCTCGGGACGTCCTTGCGGGACAGCCGACGGGGGAGGTCCTCGATGCGGCTCTTCAGCACCCGCATCGGACGCTTGACGCCCTCAGGGTTCGAGGTGAGCTCCGTGACGAGGGCGTCGTCCAGCTCCCAGCCCTGATCCGCGACAACCGCAGCGAGCAGCGGAGCGAGGCTGCGCACCGTCACCCGTCCTGCGGTCCAGGGGCGGGGAAGCTCCTGCAGGAACTGCGACGCTGCCTCGATCTGCTCAGCGGACGGGGTGGGGTTCGTCGTGCTCTCCCCCTCCTCCTCCCGCGCCGCAGGCGCCACACCATCCGCACCTGTCCCGAGGGGGTAGGGGGAGGAGGTATTTACCTCCTCCGGGGGGTGTGGGGGGGAGCCCGTTCCACTTCCGGTGTTCGCGGACGTGGGCTGACCTGCGGAAACGAACGATCCTCCACGTCCGCGAACACCACTTCCGCGAACACCGGAAGCACCCTTCTTTCCGCGAACACCGGAAGTGGGCTGACCTGCGGAAACAGTTGTTTCCGCGAACACCGGAAGTTTGGTCCCGGGCTCTTCGGAGGGGCCCTCGGGGGAGTAGTCCGGGTTGTCTTCGAAGTGCTCGTACACCTCGTACGACGTCAGGCCCCGGTAGCCCTTCCCCTTCGGGTTGGGGATGGTCGTGCGGCGGATGAAGCGCGCCTCGATGAGGCGGGTGAAGGACTCGTAGACGGCGTCGCGGCCCACGAGCTCGTTGCCGCTCTTGGCCGACCGCACGCCGGCCTCGCGCACCGAGGCCACGATGCCGGGCACCGTGACCTGAGCGCCGCTGTTGATCGCGAAGAGCACGTGAAGGTAGACGACGTAGTCGAGCTGGTGCGTCAGCCGGCCGCTGAAGGCCACGGCCCGCTGGACGGTGACCGCGCGCGCCGGAGCCTGGCCCCGGACGATGGTGGCCGCGAGGTCGAACTCGGGGCGCTCACTCATGCCGTCACCGACTTGCGACGGCGGCCGATGGTGGGCAGCACGGTACGGAGGCCGACCTCCACCCACGTGGTGGCGGTCGGAGGGTAGATCGGGTTCACTGCACTCCTCCTGACGGAAGTTGTGCCGTGAACTCTCCACACGGAGGCTTGCCCAAAGGCTTGCCCGCGCCCCGAAAGGCGCAGGTCCTGGGCTTGCCCATTTCGGCGAGGCCCGGGCAAGCCTGGCCCGCGCGGCTGCGGGCCCGGGGGTGGTACGGCCGCGCTGGCGGCGTTGTGCTGGTTTGACACGCAAGGTTCCCTTGTTCAGGGAGCCATGGATCAGCTGATCAACTGTGACGCGGACCACCTGGGCAAGGGTGTGCTGGGCTTGCCCAGGGATCGTTGTCTATTCTGTTGGGTAGGTGACCAGCGGGCCCCTGGCGGTCCAGGCACCCAGCGCGGTCACCGCGCTGAACCACGACTCCGGATGCTTGCCGGCAGGGGAGTCGCTTGACGGCCGTCCTGTCTCACCAGGGCGGCCGTCCTCGTTTCTAGGCGGAGCCGATGTTCATGGCGGGCATTCTCCTCACTCTGCTGCGGTACTGACGGGTGACGCGCTTGCCGCCGGGCTCTGGAGCTCGGGGCCGATGCCGCGGACCTGGCCGGCGGCCCGCTGGAAGAGGGCACCGCTGCTGCGGCCGTCCGCCTCGACGGTGCGGACGTGCTCGAAGCCGCGGCCGAGGTAGTACTCCTGGAGCGCGTTGTTGTCGCGCCAGGCGTCCAGGCGCAGCCACTCCAGGCCCGCGGCCTTGGCCTGCTCGCTGGCCCAGTCGAGCATCGCGCTTCCGAGCTCGCCGCCGCTCACATCGCGCCGGACGACCATGCGGTGCACGTACAGGGCGGGTTGGGCCGCCTCCTCCTCCGACCAGAAGTCGGAGTCGGCGAACCGGTCCAGGGTGACGGTGGCGACGGCGACGTCACCGTCCTCGACGAGGTAGCACTCGCCCGCGGCGATGTTGGCCGCGATGCGCTCTTCACGCGGGGCGTACTGCCACTGGTCGATGCCCCGGCTGTTCAGCCATTCGGCGGCCTGACCCCACAGCTCGGTCACGGTGCCGAGCTCGTCCTCGGTGGCGGGCCGGATGGTGAGCGGCCCGCCCAGGCGGGGCTTGGACCGCTCCCAGGTGATGACGTGGCGGTCGCCAGGAAGGCAGTTGACCACCACCCGGACCGGCTTGTCGGCGGCCGTGAAGCCGGTGACCACGTGGATGGCTACCGGGGTGCCCGGGCCGAGGTGGAGTCGGTCGATCTCCTCCGGCGACGGCATCCGGACGTGAACCTCGTCCAGGGCCCGGACCTGCTCATGGCCGAGCTCGCCGAGCACGACGTTGGCGCCGCGCGCGATGTCCTTCGGGTCCATGATCTCGGTGCCCTGCACGAGGTCGAGCGGGAAGTAGGAATCGTTGGTGTTGTAGGGCTCGCCGTCGACGAACCGGACCCGGCGGCGGACGGCCGTGAGCTGGCCCTCCTGAAGGTGGAGCCGCTCGCGGATCTCCTTGCTGGGCTGGACGATGGCGACTTCGATCTTCTGGCTGGCGCTGCGGCCTTCGTCGCTCAGCTGGGCCATGAAGGCATCCATGGCCGGGCTGAGCGGCCGGCGCCGGAACTCGGCCTGCGGGCGGTAGGCCATCGGGCGACGGGCGCGGACGAAGTGCCCGCGAGGCCGGTCGGCGATGACCAGACCCTCGTTGATCAGCTCACGAAGCCCCTTGACCGCGGTGGTCCGGGTGGTGTCCCAGCGCTCCGCGATCATGGTTTCAGTGGGCAGACGCGCACCTGGCGCGAGCGTGCCGTCGCTGATCTCCCCCCGGATCTGATCTGCGATCCGTTGGTAGAGAGGGCGAGGCTTGCGGCTGATCGACATGGAAGATTAATACCTCGATTCGCATTGAGTAGTCAATGTAGTCGATTCGGCGATCCGTGCTTGACCGGACGCGCGGAGTGATGCAACATCGTTCACGTCGAGCCATTGAGTACTCAATGTAGTTCGAGTGATCCTTCCGTGCCAAGGCATGGAAAAAGCGGCTCCCCCGGGCCTCTGCCAAGAAACCCCGAGGGAGCCGCCGCACAGGCCGTCTTGAATCCATCCGAAGTGGAGACCGACCCGTGAACACCATCCTCGCAGCCTCCAGCCGCACGACCCACCCGCAGGGTCTGGAACAGGTCGAGATCCTGCGCCACCTGCAGCTGCTGACCGGCGTGAGGCCGGTCGACTGGCTGGCCCCGCTGGACGAGTCGGCCGAACAGCAGGCGGAGCGCCTGGAGTTCCAGGCCGACGTGATCCTCGGCATGGCCGAGCACGACCCGCAGACCGCCGCCCGCGTCGCCGAGCTGCTCCGCCGCCTGGCCGGCGAGCCCTCCGCGAAGCAGACCGACCGCGTCTTCGGCCCGGTACCCGCGGACTCCCGCCCGGCCCGCCCCGCCTCCCTCCCCTTCCCGGTCACCGTCGCGCTCGTGGCGGGCTTCCGGAACGGCAAGTCGGTGCCGGCGGTCGTCTTCACCGCGCGGGAGGTGCAGGTCGCATGAGCACCAGCACCCCGCGCGGCCTGCCCCTGAAGGTCCAGGCCCTGGTGACGACCTGGTCGATCACCGCCTTCATCCTCTTCGGCGCCGGCTGGCTCCTGGGCCTGCAGGCGACCTGGTGGCAGCGCGCACTGCTCGCGCTCCCGGTCGCCGGCCTCGCCTACCTCGACAGCCGCGGCCACACGCCCATCGTCGAGATCCGCGCCCGCCTCACCCGGCTCCTCGCCGAACTCGGCGCGATCCAGCTCCCCCTGGCCGTGGCCGGCGGCGCCTGGCTCCTCGGCCTCACCCCCGGCGTCGCCGAGCGCATCGGCGTCTGCCTGGTCATCGCCCTCGTCGCGGCCCTGTACCGCTACGCCCCGCACGCGGCCACCCCGACCGCCGGAGGTACCCCGTGAGCCTCACCGACTTCCGTACCGCCCGCCGCGAGGACAACGCGGCCGAGGCCGAGCAGAACCGCCTGAACGAGGAACTGCACGCGAACCTGAACCTGCGGGCGCAGCAGCAGGCCTTCGAGCAGGAGCGGGCTCGCGCCGCCGATGACCAGGAGGCCAGGGACCGCGAGGCCAAGCGCATCCGCGAGGCCAAGGAGGCCGACGCCGCCGCGAAGCTGGCGAAGGAGAAGGCCGACCAGGCGGCGAAGGCGGCGGCGGACAAGGAGAAGCGGCGGGAGAAGGCCCGGCGCCGCAAGGAGGCCCGCGAGCGGTTCGCCGCCCGGCTCAACGCCGCCCCGGCGTGGCTGGCCGAACACCTCGACCTGGCCGCCGCGCTGGCTGTCATGGCGTGCAGCATCGTGCCGGCCCTCATCTCCCAGGCAGCCTCGCTGACCGGCACGGGCATCCTGATCGAGATGGGCTGGGCGGGCTACCTCCTGGTCACCCTGCTCCCGGTGATGCTGGAGTGCTCCGCCTGGGCCGCCACGGCCGGCGAGGCCAAGGCCATGCAGCAGGGCCGCTCGCCGTGGCCGTACCGGATCGCGATCTACACCTTCGCGGGCCTGGCGGCCTGGATCAACTGGCTGCACGGCCAGCAGGTCGGCGGGGACAAGTACGGGACCATCCTGGGTGCCGTCCTGGCCGCGTCCTCGATCATCCCGATCGCTGTCTGGCAGCTGGTCCAGCTCGGCCGGCACCAGGAGGCCCGGGCGCGGCTGAAGGCCGAGCGCACCCGGCGCAAGGAGGTGAAGGCCACCCGCAAGGAGCGCCAGGACCTGCTGCCGAATGTGTGGGCGACGGCGAAGACGCTGCGCGCCATCGCCGGGCACGAACGCCTCACGGAGGACGAGGCCTGGCACGCCGCGTACGGCGTCCACGAAGGCACCGGCCTCGACCTGCCCGAGGAGCTGCTGCGCCACCTGTCGGCGGAGATGCTCGGGCTCCGGGTGGACGCGGAAGGCCGTCTCGCGGAGGTCTTGGAGGAGCTCGCGGACGCACGCCGCATGCGTCTCACCGCTTCCGCGAAGGTGTCCGCAGTGGCGGCCGAGAGCGTCTCTGGCGAGACCGTGAAGCCGGTCGCGGAAGACCCTGCAACCCTCCCTACGCGGGTCTTTACCGCAACCCGCGAGGGGCTCGTAGAGGGCCCGGCGAACGCTTTCCGGTGGAATGGATCTTCGCAGGTCAACACGTCCGTCCCCCCGTCCACGCGGACACCCGCGCGGAAGCGCGCGGCCGCTGCTGAAGGCTCCAAGCGGCAGGCGGTGAGGGCCACCGTACGGAAGCTCTCGCCGGGCGCCCGTCGGGCCGCCGCGGAAACCGCGAAGAACTACGACGCGAGCGAGAACGCCGCGATCGAGGAGTGGATCCGCAGCGAGATCCGCGACGGCCGGATCCCCAACGCGAAGGG
Source organism: Streptomyces sp. NPDC044002 (assembly GCF_056434525.1). NCBI lineage: Bacteria > Bacillati > Actinomycetota > Actinomycetes > Kitasatosporales > Streptomycetaceae > Streptomyces > Streptomyces sp. NPDC044002. The sequence continues at coordinate 77,883 of NZ_JBWKEZ010000018.1, forward strand.
GGTCACCGCAGAGACCAAGCGGCGCCGTGCGGAAGTCCACGGCGGCAAGGTCATCGAGCCGAGCAAGTCCTGGGTCTACCAGCGCCTCGCCGACGCCAAGGCGGCCCGCAGCAACCCGGCCGGCCCGGGGAGCCGGTGATGCCGCGCTCCAGTCCCCGCTACGACGACCCGAAGGGCGAGGAGTTCGGCATACCGACCTGGCCCTGGAAGCTCGGCCCCGACCCCGAGGTCATGGCCACCTACCGACAGCTGCGGGCCCGCGGGCTGCGCCCGGGCGGCCAGCCCGTGGCCGGCCAGCTCGGGTGGACCCGCCAGGGCAACCCGATGTTCGCCGCCCTCTACCTGGTCGAGCTGGCCAAGCCGAAGCGGCCGATGACGGAGGCGCGATGGGCCGCGATCCGCAAGGCGGTGGCGGCCCGCCGGGTCTGCCCCGAGTGCGACACCGAGAAGGACTACGAGATCCCCAAGCGCTACGGGGTCTGCAACGACTGCCCCGGCGGCGCGAACGCCGCCTGACCCGAACACCTTCCCCCACAGCGCAGGGCGGGGACCGCCGGTCTCAACCGACCAAAGCGATGCCCGGCTTCCCCGCCCCGCGCTCACCCCCGACAGGAGGCGTGACCAGCATGACCGAGATCGACACCAACCCGAAAGTCGACGACCCCGAGCTGTGGGCCAAGGTCGGCCAGGCCATGGACCGCAAGGTGCTCTGGGAGGCCGCCGAGCTGGTCGTCGAGACGCAGTTCGGCTCCCGCTCCATGCTCCAGCGCAAGCTGCGCATCGGCTGGGAACTGACGGGCCGGATGATGGACGCCCTGGAGGCCCTCGGCGTCGTCGGCCCCGACCAGGGCTCCCAGGCCCGCGACGTGAAGATCAAGCTCGTCGAGGACCTGGAGCCGGTCTTCGAGACCCTCTACGGCGACGGCGGCGCCGCCTTCACGGCCCTGCTCGACACGAACCGCGAGACGCCGACGGCCATCCCGGCACAGCCGGCGGACCTCCCGGACGACGAACACGACGAGGACGAGTACGAGCACGGGGACGCGGACGACGAGCCGGCGCCGGAGCGCAGCCGCCCGATCGAGGGCACCGTCTACACCCCCAAGGAGTGGGAGCTGCGCGAGGACCCGGAGGGCGACCGCCCCTGGATCAACCCGCAGCTGCGCACCAAGCAGGGCCGCAAGGCCCGCTACGCCTACCTGCGCCGGCAGGCCCGCCGCCGGGCGCGGAAGGCCGCCGCCCGCCAGCTCACCGTGCACGGCATCGTCCCCCGGGCCCTGCGCGGGGAGCGGCGGGTGCGCAACTGGGTCATCGGCATGGAGGGGCACAAGGCCGCGGCCGACGAGCGCCTGGCCCTCGCCGCGGTCAAGACCGCCGACCAGAGCGCCCGCCGCGCGCAGATCGCGCTCCTCAAGCGCGGGGAGAAGCAGGCCGCGGCGGTCAAGCTCCAGATGGAGGCCGGCAAGCAGCTGGCTGTCGCGCAGAGCGCCCGGAAGACCGCGAAGCGGGCCGTCGCGTTCCGCGCCGGATACACCTACGGCCCGGTGATCGTGGCCGACGCGGTGGCCTACGGCTTCGCCGACGTCTGGGGCCTCCTCGGGGCCCTGGTGCTCAACCTCGCCGGCGTCTCCCTGCTGGGCCGCGACGTCGAGGTGAGCGAGGCGGAGCTGGAGCGGCTGGAGCGGATCGAGGCCGGCCACCCCCAGGAGTTCTCCATCGGCATGACGCCGGCCATGTTCGAGACCATGGCCCGCGAGGCGCTCACCGGCAAGCTCGGCTGCGAACTGACCAGCCTGCGGGTCGAGCCCCACACCTGGGGATTCGAAATCCACGTCGTCCTCAACGGAATGACCCCCGAGAAGATCGCCGACGGCCTGAATCTCCTTGAGGCCTGCCTTCCCGGAGTGCGCACGTCCTCGCTGCAGCTGCGGCAGTCCAAGGTGAGCCGCAACCGATGCCTGATCGTCGTGCCCGGCCCCAACCCGTGGAAGGACGTGCCAGAGCTCCCCTACCGGGAGCCGAAGTCGCTGAAGACGGCCGACATCGCCGCGCAGATGGTCGCGGCATCCATGTCCGCGGACCCGCTCGGCCTGCCGATGTGCCGCACCAACGTCAACCTGGTCGGCAAGAGCCGTTCCGGGAAGAGCACCTGGCTGCGGGCGATCCTGGACGTCCTGACCGCGACCGAGGACCAGATCGTGATCGGCATCGACCTCGGGTCCGCTGGCTCCGGCTTCGGCGGCCTGCGCGAGGGCATGCACCTGGTCGTCACCGACCCGCACCTGGCCGCCGAGGTCCTGGACTACCTCCTGGCCGTCGGTCAGGGCCGCCCCGCCCTCTTCGACGAACTGGGCATGGGCCAGAACTGGCGGACCGACCGGACCCGGCCGGGCTACAAGCTGATCGTCGAGGAGTTCCCGGCCTTCGTGAAGGCTTCCCGCAAGCCGATCTTCGACGGGGACGGGAAGAAGATCGGCGAGCTGGACCTGGACGGCAAGCTCCAGGAGATGTCGGTCACCTGCGCCAAGAGCGACGTGACCCTCGTGGTCGCCGGACAGGGACTGACCCGCGCGCTGATCGGCAAGAACACCTGGCTGACCGAGCTCCCCGTCCAGGTCATGTGCGCCTGCGACAAGGACGACGTCGGCCTGCTCCTGCCCGCAGGAGCGATGGCCGAGGGCTGGCGCCCGACCCGGCTCCTGCCGGCCATGGGCGACACCGTCAACGACGCGTCGGTGGCGTACGTCCTGGCGGGCGCCGAGCACAGCGAGCCGATCACCTACCGCGCCTGCATCACCGCCGACGACGAGTACCTGCGCCGCGGCCGCGAGCGCAGCCGCGACCTGGTGATGCCGGACGCCGAGTCCGAGGAGTTCGCCGACGTCACCCTGGCCGAGCTGATGGCCAAGGCCGAGGCCAAGGCACGCCGTCGCCGCCGCACCGGCCCGCCGGAGCTGATCAAGACGATCCGCGCGATCTTCAACGACGCCGGCGACCCGGCCGGCCTGACGCAGGAACAGCTCGCCGAGAAGCTCGCCGCGGTCGACCCGGACCGCTGGGCCCTGGAGAACTTCGACGGCGACGAGGAGGAGCAGGCGGCCGCCCGTACGGAGGCGGTCCGCGCGGCGGTCACCGCCGTCCTCGCGCCGGACAACCTGACCTGGCCCCTGGAGAAGTGGACCAAGTCCGGCCCCCGGGGCTGGCGCCTGCGGGACCTGAAGGCGATCACCTCCGAGGCCCCGAAGGCCCCCTGACGGGGCTGGAACCGGGATGGAACCCCAGGTCAGGGGAGCGGAACCGGGCCGGAACCGGCCCGGAACCGCTCCCCGGCCGGGGAACCCGTTCCACCGGCCAGGCCGGGTTCCAGCCCGGTTCCACCCCTCTGACCTGCACGTTCGTATCGGTTCCAGCCCAATTCACGCCCGAAACATCCCGAGGAGTCCGTAATGATCGACCCGCTCCGGGCCCACGATCCGGACGCCGGCTACTACCGCATCACCGCCGAGCGCCGCTTCAACTACCTCCAGGCCGACCCCGAACACACCATCCGCGTCGTCTGGCAGGCCCTGCCCGTCACCTGCCCGATGTGCGGCGCCGACACCGGCCTCACCCTCGTCCTGGAGCGCGCCGCGCAGCCCGTGGTCGAGGTGCTGTGCCCGGCCCGCCACGAGTGGGCGGAGCACCTCATCGACCCGGGCCACTTCACCGCCTGGGTCGACATGCGCTGGACCACCCCGAACTGGGACATGTTCTGGATCCTGGAAGCCGGTTTCGGCGAGGAGCCGCTCCCGCCCATCGACCTGGTCGAGGAGGTCCCCAAGGCCGCGCGGATCGTCACCAAGGCCCTTGTCCGTGAGGCGAAGAAGCGCGTGCGCCGGCAGGTCCGCCGCCGGGTCCGCAAGGCGAAGAAGAAGGCGCTCAACATCGCCTACTCCCCGGTCGCGGCCCTGATCCGCACCGCCTGGGCGGTGCAGGCCGGCATCCCGCAGGATGCGCCCGACCCGGCCCGGCAGAAGGGCGAGCCGGTCCCGGGGCCGAAGATCCCGTCCTTCGCCAAGTACCGCGCCGCGTACGGCATGCCCGCGCCGGCCAAGGGGCCGGCGTGCCTGGTCTGCGAGGACAAGGGGCGGATCGTCGCGCCGGGCCTGGACATCACGTGCACCGAGTGCGAGGGCCCGGCCGCGGCCGCCCTGGCCGCCGCCGAGCGCAAGGCGGCCCGGGCCCGCTCCGGCGGAGGCACCCCCGCACGCCCGAAGGGTCGGCCCGGCCGCGAGGAGGCGGCCGCGGGAGCCGGGCGGCCGGCAGTGGGCAACTCCGAGCCCGACAGCGGCTCGACCAGCGCCGACGCGTAGGCGGGGGATCCGCGCCAAACCGCAGAACGCATTCTCTTGAAATGCATTCTGAGAGAATGCATACTGGAGTCATCGCAGGGCCCCAGGGCCCGCGAGGAATCCCCTCCATGCCCGTACCCGGCCGGGAACACCCGGCCCGACACGACGGAGAGACCATGACCACCATCAGCGCCGGAGACCTCGACAGGCTCGTCACGGAGGCCCGTGCCTACCAGCACCCGCACCTCACCGGCGTCTCGGCCGACCGCTTCAACCGGCTGGCCTTCACCTTCCGGGCCTTCACCGGCGCCGAGGAGGAGCCGCAGCGGCCGCTCTACGCCTGGAAGGACGAGAGCCTCACGCCCGAGTCCCGGGCGCTCATCGACGCCCAGTACGACGAGGCGATCCACCTCTGGCGCCAGGCCGCGTACAACGCCGCCCTCAAGAACGCCACCCGCGACGCCGAAGGCCACTGGGACGCCTACACCCGGGCCCTCGCCGTCATGGAGGACATCTTCACCTCCCTGGACAGCAAGCCCGACACGCACTGGCGGGCCACCGTCTCCCAGCTGGTCACCGCCCAGAAGACGGCGCTCGACACCGCGATCACCTGGGACCGCACCGGCCAGGCCATCTCCACCGTGAACGACAACTTCCGCTACAGCGCCTACTCCCGCGCCGAGATGTACGAGGCCGCCGGGATCGACGCCCGCCAGTGGGTCATCGGCGACTCCTACGACTACGAGGCCTTCCGCGGCGGACCGGTCACCCGCGAGGTCCAGAAGCGCATCGAAGCGCAGCGCGGGCACCTGCGGACCGTCGCGGCCCTCTCCGGCGACCGCAACCCGGCCTGACCGCCCCACACCTTCCTGTCCCGGGGCGGCCGCCAGGTCGCCAACTCAGCCGCCCGCCCCGGGACCTCCCAACCGCCCCGCACCACCGCCTGAAGGAGCCCTTCGTGACCCACACCCTGGTCCACCCCGCCGAGACCGCCCGCCCCAAGTCCCTGGAGGACCGCCCGATCCGGGCCGCTCGCGCCCGGCGCGCCGGCGTCAAGGTCCTCTCCGCCGTCACCCGCTTCGACGGCATCGTGATCGCCTCCGGCGTCGTCGTCCTCGGGCTCCACGCGATCGTCAACAACAACGGCCCGTTCGCGAACCTGACCGCCGCCGGCGCCACCGTCACCGCCCTCGCCCTGATCGGCGCCCTCTACGTCGTCGACGCGGCCGCCAACGAGATCATCGACTGGATCAACCCCGACCGCTGGGACGGCGACATCGCCTACCCGCTCGCAGAGGACCTCGGCCAGATCCGCGACGACATCGACTCCGGCGCCGACCCGGAGGAGATCCGGCACAGCCTGCGCAGCAGCGGACTGCTGGAGACGGCCGGCGCCATCACGCGCAGGCTCGGCGTGGCCTTCGCCGCACAGGGCGAGGAGGACCAGGCGCAGCGGCTGTACGCGGTCACCGACCACCTGCGCAAGGCCGACGAGGGCCTCGGGCGCGGCCAGGCCGGTGAGGAGCCGGCCGACGACGCCCGCGAGGATCTTCAGTAGAGACGCCCCGGGGACGGCGGCCAGGTCGCCAAACTCAGCCCGCCGTCCCCGGGTCTCCCAACCCGCTCCAACCGGAGCAGGGGGCCGGAACCATCGTCCCTCACGACCGCGAGGAGCCCAAATGACCCCCCGTCCCGACCTGCCGCCCGGCACCCTCGAAGACCTCCAGGCCGCCGTGAAGATCGCCAAATCCGCCAGAGACGAGGCTGTGATCGAGGCCGAGAAGGCCGTGTTCGAGGCCGAGAAGGAGTTCTGGAGGCGGATGGGCGAGCTCAGCAAGAACTACTACGGCGCCAAGCAGGACGTCGCCGACACGCTGGGCGTGACCCGCGACAACGTCTACAAGAACATCAAGAAGTACACCACCTGACCCATCCTCTCCGGGGCCGGCCGCCAGGTCGCCAACCACTCAGCCGGCCGCCCCCGGAGCTCCCAACCCCACCGTCCCGCAGCAGGCAGGAAGGCTTCGCCATGCCCGCATCCGCAGCATCCGCCACCTTCGGCACCCAGGCTCCCGACGCGAGCACGCGCCTCCTGGCCGACGAGGTCGAAGCCTGGCTCAAGAGGATCACCCCGGCCGAGTCCGCCACGCCCGAGCCGTCGGCGCCCAAGGCCGGGTTCGACATCGCGGCCCTGGTGGCCGCCGGCCTCGCCGAGGTCGAGCGCAGCGAACGGGCCACCGCCGCCGCCCAGGCCGCCGCCCGCCCCTCCCTGCTCGACCGGATCACCCGCCGCCACCAGCGGCCGGCCACCCGTGCCAGCGTCCACATCCGGCGCGCCGCGGCCGCGCTGGCCACCGGCGGCTGGTGCCGCGGGGAACTGCGCGACGCCACCGGCCGCCACTGCATCCTCGGCGCCCTCATGGCCGCCCCGGCCGACGCCGACACCGCCGGACGCTCCCACATCTACATCCGCTCCGCGATGGCCGAACCGGCCGCCTACGCCCAGCCGACGCCCGACTACCGCGCCCGCCTGGAGACGCAGTGGCGCAGCGAGGGCCGTGACCCGCGGGCCCTGAGCCGTCAGTTCGACATCGCCGTGCACAACAACATCGCCGTCCCGACCGTCGGCGCCGTCCTCGACCTCCTCCAGCGGGCCGCCGACCTCGCCGAGCACGCGGGGGACTGACAGGCGAGGAACCCACTAGACGAAGTGATGGATAGTGGGTATAGTTTTCTTGTCGGTTCGGTTCGTTCTCCGCCCGACCCCCGAACTCTCCCCTGAAGGGACCGTCATGCTGCGCATCTCGACCCAGCACTTCCTCTTCGGAGGCGGCCGCCTCAGCAGGTACGCCAGGGCCATCGCCCCCGACGCCGAGCAGCTCGTCCGCGACAAGTTCGGATCCCTGCCGACCGTCCACCTGGTCCTCAACGGCGACACCAGCCGGATGGACCACCTGGTGAACACTGCGGAGGCCCAGCTCCTGACCGGCATCAACCCCACGCAGGTCAACGCCGTCAGCCGCCCCGACCGCCACTCCCGCAGCGCCTTCGGCCAGACGTCCATCGACCGCGGCGGTGTGCTGATCGTCCTCCAGATTCCCAACATGCGCCACGAGCGCGACGTCCGCGAAACCCTCGTGCACGAGCTCGTCCACGCCCACCAGCTCGGCGACCGCTCCGCCCGCGAGCTCCACCTCAAGTACCTCAAGCACGTCTGGGGCCGGCAGCCCATGAAGCCCAACACCCTCACCGGCTACGAGGTGCTGATCGAGGCCCGCGAGGTCGAGGCCTACGGCGCCGAGGACCTGGCCGCCCAGCTCTGAACCCGACAGGAGAACCGCCATGCCGATCCGACTTCCCTGGACCAACCGTGCGGACCGCCGCCGCTGGCGCGCCGCCACCACCTTCTCCGACCTCGCCGAGCTGACCGCCCGCTGGCTCGAAGGCGACATCCGCACCCACCCCGGGGTCAAGCCGAACTACGGCCCCGACGACGAGGCACAGCCCCTCATCCCGCAGATGGCCGCCGCGAACCGGGCCGGATTCCTCACCGACGCCTTCCAGCTCGGACACGACGCCGCCGACTACAGCGGCAACCTGTGGGAGCAGCGCCCCGCGGTCACCGGCTTCGTCGCAGACCCCGAGCTCCTTACCCGCCTCGCCGAATCCGCCGAGAAGGCCGGCCTCCTCCTGCTCGTCCAGTTCCCGGGCGACTACCAGCAGCGCGGCCTGGTCGTCACCCGCGTCAACGGCATGGACTACACCCGCTACGGCCGGACCTGGGCCCCCTTCGAACTCCGCGGCGCCTGGCCCAGCAGCCTCATCAGCCAGGCCGCCTTCGAGACCGTCGCCAGCGCCGCCCAGCTCACCATCGCGGCCCGCACGTTCGAGCCGAGCACCACCCTCTGGGCCGTACTGGACGAGGCCCTGCACCTGCCGAGTACGGCCAGCCGCTGACGGCCCCCCGCGGCGCCCGGCCCCACCTTCCGAGGACCAGGCTCCGCCGAGGACCGGACAGCCCGGCCCGCCACAAGGGAGAACTGATGACCTCCACCACCGTCCCCGACCCCGCCACCGTCCTCGCCGACATCCGGCGCCGCGTCGCCGCCGGCACCCTGCCGCTCACCGTCCAGATGCTCCAGCTCCTCGGCGCCACCATGGTGATCGAAGCGCGCCTGGCCGCTGCCGAGGCCGTCTTCCCCGGCATCACCCACATCACCGACGACAAGCCGGCCACCCTCGCCGTCTACCGCGTCTCGCGCCGCAACATCCCGTACGCCACCTTCGCCACCCGGGAAGCGGCCCGAGCCCAGGGCGAGGCCTGGTTGAAGCGCTGCCCGCTCCCGGAGGGAACCACCACCGGGTGGGTGCCGGACAACAGCGACGACGAGTTCGTCGACGAGGACCTCGCGCTGTTCGGTCCCGGCCCGGACGACACGTCCGTCACCAGCATCCGGATCACGGTGCTGCCCGTCCTCGTCGACTACGACCCGGACGCGGAGGGCTGACGATGGACCAGGTCATGTGGGAGGTCGACGTCCCGATAGAGCACGTCGGCACCAGTGAGCGGGGCGTGCACGTCTTCACGGGCCTGGCCGAGAGCGGCTGCGAGGCCGAAAGGGCCGCGAAGCGCGCCTGGGAGACGGCCCTCCTCCACACCCTGGCCGGCCGGGACGTCCCCGCCGCCGCCCACCGCACCGACTGGTCCGCCCGCGGACTGCGCCCCGGCTGGGACCTGCACTGGGACCAGGCCACGCACAAGGGCATCGACCGATAGCTCCGCCCCGGGACGGCCGTCAAGGCCTGAGAAACCGCCGGCCGCCCCGGGCCCCTCACCCGCCAAGACGAGAGAGAGACCACCATCATGCACGCCACCCGCCGCAAGCAGCACCACACCTCCCGCCGGCTGAGCACCGCCGGCCGGTTCCTGAAGACCCTGGCCAAGGCCAACCCCCTGCTCGCCGACCGCGCGTTCGTGTGCAACCGGTGCGCCGTCGCCTGGCAGGGCGACGAGGCCGACTGCTGGAGCTGCGGCCTCCCCGCCACCTTCGGCTCCCACCACCACGGCTCCGCCCTCCACCACCTCCTCGCCCCCACCAAGATCGCCTGCACCCTCGTCCCGACGGGAGCGGCGTCGTGACCGGCCTCCTCTCCCTGACCTGGCGGATCGGCACCCAGGCCTTCAGCGACCACATGACCGCCCGCGTCAACGAACTCGTCGAGGCCGGCACCGAGTACGCCGAGGCCTGCGCCAAGGTCACCGACGCCGCCGACGCCAGCGAGGCCTGGGCCATCGCCGCCACCCGCCAGACCTGGGTTCGCCGGCACGACGTAGACCCCGACGAGATGCCGGTGCGCAGCCTGTACGTCCTGGAGCGCGCCGCCACCCACGTCGTCGTCGCGTACATCGACCTCGACCAGGCCGCCGACGACGCCGACGGCGGAGAACACTCCAACCTCCCGCCGGAGAAGGCGGACCAGAACGACCACTCCCAGGGCGTCGAGTACCCCTTCGAGCTCCTGGAGATGTCCTTCGAGCTCGCGGACTGGGAGCCCTTCGAGCACCTGCTGCCCACCGCCGCCGTCCCGGCCGCCGGCACCACGGGGGTGGGGGAGTGACCACCACCGACCTCGCCCCCTGGCCGCAGCTGACCGGCGACGAGCCGTGCAAGGCGCCCGGGGCCGACCCCGAGGACTGGACCGGGACGCCGAAGCAGCGCAGGAACGGCCAGGAGGCCTGCCTCAGCAAGTGCCCCGAGGCCGTACGGGCGCAGTGCCTGGCCTGGGCCCTGGACCACCCGACCTGGGCCGGATCCGCGGTCTGGGCCGGCACCACCTACAGCGACCGCCGCCGCCTGCGCGCCGAGCGCCGCGACGCCGCCGCGGCCTGACAGCCACCGCCCCGCACACCCGCCCGTCCGGCACGGCCTCTCCCGTACCGGACGGGCGGCACCCGGACCTCACCCGCACTCCGGGCGCACCCGGCCCCGGCCGGAGCGCCGCCCGCACGCTCGGAAGGGAGCAACGATGAAGCTCCGTATGGACCTCGCCCCGCTCGCGGCCGCCGTCACCGACGCCGCCCGGGCCCTGCCCGCCCGGCCCCCCGTCCCCGTCCTCGCCGCGATCCGGCTGGAGGCCGCCGCCGGCGCCCTGGCCATCGCCGCCTTCGACTACGAGACCAGCGCCCAGGCCATCGTGGAAGCCGAGGTCACCACCCCCGGCACCGTCCTGGTCTCCGGCCGCCTCCTCGCCGACATCACCCGCACGGTCAAGGGCACCCACCCGGTCGACCTCGAACTCGACGGCACCCGCCTGGTGCTCACCTCCGGCCGCACCCGCTACACCCTGCACACCCTGCCGCTGGAGGAGTACCCCACCCTTCCCCGGCCCGCGGCCGCCAGCGGCACCGTGGCCGGGCCCGAGCTCGCCGAGGCCATCCACCAGGTCGCCACCGCCGCCGGCCGCGACGACGCCCTCCCGATCCTGACCGGCATCCAGGCCGAGATCACCGACGAGACGATCACCTTCGCCGCCACCGACCGCTACCGCTTCGCGCTGCGACCCATCGCCTGGACCCCCGCCGCGGCCAACGGCACCACCACCCAGACCACCCTCCCCGCCAAGTCCCTCGCCGAAGCCGCCAAGATTCTCGCCACCGACGACCAGGTCCACCTCACCCTCCCCGCCTCCCACGGCGTCCTCGGCCTGGCCGGCCGCACGCGCACCCTCACCCTGCGCGCCATGGACGGCCAGCTCCCCGACCACAAGAAACTGTGGCCCACCGACTTCACCGCCACCGCCGACCTCGACACCGGCGACCTCGCCGACGCCGTCAAGCGCATGGCCCTCGTCGCCGAACGCGGCCACCCCGTCAAGCTGCACCTCACCGACGGCGCCCTGGCCCTGAGCGCCGGCACCGCCGACGACGCGTCCGCCCGCGACCAGGTCACCGCCACCACCAACCTGCTCACCGGCGCCCCCGTCACCATCGCCTTCAACCCCGGCTACCTCCTGGACGGCATCACCGCGCTGAAGACGGACCGGATCCGCCTCCAGATCGTCAACCCGGTCAAGCCGGCGCTCCTGGTCCCCACCGACCCGGGCCCCGCCGCGCTGCGCTACCTGATCATGCCGATCCGCCAGTCCGGCTGACCCGCCCCGGGGCGGCCGCCATCCCGGCCGGCCGCCCCGGCCCGCGGCGCCGACCGCCGCCCGGCCAGAAACCCAGCCCATCAACCACGCAAGGAGAGAACGATGTTCACCGCCGGTACCGAGGTAAAGATCATTGAGTGCGCGGACAACCCCCGGGCCAAGGGCAAGACGGGGAGGATCGTCGACGAGGTCGCGCCCGGCCCGCTCACTGGAGGGCGGTGGACCGTGAACCGGATCAGCTTCCTCATCGGCCCCGTCCTGTGCCACACGCACGAGCTGCAGGCGACGGGCCGATGACGTTCGTGGAGGCCGCCCAGCAGTGGATCCACTGGCTACGGCAGGCCCTCCTCCTCGGCGCAAGCGTCGTCGCCGCTGTCTGCCTGGCTTGTGCAGCGCCCCGCCTCCTTGCCGCCGGCATCAACGTGCCCCGTCTCCGGCCCAGCCGAACGGCTTCGGAATCCCGCCCCGCCGTCGCGCGCGTGCAGGTGATCCAGCGAGACCACGCCCGGATCAAGGACGAGTACGGCCACCTCCGCATCGACCCCTTCCGAGGCGAGGAGCTCGCCGTCCTCGACGACCTGACGGTTCCCGAAGCCGTCGCCCTCGTCGAGGCGCTCGCCGCCGCCGCCGACGCTGCCGAGCACACCGACCTCGTGACGTACGAGAAGGCTGTGCTGCACCTGGCCAACGCCTGGCGCCAGGCTCAGGCACGAGCCGCGACGACCGAACCCCAGCCGCTTCCGGACCGATCCCCTGAACTCCGGGCGCGCACCACCCAGTCCGTCCTCCCGTCCGCCCGGCGCCGACCGCGCCCGCCCTTCCCGAAGGAGCAGAAATGCCGATGAACCCCGAGCACCGCAACCGCGACCTCCAGGCCGCCGGCCTCATCGCCGCCGCACCCTCCACGTCCGAGCAGCTGCTCAACCCGTCCGACACCTCCACCGACCGGCCCAAGGTCGTCACCCTCTGCGGCTCCACCCGCTTCTGGCGCGAGCTGGCCGACGCGAACTTCCGCGAGACGGTCGCCGGTCACGCAGTCCTGGCCCCCGGCTGCGACATGAAGAAGGCCCATCCGATGTGGGAGGAGCCCGCGGCCGCCGAGGAGCTCAAGGCCGCGCTCGACGCGCTGCACCGCTGGAAGATCCGGGCCTGCGACGAGGTCCTGGTCGTCAATGTCGGTGGCTACGTCGGCGACTCCACCCGCGCCGAGATCACCTACGCCCACCTGCTCGGGCGGCCCGTCCGCTACACCGACCCGGTCGGCCACGCCGTCATCCTCGACCGGCCCGGCCTGGACCCGGTGCGGATCGGCCCGTACGAACACGAGAGCCGCGCCGAGGAGATCGCCGCCGGCCTGCGCGGCCAGCTGCACCACACCTCGCACGTGAAGGGCACCGTCATCACGACCGGAGAGTTCCGCCCCGACCTGGACCACCTCGACCCGCAGGTCCCCAGGGATCCGTACGCGCTGGCCGACGCCATGGACAACGACCCCGACGGCGACGGCACCGGCCGCAACTTCCCCGACCTCTTCGCCCGCCTGTGCGCCCAGGAGCCGCCGGAGTACGCGAGCAAGGTGTGGGGGAATGCCTGCGCCGCCTACGACCACCTGCACGCCGACCCCGGCGACGAGTAGCCGGCGCGCTCCCTGCCTCGGGGCAGGCACCACCCGAGACCCAAACACCACGGACCCCAGCCCTCCGGCGCGCTCGCCCGTCCCGACTCGGGAGAGCGCGCCTCGCACCCGAAGGAGCAGCAGTTGACCACCTTGCCGACCGGAAACCTTGCGACCTCCGCCCTGGCCTCCATCACCCTGGGCCTCGACCAGCTGCGCCAGCTCGCGCTCGGAGACACCGCCGACGCCAACGACATGGTCCAGGCCCTGCGTGCCATCCACCGGCGGGACGAGAACGGCCCGAGCCTGCTCGGAAACCTCGCCGGCCTGCTCCGCGACATCGCGTACCGCTTCGACGAACAGGGCCTGGAGGACGAGGCCGAGGAGCTGCACGAGGCTGCCGGCTTTGCGCAGGACCATGTGGGACCGCGGATCGGCTTCGCGCTGAAGACCATCGCGGGGACGGACGGCGCGCCCACCGGTGGAGCCCCCACGGCCGAGAACGACGAGACCATCCACTGCCCGCCGGCCCAGATCGCCTCCGACCGTGCCGGCATCCGCGACGCGGCGCTCGGCGAGCGCTGAACCTCTCGCCCGCAGCCCACCGCTGCGTCACCGACACCAAGGGCCGGCCGGACACCAGCCGGCCCCGCGACTCCAGGAGAAGGACATGGCTCAGCACACCGTCAGCGAGACCAACCCCACCTACGTGACCGGCGCCGACCGGTACCGAATCCCCTTCACCGGATTCCTCACGCCCGACAACCCGATGTTCGCGGTGATGGAGGAGGCGCTCCTGAAGCCCGAACACCGCCGCCCCGAGGGCTACGGGCTCGCCTTCCTGGAGTCCGAGGAGCACACCCTCACCTACATCAGCTCGCCCGAGCAGATCCAGGAGTACCGCGCCGCCAACACCGACGGCACCGCCGTACTCGACCCCGACCAGGGCGTGATGTACGGGTTCTGGCCGCATGGCGAGGGCTGGGACGACTACCTCCCCAGCAGCACCTGGAACCCCGGAGGCGAAGGCATCGTCACCGAGTTCGACCACCCCCACGGCGGCAAGGTCGTCGTCTACGAGTACCTCCAGGACGCCGAGTCCGGCGACCCGAAGCCGATGATCGGCCTCCACTGCGAGCGCTGCCACCCCCGGCCGGGCCTGGGCCTGGACCACGACAAGCAGCGCCCCAACACGGGGCCGCACGACCGGCGCTGGCTGGCGCGCACCGCCCGCGTACACATCCGCCGGCCCGCCGAGGAGTGCCGCCCCGCCGACCCCCGCATGGCCGAGGCCGTCCAGCAGGTCTTCAACGAGAAGTACGGCGTGAACAACCCGACGGTCACCTGGGAGTCCCGCTGCGCCACCGACGGCCCGTGTGCGCAGATCCGCCACCTGCGCGCCCGCGGATAGGCGCCGGCGCGGCATTGACGGGCCCGGAGACGGAACCCGCCTCCGGGCTCCGCGGCGGCCTCGGGAGGCGCCGAACACGCCCCGAATGCCAACTTAAAGTTGGCCAATTCGGAGTTGACGTGCCAACTCAAACTTGGCATCATTCTGGTGTGGGCAAGAGCCCGCACCGACGAGGAGGAGACGAGTCGTGGAGCAGACCCAGCAGTTACCGCAGGCCGCCCCGACCCAGGCGCGCCTGGCTCAGGCCCGCACCGAGGTGATCGCCGAGATGGGCCGGACCGACGCCAAGGCGTCGGCGCTCCTGACCGTCCTCAGCCTTCCCCTCGCCGTTCTGATCGCCGCCGTCCCCGGTCACCACCTCCCCGTCGCCGCCACCGTCGCCGTCGGAATCGGCGGTGCCGCCCTGGCCGTCGCGATGCTCCTGGTCCTGCTGATCGTCCGCCCCCGCCTCGGCGGACAGGTCGGGGGCTCCTACCTCCACTGGGCGCACTGCACGGCCGAGGAAGCCGCCGCCGACATCGCCGACGACCGCGACGCCGAGCGCATCGTGGTCCTCTCCAAGATCGCCGAGAAGAAGTTCCGTGCCCTGCGGGTCGCCATCGACATCACCTCCGGCGCCGTCGCCCTGCTGGTCCTCGCCGGGATCATCGCCCTCGCGGCGTGACCGACCGAAGGGAACACCGTGCTCGCCAACCTGATCCGCCAGACGCTGACCCGCCTGACCACCCCGATGTCGACCGTGACGTACAAGTGCCGCAAGTGCGGGATCGAGTACGAGATCACCAACTACCCCGACCGCATCGGCCCCATCCTCGACGTCGCGCTCGCGCACCCCTGCAAGCCCCCGGTCAAGACGCTCTGACCCCCGGGACGGGCGGCACCACCGGCTACCAACCAAGCGCCGCCCGCCCCGGGCCAGCCCAGTCCGCTCTCAACCGGAGCAGGGGGCAGCTACATCGTCCCTCAACCGTCACGGAGCTGATCACCATGACCCCCACCAGACCCGACACCCCCGACGAGACGGCCGCCAAGGCCCGCATCGACCAGGCTGGCGAGACCCGAGACCAGGCCATCGAGACTGCCCACCGCACCTACTGGGCTGCGATCAAAGCCGAGATCGAGGCGGGGAACCTGAACCAGGCCGCCGTCATCCGCCACCTCGACTTCTCCCGCGAGCACGTCCGCCAGCAGCTCAAGCGCTACGCCGCCGACCAGTAGGCCGGCACCGCAGGTCCCAGGGGCAGCCGCAGCATCGGCCAAGAGGTACGGCCGCCCCCGGGGTTCCTCCCCGTCCAGAGCAGAACCGAGGAGACCCACATCATGAACCACCGCACCGCCAACCGCTCCATCGAGAGCCTCGCGCTGTTCGGCAGCCTCCTGGCCGCCTTCGGCGAGATCCACCCCTTCTGTGATCACTGGGCCCAGGGCTCGACCACCGCAAAGTGCAAGCGCCTGTACGGCACACACCACGTCTACCGCGACGGCGTGACGGTCGGGGACGAAGAGAACGACCGCACCGGCCAGCCGACGACGACGGCCAGCGCCCGCGGCCGGCGGGCCGTCGCGCTGCACGTCGCCACCTACACCGCGATCCAGACCGGCGCGGCCCTCGCCCTCACCCGCGCCTTCGGCTACCGCGTCCCCGCCCCCGCGCTCCTGGCCGGCGCGGCCATCAACGGCGCGACACACGCGGCCATCGACCGCGGCGCGCTGTTCCTGTGGCTCGCCGACAAGACCCGCCAGAGCGGCTACATCGAGCACTGCCAGGCGCTGCGCCTGGACAAGAACGGCAAGCCGTACGCCGAGATCAACGGACCGGGCACCGCGTGGATCGAGCTGGACGCCGCCCTGCACCGGATCATCGGCGTCGGGGCCGCAGCCGTCACCACCTGGCTCGCCACCCGCGCGCACGCCGCGAGGGGGTCCCGCCGGTGAGCGCCGACAACGCCACGGCCGTCGCCGCCATTCGCCTCGGCCTGGAGGCGCTCCGCGCGAACGCCCTGGATGACACCGCCGGCGAGGCGGACCAGGCCGCCGTCCTCCAGGCCCTCTACGACGACCTCGACCGCGAGGGCAGCATCCTCGGCATGCTCGGCGAGCTGCTCACCGACATCGGCGCCCGGCTCGGTGACCAGGACAACGACGAGGCCGCCGACCAGGTCGAAACCGCCGCCGGCTACATCCAGGACTCCGCCGGCCTGCGGCTGGAGCGGGCTCGGGCGGCCCTGGCCGACCCGGAGGCGACGTGAGCGTCACAGGCCACGAAGGCGGCCCGGTGGCGTAGTTCGACGACTGCTTCGGCCTCCCTCACCTGGCCGGACTGGGCCGGGTCCCGGTAGCTCCACCCCTCTGACGCCCCCGAGTTGCTTGCCGCAGGTCGGGGGCGTTGCTGTACCCGCACACCGGTATGCCAACTTTTAGTTGGCCAAGTATTAGTTGACATGCCAACTCTGAGTTGGCATTCTTGAGGTGTCGGGCCGCCCCGGCCCGTACATCAGGAAGGAAGAACGCATGGACCAGTGGGCCCTCCTCTTCATCGCCTTGCTGATCGGCGCTCTGGCCGGAGCCACGCTCGCCCGGCGGAACCGGCCCGAGCCGTCCGGCACCGTCTACCGCCCGGCCGCCCCGCAGCCCGCCAAGACCCCGACCGTCCAGTGCATCGGGGTCAGCCTCGACGAGATGAAGACCTTCGAGCGCGTGCTGTTACACGCCGACGAGTGCAACCGCCGCGCCCGCCCGTACTCCGGCAACGGCACCTACACCACCGAGCTGATCGGCCGTCTGTACGAGAGCGCCGGCGTCGCCTCCATCACCCAGCCCGACCCCGCCCGCGTCCGGATCCCCATCCAGAAGAACGACTTCAACTGGCTGAGCTACGCGATCCGCGACATCGACACCCACCAGGGAAGTGCCGAGACCGCCCGCGAAGGGCGCCTGCTGCTCAACCGCTTCCACGCCCTGCTCGGACAGGCCCGCGCCGTCGTCTTCCTGGGCGGCACCCCGGCCTTCCACCCCGACGCTCCGTCCGCAGCGCCCGGCACCGCGCAGCTCAGCACCGCCCACCACACCGAGGAGTCGAAGTGACCGAAGTGACCAAGGCCCCGAAGCACCTCGCCACGATCACCGGCATCGAGACCCCGGCCCGAACCAGCCTGACCAGCGACGGGGGAGACCTCGCCGACCTCGCCCCGGCCGCAGCAGCCGCGCTCCGGCTGCTCGCCGACGCCATCACCCGCGGCAGCGCCCGCCAGGACGACATCGTCCAGGCCCTCCAGGACGCCAAGGTCCACGAGGCCTTCGCCGACGTCCTGGCGGCCGCCTCCAACGCCGTGATGGAGGAGACCGACGACCCGTACGACATCGACTACAGCCTCCCCGCCGACAACCTCAGCGGCGCGGCCAGCCAGGTCCGCGACATCTTCCGCTGGATCTGACCCGCCACCCCGCACGAGCCCCGGTCACCCCAACACCACCTACCAGGAGAGGCCCGCCGTGAAGACCTGCGTCTTCTGCTCCATCGCCGCCGGCCAGGCCCCGGCCGTCATCGTCCGGGAATGGCCCGACGCCCTCGCCATCCGCCCCCGCACCGGCGGAGTGGCCGATGGCCACGTCATGGTCCTGCCGCGCGTCCACGTCGCCGACGCCGGCACCGACCCGGAGGTCACCGCCGCGGTGTACCGCCGGGCCGCCGAGCTGATGGCCGAGATCCCCGCCGCCAACCTCATCACCTCGAAGGGCACCGCGGCGACCCAGTCCGTCTTCCATCTCCACGTCCACGTCGTCCCCCGCCAGGACGGCGACGACCTGCCCCTGCCCTGGACCCCGCAGCACGCCGCCCGCGCCGCCGCGCAGAACGGAGCCTCCTCGTGACCGGCATCAACCTCGTCATGGCCCGCGAGCCCATCCCCGCCGGCCCGTCCGTCTTCCTCGCCGGCCCCACCCCGGACAAGAGCGCACCCGTCCCGTCCTGGCGGCCCGACGCCGTCGAAGCCCTGGCCGCCCAGTGGACCGGCGCCCAGCCGCTGACCGTCCTGAGCCCCGAGTCCCGGCACGGCCAGCGCGCCGACCGCTACGAGACCCAAGTCGACTGGGAGACCGACGCCCGAGCCGCGGCGAGCGCGATCCTCTTCTGGATCCCCCGCGACCTCAAGACCATGCCGGCCATGACCACCAACGTGGAGTTCGGTCTCGACGTGTCGACGGGCCGGGCGGTGCTGGGCTGCCCGCCCGACTGCCCCAACCCCGAGAGGAACAGGTACCTGATCTACGTGGCCCGCCGCCACGGCGTGCCGGTGTGCACCACCTTGACCGCCACGGCCGCCGCCGCCCTCGCTCTCGTCCCCGGCAACCACTGACCCCACCGCACCGGCCGGTCACCACGGAAGGAACCCCTGATGGAACGCGTCTACCTCAACAACCGCAGCGGCGAGCGCCGCATCCACGTCGAGATCGACGAAGCGGAGATCGCCGAACTGCTCGCCGAACTCGGTGAGCCGACGGCCCCCGCCCTGCGCCAGCTGGCCGAGATCCTGGACGCCGCACACCGGCGCTTCGGCCACGGCGAACAGGAGCGCACCACCACCGAGACCGTCCCCGCCGGACTCCGCAGCTGGGACGTGCCCTGGCCGGACTACACGCCCACGGACATCACGCCGGACGAGCTGCTGCCCGAGGCCCTGGCCCAGCACGTGCCCGGATGGGCCGAAGGAGCCCCCACGCCGGCCGACGTGACCGACTGGGACGTCCGACAGGCCGCCGCGCTGGTGCACTTCGAACGGGACACGCGAGGCTGGCCCCTGCACCCGGCGGGCCGCACCGGCCGGACCGGCAGGAATCTCGGCCGGTGGGGCGAGAACGCGGCTGCGGACCCCATCGTGGTCGCGGGCAGCGGCACCGAACGCCGGGTCCTCCTGATCACGCGGGACGACATCAAGGTCGAGGCCATCCCCGGCGGCATGGTCGATCCGGGCGAAACCGCCCCGGCGGCGCTGGTCCGTGAGCTGCGCGAGGAGACCGGCGTCGACCTGGCCGGCCACCAGCCGGTCATCCTCGGCCGGAACCTGGTCGACGACTGGCGGGCCTCCGACCACGCCTGGGTCGCCTCCACCAGCGCGATCTACGAGCTGCCCACCACGGTGACCGCCATCGCCGCCGATGACGCCGAAGACGCCAACTGGTGGCCCTTCGGCTCCCTCGACCAGCTCGAAGCGGAGATCGCGGCCGCCGGACGCACCCTCTACGCCGCGCACCGGCCGCTTCTGCAGCGCGCCCTCGACTACCTCAACCGGTAACCCGCGGCCGAGCGCAAAGCCCAGAAGCACGAGAGACCGTCGGCCCGGCCCCGGCCCGACGAGCAGAGCCCCGGACGCGAGGTCCGGGGCTCTGCTGCGACCAGGCACTTCGGGCCAGGCGGGGGAGTCAGTCGGTCTCGACGTAGGCGACCAGGACGAGCGTGCCCAGGGCGGTCGGCACGTACAGGATCCGCACGCCGGCCTCTCGGTGCTCACGGATCGCACCGTGCTTCGACAGCACGCCGATCTCCGGATCCTTCGAGACGGCCACCAGCACCGGGTCGAGACGGAGCCGCTCGGCCTCCGTCATCTTCTCGATCTGCTCCTGCGCCACGTCGTAGAAGACGATCCGCGCGCGCCTGGGCGCGTGTCGGCCCATCAGGCGACGTGCGAGGTAGGAGCGGAGTCGTCGAGCGGGGGTTGCCCGAGCTTGTCGCGCAGCTCCTCCCAGGAGGTGACGGCGTCCAGGTCGACACCCTCGCCGGCCAGGCGCTCCAGGACGTAGGCGATCCGCGGGTCGCCGTCAGCCATCTCCCGCGCGTCGGCCCGCAGGGCCTCCTGCTCGGCCGGGTCGAAGACGATCCGCATCGCGGCCTCCAAGTCGTAGATGCTGCAACGAGGCTAGCGCAGGCGCGCCCCACCGGAACCCGGAAGGAGAAGAGGCGCGGAGACCCTCCGCTGCGCGGGGCGCCCGGCGGCCGGGCAGAGACGAAAGCGGCCGGCGCCCACTTCCGCCGAGGCGGGTGGCAAGGGCGCCGGCCAACCGAAAACACACACTCCGGGAAACCCGAGAGGCGTATCTCGTCTCCGAGTGTATCCGTACGAGGCGGCGTTGCGGATCCATCCGACTTGCCAACAGTGATGTAAGCTAGGTAATGTTGTCTTGTTCGCGGGTGGTGGCAGCCCGCGGCACCGAACACACCCCGACACCCTGGAGGCCCCATGTCCTTCTCCCTCGCCCACCCCGCCGGCGCCGTGACGCAGGCCGCGGCCGCCGCACCCGCATGGCCGGCCACCGCCGCGGCCGCCGAAGCCGAACTCGCCCGCCTCGCCGAGCTCCTGGCCGAGGCCGGCGTTGCCGCCGTCCCCGCCGCAGGTGTCCTCGCGGCTCCCGGCCTCGCCGCCGGCCCGGGCGACACCGCCGGCATCCGGGTGCGCACCACCAGCAACGCCCCCCACGCTCTGTACGTCATCACCGCCGGCCGCATCAC
The DNA here is from genome assembly GCF_056434525.1 of Streptomyces sp. NPDC044002. NCBI lineage: Bacteria > Bacillati > Actinomycetota > Actinomycetes > Kitasatosporales > Streptomycetaceae > Streptomyces > Streptomyces sp. NPDC044002. The sequence continues at coordinate 98,894 of NZ_JBWKEZ010000018.1, forward strand.
CCCGCACGCCGGCGCCGACAGCGCCTTCGCCCACCTCCGTCCGCTCATCGAGGCGGCCGCCCGCCCCTGCGACGGGTGCAACGCGGAGGCCTCCACGCCGTGCAACCCGTTCTGCCTGTCCGACCCCTCGACCGACTGACACCCCCGCCGGCGGGGCGCCGTGCGCGCCCCGCCCCGTGATGAAGGAGAAGAACGTGATCCGCGCCGGACGCCTGCAGCACGTCCAGACCATGTCCGACCTGGCTGACGCCCTCGGCAAGTCGCTGGGCACCGTCCGAAACCAGAAGCCGTACCTCGCCGAGGGCCACCCGGCTCCGATCAGCTCGGCCAAGGCCCGCAACCAGCTCTGGGACAGCGAGCAGACCGGGGCCTACTACGCCGGCAAGCCCGTCCCCGAGCTCCCCACGATCGACGACGACGAGGACCTCCTGGACCGCAACGAGGCCGCCGAGGTCCTCGGCGTCGACCCCGTCGCCTGGAACACCTACAAGAAGAAGGACCCGGACCTGGCCGCCAGCGTGGTCATGGTCCCCGAAGGCCCCAAGGGCACCGAGCACTGGCCCCGCCGGGTGGTCAGGGCGTACAAGGACAGCCGGCCCGGCCGCGGCGCCGGCGGTGGCCGCCGCCACGGAAGCGGCGACATGATCCCCCGCGACGAGATCCTGCCGCGGATCGCCGAGCTCCTGGACGCCGACCCCGCCGTCACTGTCGAGGCCGTCTCCGACACCCTTGGCATCGCCATGTTCCCCACCGCGCAGTCCGGCCTGGCCACCCTGCGCGGCCGCCGCATCGCCGACCTCATCGAGAAGCAGCCCGGCCTCGACCCGAAGAACGCCGCGCTCCAGCTGGGCTACCCCCCCATCACCCACCGCGCCGCTGTCGCGTTCGCCGAGCGGGAGCTCCGCGCTCGCGGTGCCCAGCCCTACCTGCAGCACACCGCCGACGTCCTGGCCGCGGCCGGCATCGCCCAGCAGGCCCAGGTCGAGATGCGCCAGCTCGACGGAGGAGCCGTGGCCGCCGCGGTCCTGCTCGACACCGACCAGCCGGCCGCCGCCGCGGTGTGGGACTCCCGCTACGGATGGCGCACCTCGACCAGCCGCCGGCACCCCATCGGCAAGGACACCGACACCGCCCCCGAGGGGGAGGGGATCCGCTACCTGGGCAGCGGGCTGCGGCCCGAGCCCGAAGAGCTCCTCGCCGCCCTGCGCGACGGGCGCAAGGGCACCAAGCGCCCCAAGGCGGGTATGGACGAGCAGACCAGCAGCGAGGGCTGAGGTCGAGACATGGCAGACGAAGAAGAGCCCGAGCCCGTGTACTGGTTCTGCAACTCGTGCGGTGACGAGGTCGACGAAACCGACGAGTGCTGCCCTGACGGCGAAGTTGAACCCGCGTACGACAACTGACCCTTTGACGAAGGAGAGCACCGACATGGACAAGCTGTCGCACTTCACCGCGGGACGCCCGTCCACGGGCAAGAACCCGCTCCCGGACGACGCCGGCGCCGAGGAATGGATGGCGCAGCTGCGCCGCACGGTGCGGGAGGTCGAAACGCGCGAGCAGGCCCCCGAGCCCGTCGCCCGCGCCCGCTACGTGCTCTACGCCGACCCGCAGCTGCTGCGCCGCCGGCACGCCGACACCCCGGGCCTTCTCCAGCTCCTGGACATCGTCGAGAGCCGCGGGCCCGCGGTCGACGTCGTGCTGCGCCAGCAGCTCGGCACCGGCTGACGACCCGCAAAATGCTGGGGAGGCCGAGCCCGGGCAACCCCCGCAGCGAACACCACCCGGGCCCTGAACAGTCCTCCGCACGCGGGAGGGCGTGGCACCGGGGCGGATAACCTCACGACGACGGACGACCTGGAGGGGATGGCAGATGAGCCGGAGCTGGGAACGAGCAATCGCCGAGCTGCGCGCACAGGGTCTCGCGGCCCGGGCTTCAGCCGATCGGGTCGACGAGACCGGGTCCGACCTACAGCAGCGGACCACCGCGGTGGCGGTTCACTACGCGGCCGAGGCCGACTACGTGCGCAGCGCCCTCGCCCTGCTGCGCGCGCACCTTGCCGGCGGGCGGCCCCCGCGGCGCCTGCTCGTCGCCCGGGTATGGCCCCGGTCCGTCCGCGATCTGTGGAAGGACCGGGTCCTGGAGCGGACCGGCGGCCTGTGGCGGACGGTCCCGGGGACCTCGGCGATCGACCAGATGCGCAGCGCCACGGCCACGCCGTTGCTGGACACGGTGATCGAGCGGGCCGAGGCGCTCCAGGCCAGCCTCACCGGCCACCGCCGGCACCCGCGGATGTACGAGAAGTACTTCCCCGAGCGCGACGGCGGGGTGCGCCTGGACGGGCGTGGACGGCCGGCCCCCACCGTGCCGGGCTTCCCCGACCCGGGGCATCCGGTGAACCTGCACTTCGCCGGTGGAACCGGGCTGCGCATCCAGCCGGCCCGCGCCGAGGAGGCCGACCGGCTGAAGGACGACGAGTTCGCCGTCCACGACCGCGCCCTCGCCTTCGGCGACGCGGTCGTGGACCTGCTCGTCGAGGCCCGCCTCGACGGCACCCGCCCGCAGGCGGGACGACTGCGCGGCGCCGGCCAGTGGGTCGGCCGTGAAGAAGAGCTGGTACCGACCCGTGCGCAGTGGCCGGCCAAGCTGAGCGTCCTCCAGGCGCTGACCCCGGCCGGGCTGGGCATGCTGATGCTGGCCTGCGCGGCGCTTCCGCTGACCTTCGGCAAGCAGGCCGACCTCCTGTCCGACTACTACGCCTCACTGGCCGCGGTATCCGGGGCCGTGCTGCTCGCGGGGGGCGCGATCATCTACCGGGCCGGGCCCCGGCTCATCCAGGCCCCCGGCCTCAAGGCCGCAGCCCCCGGCATCGCCGCCGGACTCCTCGCACTCGCGGTCTGGCAGGGGCAAGGCCCCGTCGCTGATCACTTCTTCGCCGGCCCCTACGAGCGCTACGAACGCGAGCTCGCCGACGGATGCCTGGCCGCCACCCCCTACCGCCGCGACGCCGTACAGACCCGCGTCGAGAGCGGCGTCCTCCTCGTCACCCCCACCAGCCAAGGAACAACCCTGCGCCTGGGGCCCGCCCAAGACGGCGGCACCCACCCCCTCCGCCCGGTGGACGCCGCGACGCGCAAGGTCCTCGACGGCTTCCACTGCTGACCGAGCGCTCGCGGCGGGTCCCGGCCGGACCTCCGGCCGCACGCACCGAACGCGTCAGCCGGCCTGCCGGTAGCTGGCCGCCGGCCCCACCGTGCCGGAACCGAACCGGGCGTTGAGCAAGTCGATGGCCTTCTCCGCCCGCAGCCTGCGCTCGCGGCCCTGGTCGAAGGACAGCTGCTCGGCCACCGCGGCCGCGTCGACCAGCTGCTCACAGCGCAGCGCGATGCCGCGCACCCTCGCCCGCTGGAAGCCCAGCGCCCGGAACATCTCGTAGGCGGTGTCGCGGAGGTCCTCGGTGTGCGCGCTCGGCCCGCCGGGGAGCTGTCGGCTGCGGTGGACCTGGGAGCGGTCGGCCAGGGTGACGGTCATCGTGATCGTCCTCGCCGCCTGCCGCCGGGTCCGCAGCCGGTCCCCGAGCTCGACCGCCAGCGCCAGCAGCGCGGCATGCACGACCTCGGGGGAGAGGGTGTCGAGGGCGAACCGCCGCTGCGCGGCCGTGCTGTGCGGCAGCTCCGTCGGCACCACCACCCGGCGGTCGATGCCGCGGGCCACCTCGCGCAGCTGCCGACCAGCCCGCCCGCCAAGGACCCGCTGCACCGTCGCCTCCGGCAGCTGCGCCAGCAGACCGATCGTGTGCACCCCGAACCGGACCAGGCGCTGCTCCTGGGCGCGCCCGATGCCGTAGAGCTCGCCGACCGGCCGGTGGTGCAGGTACGCGGCTACCTGCTCCGGCGTTGAGCCGACGGCGACCAGGCCGCTGCGCGCGGCATCGCGGGAGGCCATCGCGGCCACCGACCACGTCGGCCCGACCCCGATCACCACCGGTAGCCCGTACAGCGCCATCGCCCGCATCTTGATCATCAGCCCGAGTTCCGCCGGGTCCCGGTCGAAGAACCGGATACTCCCCGACACGTCCGCGACCAGGACCGACGGCGGGACCGCCTGGACCACCGGGGTCACGTCCGCCACCAGGCCGAGGAACAGCCGGTACACCACCGGGTCCACGTCCACGGGGCAGCGCAGATGCAGGATCGGGGAGCCGGCGCCCACCGGATCCCTCTGCTCGTCGTCCATGGCGACACCTCCCGAAGCCACCGTATCGAAAACTTATTCGAACAGGCGCGCCGGAAAGCGGAACGGGAGATTCGAACAGAGATACGATAATGATGTGATCTACAGACTCGCCCCTCGAACGTGCCGCCCCGGCCACGGCCGCCCGGAGCTGCCGACCAGGGAGACCGTCCACGCAGTAGACCGCCGGCCCCGCAGGAAGGCGTAGACGATGGCCGCCGGACGCGACATCGACTGGCTGCTCCCGCCCGACGTCGAGCGACTGCGGACACTGGAGCGCTGGTGCCTGGTGCTCCTGGAGCTGATCCGCGGCCGCATCGCCGAGATCGAACGCTGCGACCGCATCACCGAAGCCGCCCGGAACGGGCCCGCCGTCACCCCGCTCAACGAATGGAAGCTGGAGCACCCCATCGGCAGAGGGGGGCGCATGCTCGTCCACACCGCCGACTGCCGCCTCGCCTCGGGCCGCACGCGGCCCACCACTCGCGAGCAGGCACTCGACGCCCTCCGACAGCCACAGGTCGACACCTGCTCGATCTGCCCCGCCGCCCAAGAGCTCGGCATCACCGACCCCTGAAGCCGCTGCGCGCGGCCGCCCCAGGCCCGCCGAGGCCAGAGACGACCAGGAGTCAGTTACCCACCGGCTCCCTGGTCCGACGACCGGCCGCTGCCCGGCCCGGATGACGGCCGGGCGTTCCCGTTCCCGCCGAGCGGACGTCCGCGCTCTGAGCCGACCGGCTTGCCCAGCTCGTCGAACCCGGCTTGCCCGCCACGCCCACAGGCTTGCCCGAGCTTGTTCACCCAGGGCTTGCCCAAGGGGTGGCCAGGCTTGCCCAGGGCAGCAAAACACCAGCTCAAATGGCTTGCCCACCCCCAACGCGATGGCGGGCAAGCCGGGCGCCGGCGCCCGCACCGGCCAGCTCGGACCGGACCCCGGCGAGAGAGCAGAGTCCGGCAACCGAACAGGAGCCCCCGCCAAGCAGACCGCCCGTCGGTAGACTTGCCCGGTGCTCTTCGCGCAAGCGGAGGTGGGCCGCTGACGATCAGCCAGGACGGTCTGTGCGCACGCTGCTCCCCGCCGACGCGGGGGTGTGTCGAAGGACGGCACGGCTTCCCGATGGAAGCTCGTCCCCGCGGTCGCGGGGCTTACGGTCCAGTCCCTCCTGTCGCCCTGCCCGCGCGGGGCCTCCCCTTCTGACCCACGGCGTAGCGCCGTTCTCCCCGCGCTGGCGGGGCGATCGAGAGGTGATCTTCCTTGTCCCGCATCACGGTTCCCGCGGTTCCCGACGATGCTGACGTCCACCGGTCCTGGCGCCAGCTGCTCACCGACCTGGACGCCACGGCCGAGGGCCACGGCGCCCTGGCCGGCCCCGAGGTGGGCCACGGGGCCGTGGTCGAGGTGCCCACCGGCACGCTGCTGCTCGTCGTCGACGAACGCCGTACCGGCTGGGCCGAGACCCGCTTCGGCCGCCCCTACCCGGTCATGGACGCCGCCGTCGCCCTCCACCTGGTCCACCCCGACGGCACCCTCCAGCCGCTGTGGCAGCGCCGGTTCGCCCAGGCCAAGTCGATGTTCGGCGCCGCCGCCCGGAAGATGCTCGGCAAGCACCTGACCGCACACCCGCAGCCCGCGGACCCCGAAGTCGAAGAGGTCGCCCCCGGGCCCGGCCGGCCGAACATCAAGGCGGAGCCGTGCGTATGGTGCGCGTCGGCCGTGGCCGCCCGGGCCGGCCAGCTCATCGGACGGGGCCCGGACGCTGTGGTCGAGCACCGGCGCGGAAGCTGTCCCGCCCCGGGCCCGGTCACTGCCGGCACGCCCTGTGCGCTGTGCCGGGCGGCCACGGCCCCGGGGACGGCCCACCACGTGCAGATCCGGCAGGCCCCCGGTCCCGGCCGTTGGGAAGTGCAGCACCGAGGGGCCTGCGACCAGCAGCCCACCCTGGAGCAGTACGAGCAGCGCCAGGCCGCCCTGGCCGGCCAGCGAGCCGCCGAGCAGGAGCGGGAGGCCAAGAGGAAGGCCGCCGCGGCGCAGCGCAAGGCCCGGGCCGACGAGCGGAGGGCCGCGAAGGCGGCCGAGGCCAGGGCAGCCGCCGCCGCTACCGCGCAGGCCGTGGAGGAGCACGGCGTCGCCTCGGCCGTGGTCGTGCAGACCCCGTACGACAAAGGCGTGCGCGGCTCCGGGCCGGCGGCTACCCGCATGCGGATCGTGGAACGCGCCCTGACGCTCGGCGACGGGCAGTCGGTCACCGCCTGGGACATCGAGGTGCGCGGCCCTCAGGCCGACGAATTCGCGGACGTCCCCGAACGGTTCTACCTCCTGGAGGACGCCCGCGCCGAGTACCAGCAGCACACCTGGACCGCGGACCTCCCGGCCTACCCCGGCACCAGGACCTCCACGCCGCTCCCGGCAACCTGTCCCACGCCCGATGTCGACCACTGCGGGAACTGCGGGACGACCGTCGCGGTCGGGGGCTGGATGGTCGCCTCGCTCGGCCGTTCCTGCCCCGACTGCTACGACGTGATGTCCGGCGAGCCCGGCCGCCACGACCTCCGATACCACCGCCACCGGTAGGCGGCAGCCGGCCCGTCCGGTGTGCCGCGGAGGTGGGCAAGCCCATGCCGGCGTGCCCCCGCGACAGTTGCACCGGAAGGGGGCTGGAGGGTTGCTTGCAGAGGTGCACTAGGAGTTGCACCGGAGGTGTGACCGGGAGTGGGACCCCCACTTTTTCGATCTTGAGCATCGTGCCTGGTCAGGCCCCGTGGGCAAGCCCCCTCGCCACGACGACACCTCTTTCTCCGCGATAGCCGGAGGAAGAGGCCTGCTTCTTCTCAGGGCCGGGCCGGCCTTCACCACCACGGTCCAGCCCAGCCCAGCTCAGCTCAGCACGGACCGGCCCCCACAGCCCGGTCCTCGCCTCAGCCCCGCTCCCTGCTCCCCGCTCCGGATCCGGCGCCGCCCGCTGTGCGGCCCCGGCCCGGACGCCGCATGCGGACCCGCTCGAACGCTGCGCCCGGACATGCCGAAGCGGCCCCGCCGGAAGGCGGGGCCGCTTGGTGTGGAGCTGATTCAGTGCATCTCCCAGTCGACGCAGCGGCGCTGGGGGAGCGGCGGCTCGACGCCGAGGCGCAGCGCCAGCCGGACCGCCGCGCGGTCCCGCTTGTGTGCCGCCTGCTGGTGAGGCTTCCTGCTCCCGTCCTTCAGGTGGGAGATCCAGGGCCGCTCCTGGAGCTGCTGGTGCGCGGGGCGGTCGTGGAAAGTACGGGCCATCTCGGGGCTCCTCGCTGTGGATTTGTAGCGGTGCGTGTTTCGCGGTCGCTGACCGGCTGCCACGGCCGATCAACTGAGACAACAATAACCCCTACACATCACTTCCGTCAAGCGGGGGTGTGGTGACGTCACCGCGCGCCGCGATTCGCGCGGCCGGACGGGTGAACGTGAAGTCGAAGCAAGAAAAAGGCCGTTCCGGCTTCCCGGAAGTGATGAGTGTGGGTTATAGTTGTCTTGTTGGTCGGGAGTGGCACCCGGCCAACACCCCCCGAACTCACACGCTCCAGGGAGAAACCCGTGTCGAACTCCATGAAGATCACCGCCGGTCAGACCACCACCCGCACCCTGACCGACCTGATCCGCGCCATGGACGGCCAGCGCGCCACGACCATCACCTACGTCGACAGCAAGGGCGAAGAGTCGGTGCGCACCATCGAGATCCACAACGTCCTCACCACCAGCAAGGGCGGCATCATCGTCAAGGCGATGTGCCGCACCCGGGGCGAGATGCGCACCTTCACCCTGGAGCAGATCAAGGCGTACACCGTCCACCGCATCCGCTTCGTCCTCACGGTCCCGGAGGAGAGCGCGGCAGACGTTCTCCCCCTCGCGCACCTCGCCTTCACCCCACAGGAGCTGGTCGACCTGGAGCTGGAGCGCGACTACCCGGAGCCCAAGCTGAAGCTCGCCGCATAGGCGAGCGGGCCCGCCCCGCCGGGCGGGCCCCCCGCCGCCGCGCCCCGCCGCCGGGGGCCGCACCCGCCCCCGGCCCCCGCTCGCAGAAAGAACCGGAGATGACCCAGCGCAACGCACAGCCCGAGCCGACCGACTGCCCCGGATGGGGTGAGCCGTGCGGCAACGAGACCGCCGAAGGCTTCGATCTCTGCCCCGACTGCTTCACCGGGCGCCTGAACGCGCAGTCCCCCCGGATCCCCCGCTAGCCCCGGGGCGGGGGGGGGGGGGGGGGGGGGGGGGGGGGAGCGGGCCGGGGATACCCCCCCCTCCCCGCCTCTCCGCCCCTTCCCCC
>NZ_JBWKEZ010000018.1:107429-119468 GCF_056434525.1 Streptomyces sp. NPDC044002
TCTGCGCTCTCCCCTCCGATTTTCCCCGTTGCCCCAAAAATGATGATCCCCCCTGCCCCCCTTTTTCTCCTTGTGTTTGGCTGGGGGCCGCCCCCCCCCCCCCGCCCGGCCCCGACGCCCCCTCCCTGAGCCCCGTGCCACGCCCGCCCCGCCCGGGCCGATCCGCTCTCTCCCAACCCTGGAGGCCATGTGCCCGCTGCCGACTCGTACGAATGGCGAACCGCCCCTTGCCCCGAGTGCGCGGACCCCGCCGCCCGCCTCGTGGCCGGTGACAGTGACCGCGCCGACATCCTGCTGTGCACCCGCTGCCCCGGGCATGGGCGCCTTCCGTACCGAGACCCTGCCGATATCCGCGCGCGCCTCCCGTTCGGCGTGGTGCTCGCCATGCGCGGAGGGGCGCTGCGCATCGGCGTACCCGCCGCGCCGCACGGGCTCAACGCCCACACGCGCGCCGTGGTGGCGCTGGCCACGGAACGAGGGCTCCTGTGCGTGTGGCGGCCCTCCACCCGGCGCCACCATGCCACCCTGGCCGCGCCCGGCCCCGATGGCGCATGGGGATGGATGGAGGTGGGCGCCCGCTCCGGGAGGATCCTGCGAGCCACCGTTCATCCGCACGGACGCAGTGCGCCCGGCGTCCGCGCCGCAGGGCCGCGCGCCGTCCGTGACCTGGTGGCCAGCCTCTCCGCCCCCGGCGCATCCGTCGGTTGAGAGGCCGCGCGGAGGAGTCGGCAGGGGGCTTCCCGCTGCCGCGTCCCGTGCCCCGCTGGAGCTCGCGGCCGGCGGGGCGCGGGGGCGGTGGCCGGCGGCTGCCACCCCAGGAATCTGACTGTCAGTCAGATGCATGGATCGGGAGTTGCGCGCATGATGAAAAGTGGGTATGGTTTTCTCGTCGGGACGGGGAGTCCCGAGGCGGCAGTGGCAGCCGCACACCGAAAGCGCACCACCCCAAGGAGAGCCCCGTGAACACCTCCCGCGCCGCGTATGCCGTCCTCGACACCGCCCGCCGCCTGTACCCCGAGGCCACGACCGTCGACGTCTACTACTACGGCGGAGCGACGCGCCTGGACGTGTTCAAGGCCGACACCGAGCAGGACCGGACGCTCCCGCGCTTCACCGTCCGCTCCGTCGGCGCGGCCCTGGACGCCGCCGCCGAGGCGTACGCGGCCCTGGCCTTCGGCCCCCGCTCCGCCTGGCCCAAGCACTTCACCATCACCCACACCGGTCCCCTCGACGTCGCCGACGCCGACCGCGCGGCCGGGGACCACGTCCTCAACGGACGCGTCTGGACCGGCATCGGCGAGCAGGCCATCCAGGCGGCACACGACGTCCTCGACTACCGCCGCGAGATGAGCCGTTCCGAGACCATGCGCGTGGTCTTCGGGTTCCAGTACGAGATGGCGGTCCGGAACCTGGAGCTGGCCACCGGAGCCCCGAAGGGCTACCGCCTCTTCTCCCTGGCCCGCTCCATCGTCAAGCACAACCCGGTGAGCCCCCGCGCCGCCTGGGTCGCGGCTGGCGCCGTCACCCGGTAACCGTCCCGATCCGGCCCGGGCCGCTCCAGGCGCGCCCGGGCCCTGCGGCAGGGGAGTGACCGCCCGGGCCGACTCCTACTTCGGCGCATCGCCGCCTCCCCACCCGCACCTCCCACGGCCGCGCCCCGCACGGCCTGTCCGCACGAGCGGCAGGCCCCGGGCGCGCCGAGCAGATCACCCGCGGCAGTGGCAGCCGCGCCACCGAACACACCCGAAGGAGCCTGTGTTGCAATCTTCCGCGCGCCCCCGAAGTAGCGCCCGGCGACAGGAGTCTCCCGCCCTCCCGCCGGCCTTCTCGGCCCGCAAGCGCATGACCGTCCTGACCTGGGGTCTGGGAGCAGACTCGACGGCGAACATCCTGCGCTTCATCAACGATCCGGTCGGCAACGGACTGGAACCGGACCTGTCCGACCTCGTGATCGTGCACGCCGTCACGGGCGACGAATTCCGCGACTCCCTCTCGTACGCCGACCGTCTGGTCCTGCCGCTCCTGCGAGCCTGGCGGATCCGCCTGGTCCAGGTCTGCCGCGGGGGCCCTCGCGACGCCGACGGCGTCCTGGTCCTCGACGACTCCCGCGCACCCCGCCGCATCCACGCGGCCGGCCCCTGGCGCCTGTCCGACGAACTGCGCACGGCCGGCACCGTCCCGATGCTCGCCTCGGGCCAGCGGCGCTGCAGCATTCGCTTTAAGGGCTGGGTACTGGACACCTGGGCCGCCCACGAGTTCGGCACCGAGACCTTCCGCCGCGTGATCGGGTACCACGCCGACGAGACGGGCCGCGCACTCAAGGACTCCGCCATCCAGGACCAGCTGAACACGGCCGCCGGCCGGATCATCTGCGAGCCGGACTACCCCCTGATCCGTGCGGGCTGGGACCGGGCCGCCGTCGAGCAGTACGTTCTGGACTGCCTCGGTGAAATGATCTTGAAGAGCCACTGCGTCCAGTGCCCCTTCACCGGGGTCTGCTCCTCCCGAGACCTCTACGAGCAGAGGCTGCGCGCCCACCCGGCCGAGGCCGCGCAGGTCCTGCGCATGGAGCACATCTCGCTCGCCCTGAACGAGCGCATGTCCCTCTACGGGCCCGCTGGATCGCTCCGCCGGCGCCTGGCCGAGGACGACCGCAACCGGCCGGTCCTGGACGCCTTCCAGGCGGACCTGGAGCAGACCCCGTACGCGGTGTACGAGGTACGCCGCATTACCGGCCTCGGTCGGACGAAGGACTGCCGGCGCTGGCACGGCAAGGACTGCGCGGAGCCGAAGTGGTGGTGCAGCCAGCAGCGCAAGCCCCGCTGCCGCCGCATCCACACGATCGTCGATCAGGACGGCGCGCCGGTGGACGCGGAACCGCAGTGCTCCGGCGATGACGAGCGGTGCCGCGGCGAGCAGCAGAAGGGACCGACCTGGCGATCGGTGCGCACCGTGTACGAGGGGCCCCGGGAGCGGGCCGAGGAGCTCGTCACTCGCTTCGCCGGACGGTTCCGCAAGCGGGTCCGCCTGGTTGTCGGGGAGACCTCCGGGATCCGGCGCGCGCACTACCTGCCCGAATCCGAAGGCCTGCCGCACGCCGAAGCGTTCGTCGTCGCCGCGCCGGCGGGAGTCGCCGACAAGCAGCGCCCGGGGTTCGAGAAGCGCTGGACCGAGCACACCGGAGGGAAGCCGGTCTTCCGGCCGCTGCGCGACCTGCCCGAGCAGGCTCCCCGCAAGAGGTCGGCCGGCGGCCCGGCGCCACTGCACCGCGCCAAGGTCATCGGGGACGTGTTCCTGATCGCGTGACCACACTCCTTGCAGAGTGATGAATTGCATGTATAGTTGTCTCGTAGGTCGGCGGTGGCAGCCGACCATCCGAAAACGCTCAACTCGGAGGCATCTCATGAGCATCCACACCCTTGGCGCGTCCCGACTCGACGCCGTCGTGACGGAGGGGACCGGTCACGGCTTCGCCCGGATCCGCCTGGCCGACGGCCACGCGATCACCCTCAAGACGCGACCCGGCGCCGAGGCCGCAGAGGAGGTATTCCTCTCCCCGGGCCTCACCGCTCCCGACACCGAGGCCTGGGAGAATGAAGACTCCTGGGAGGACTGGCTGACCGGCGGGACCCTCGGCAACGAGAGCGGGATGTTCCTGGAAGTGCCCACCGAGGCGCTGCGCGACCTGATCGCCCAGCACGGCGGCGAGCACGACGACCAGAACGGCGAGGACCCCGCGCCGCCCGCCGAGGCCGCCACCGCCGAGCAGGCCAAGCCGGACCCCCTGGCCGAGATCGCCGACCTGCACGGGGCGTTCGGGCACGGCTACGGCGCCACCGACATCCGCAACATCTTCGGCCGGATCTACGACGCGGGCGGACCGTACCTGGTCTGCGTGTGGGAGGTGGCGGACGAGTACGGATTCGGCGGCAACGCCGAGTTCTACGCCGAAGACGATGCCTGCCGCCTCTTCGAACTCCGGCCGGACGTCTACCGCTGGCTCACCGGCCAGCAGGAGAACCCCGGCCCCGTGGACACCTGGATCGGCGCGCACCGCCCCGAGCTGGTCGAGTTCGCGGCCTCCGACGACTTTCATAACTACGCCCAGGCCGAGCGCTGATCCTCCCTCGTGTCCGGTGGTGGCGGGGATTCTCGCCGCCACCGGACGCGGGTCCGTCGGCCCGCAGCCGGCGGCCCGACTCCCGGCCGGTTCGGCTCTCTGTCGCTGGGGCGCCACAGGGTGAGGGTGACCCCTTGCGAAAGTGATGAATAGTGAGTATTGTTTTCTTGTCGGCGGGGGATTCCCGCCGACATCCCCACCACCCTCCAAGGGAGTTCACATGACCGTCGCCACCGCCTCCGCCACCCAGACCGTTCTGGAGCCGGGCACGGTCGTGCGCACCCCCCGCTTCGACGAGGGCAAGAACACCGGTCTGCGCCGGGCGATCGTCCTCGGCCTCGTGAACGAGGGCGAGCCGAAGAACGGATACGCGGTGTGGTTCTACACCCTCGGCACCCCCTCGTACGCCCCCCGGACGCTCGGCATGGCCTTCCTCAACGAGCCCACCGTGGTGGGCACGGTCGAGGAGATGTCGGAGCGCACCCTGCTCCGGCTCTACCTCCAGCTCCGGGACTACAACCTCGGGCGCCACTGCGGGTACTCGGCCGTCGAGCGCCGGATCCAGAAGGCGGGCATGCGGCTCCGCGCGCTTCGCCGGGGCCAGTAGGCCCGATACCGGGGGCGGCACCACCGCCCCCGGCCCCGCCCGCTGGTCGGCCGTGGCAGCCGACTGGCACCGACAGCACACCCCACACGCAAGGAGCCCCGTCATGGCCCGTATCACCTTCGTTGCCTCCACCGGCTGTACCCGCACCAGCGAGACCCGCCACTACACCCACGCGGTCACCGTCGACCGCCGCGAGGGCGAAGGCCGCATCGTGCACACCTGGTCGATGTCCGCGGCCAACGTCGCCAAGGCGGCCCGGACCGCCGAGCGCGCGGGCTGGAAGAACATCGCGGTCGAGGAAGTCGCCGTCCAGGCCAAGCCGGTCCGCACCCGCAAGACGACCCCCGCCCAGGCGCAGCCGGCCCTGGCCGAGGAGCGCGCGCCGCTCGCCCTGTACTCCGTACGCCCGGCCGCGGGCGGGGGCTTCGACGTCGTCAACAACTCCGGCCTGGTCGTCTCGGGTGACTGGCAGACCGAGGCCGGCGCCCAGGAGCGCGCCGAGTTCCTGAACGCCCAGGAGAACCGCAGGCGCGTCGAGGACGCCCTGACCGACCCGCAGCGGCGGGTGTACGCCGTGGTCAAGCGCGACGGTGCGATCGGCGCCGGATACGGGCACCGCCTCACCGCCGTCCGGAGCCTGCACGCCGCGGGCCTCGTCAAGCTCACCGAGTACGGTGCGGGCTCCTGGAACGCCGTCCTCGTCCCGCCGCCCGTCGCCGGCCCGGCCGAGGACGTCCCGGCGGTCGGTGCGGGCGTACTGCCCGAGGACGCCGAACACCCGGCGGCCGCCGCGGCGGTGACCGCCCTGTCCGGACAGCCGCTCGCCGACGTCACCGGCTCCGACGACCTCGGCGAGGTGGCCGGCTACTGGGTCCGGCCGGACGGCACGAGCGGCCGCCTGGCCGTCGGCTGGGTCGAGGACGGCAAGCTGGCCACCGGCGCCGACGGGCGGCCGCCCGTGGCCGCGCTGCGCGTCGCGAAGGAGCTGTTCGAGCGCACCGAAGGCTGGCTCGTCGAGCCCGGAGACCACCCGTCCCTGCACGTCTGGCACGTGCCCACCCTGGAGGCCGCAGCCGCGCAGGGCGCCGCTGCCGAGCGGGCCCGGGGCGCGATCACCGACACCTGGACCATCACCCACACCGGCCTGGCGGAGGGCCGCTGCTTCCTGAGGGTCGAGGCCCCCAACTCCGACGCAGCCTTCGCGGCCGCCATGGCCACCCGCGCGGGCCGCCTGGTCCGGCAGGCCGGGCGCCGAATCACGGCGCGGCGCTTGAGGGAAACGGACCTGGTCCGCACCGTCGGCGAACGGGTCCGGCACGTGGCCAGCGGACAGACCGGCACCGTCGAGGCGGTGGACGTACGGATGACCGGCGCCCGCGCGTACCGGGACGGCGTGACCGTCGCCGTTGACGGCCGCTCCCGCAAGACCGCGCGCTCCCTGGAGTGGGAGCCCCTGCCGGCGGCCGAGGACCCCGAGGCGGCCTGCTGACGGCACCCGCCCGGCCCTACGGGGCCGGGCGGCACTCCTCCGCTTCCACCGCCATCGCCCGCGTCCGGAGCGCTGCGCCCAGGCGACGCACTGCCTCAGGCCGCCCGCAGCGACACCGTGACCGTCCGCAGAATTCTGCCGAGGGAGCCGGGGCGGGCCCTTGCGTAGTGATGAATAGAGAGTATAGTTGTCTTGTGGTCGACGGTGGCAGTCGACCACACCGGACACACATCCTCAGACCCTTCGGAGAGTCATGATCATCAGTACGCCGCTCCCCAACGCCCTTCACGCAGCCGCCCGGGCCCGCACCATCGCCGGTATCGCCCGACGGAGGAGCGTGCTCAACCACCCGGCCTGGTATGCCCTGACCACGGTCGCCGAACTGCTCGACGACGTCGCGCTGGCCTTCGAGACCGACCTTCCCCCGGTCCTGGACGGTGTCGTCATCACGAACACGATCCCCTTCGACGCCTCCCTGCTCCTGTCCATCGCCGAAGACGTCGTCGCCCAGAACGCGGCAACCGGGCTCCCCGCCTGCCTCGGCCAGTACGTCACCAGCGCCGTGTTCGGCACCCTCGAACTGCCCCGGCTCCTGCACCCCGTCAGCGCCCAGCTCGCCTCCCAGGAGACCAGCCTGCGCGGTGCTCTCCAGCTCCTGCACGAGCGCCACCTGACGGGAGCCGGTGAGCGGCCGGAGGCGGTGGCGCTCTACCTGGAAGCCGCATTCAAGCTCCACCTGAACTGGGGGCGCCTCGCCGCCGCCGTCGCCGTGGACAACGCCCGCCCCTGCAACCGGCCGACCGTCGCCCAGTAGGACCTCGCGCCGCGCAGCGCCCCGCACCCCGGCGCCCTGCCCACCTCGGGCCGGGCGCCGGGGCCAGGCGCCCGCTGCGCCCGGCGCCGGGGTCACTGGCCAGGCCGCGCCCCGTCGACCAGGACGCACACAGCACCCCGCCCTCGTTCCACCTGCCCCGTTCGAGCTCCGAGGACCTCCCATGCAGACCGCCCCGGCCTACCGCGCCAAGACCACTGACTACGACCGGAGCGCCTTCGAGCGCACGTACACCGCCCTTGAGGCGAACGCGCTCATCGCCACCGCCCTGCTCGACGAGGACGAGGTGATCCCGGACGCCGACCGCTCGGGCCGACTGACCGTCATCCGCACCATCACCGGCCACCGAAGCGCCCTCGAACCCGAGCCCCGAACGCTGCGCCGCACCATCCGTCTGGAGCCGGTACGCGCGCCCAGGCGGCTGACTCCCCGCCAGTACGAAGACCTCTCGCTGATCCTGGCCCGGGACGAGCAGGGCGGAGGGACGCTCGTGGACGGCCGCGTCCGGACGGGGATCGCTTCCATTCCGCCCGCAGCCGTCGGCCGGCTGTTCGAGCACGGGTGGCTCGTCGTGGAGTCGGGTGACGTGGTCACCGTGTCGTACGCGGGCCGCATCGCGATGACGCTGCACGACCACCAGGCCGGAACCGGCTACATGGGCACGGACAAATGGGTGGTCGACGCGTTCGGAGTCGGCGAATGGCAAATCGGCGCGGGGCTGTTCCTCTCCCGCTGCTCCTGCGGCTACCGCTCGCCGTCGCGCTTCGACGACCGGGCGATGGCGCAGGGCGACTCCCGCAGGCATCGCCTGGAACACCTGCGGACCGCCTTCGGCCTGACCGTCTGACCGTCCAACTTCCCGCTACATCCCTCCGATCCTTCAGCCGGGCGGCAGTGGCAGCCACCCGGCGCCGAACTCACCACCCAGCACCCCTGAGGAGACCCATGGACATGAGCACCCGCCGCCGGCTGCTGGAGGCAATCCGGCGCGCCCACCAGGCCGACGCCGCGTACACCGCCGCCGACCGCGCCCGCGCCCGGGCGGCCAAGGCCGCCGCTGCCGCGCGTACCCGCATCACCAGCGACCCGCAGCTGCAGGCCGACGCCGACGAGCCGGCGGCCGAGCAGGCCGCGTACGCCGGCCTCGTCCGCCGCGAGCACGAGGCCCGCGTCAAGGTCCGCCGGACCTTCACCGCGGCCCGCGCGGCGAACCGCGCCCTCGCGGCGCTCTACACCCCGCACGCCCCCGGCCGCGGAACCGGCGGAGGGCGCCGGTCCGACGTTGCGGCCGCCCTCCTCGGCGAGCTCGCCCAGACACCCCGCGAGCTCATCCTGGCCGCGGACAAAATCGTCGTCTCGACCAGTGCCGGCAAAGACTCACTCGTCTGCGGGCAGCGCGTGGTCACCCTGGCCGCCGAGGCCGGCTGCCTGGACAAGGTGGTCCTGGTCCACGCGGACCTGGGGGAGGAGTCCGAATGGCCGGGCGTCCGCGAGCTCGCCCAGCGCCAGGCCGAGCGCTGGGGCGTCGAGTTCATCGCGGTCCAGGCCGACCGCGGCCTTCTCGGCCTCGTCGAGAAGCGCGGCATGTGGCCCGACGCGGCCCGCCGGCTGTGCACCTCGACCCTGAAGCGGGACAAGATCGCCCCGCTGTTCAAGCTGATCACCGACGCCCTCGGCCTGGACGAGCAGGCCCTGATCCTCTCAGCCCTCGGCATCCGGGCCGCCGAATCCCCGGCCCGGGCCCGGAAGCTGCCGCTCACCATCGACATGCGCGCGAGCACCGGCCAGCGCATGGTCCTGACCTGGCATCCGATCCTGGAGCTCTCCGAGGCCGACGTCTGGCAGAAGATCGCCGACGACGCCCTGGAGTACCACCCCGTCTACGACGCGGTCATCCCCCGCCTGAGCTGCGTGTTCTGCGTGCTCGCCGGCCGGGACGTCCTGGTGCGCGCCGTACGGCTGTGCTGGGCCCTCGGCCTGGACCTGCCCACCCGGTACGTCGCCCTGGAGGAGCACATCGGCCACAAGTTCCGGGAGAAGCTCAGCGTCGCCGAGATCGTCGCCGAGGCCGCCCGCATCGAGGCGGAGGAAGGCCCTCTGGTGTGGGCGCGCGGGGATGCGCTGCGGCGCCACGTCGGCGAGGAGGCCGCGGCCGACTACCTCCGCCGGCTGGCCCTGGAGCTGGCTGCCTGATCGTCGGAACGGATCCCGAGAGAAGGGGGCGCGCCCCTCCTGGCCATTTGTGATGTGTTGTGGGTATAGTTGTGTTGCCGGTCGGGAGTGGCACCCGACCGGCGACCGACAGCACACCGCGCGGCCGATGACCGGCCGGCCCGAGGGGAGCAGCTCATGACGGAAGCTCAGACCGCCGAGCGCGTCGCCGAACCCATCCGCGTTACCGCCCTCGGCACCGCGGCCGAAGGCCTCGTGCACCTCCTGCCCGACCACGACGACACCACCGCCCGCTGCGGCTTCACCGCCTGGCACAGTCACATCATCTGCGTCGACTGGTTCGAGGAGCGCACCTGCTCCGTCTGCCTCGCCGACCTCGCGCTCGACCTCGGCGCCGAGATCCCCGCCGACGTCCTCGCCGAGCTTGACGAGATCGCCGCGCCCTGGCCGGGCCGCTGGCTCCTGCGCCCCCGCGAGGGCGACCGCGAGCGCGTCGTAGGTGTCTGTGCCGGCCCCGGCGGCTGGGACGAGGGGCTCGAAGCCCTCGGGGCCCGCTATGACGCCGTCGGCCTCGACCTCTCCGGCGACGCCTGCGTCACCGCCGAGCGCGCCGGGCACCGCCGCATCGTCATCGACATCACCCTGCTCGACCCCGAAAACCCCGCCCTGCGCTGGACCGTGGGCGTCATCATCTCCCCGCCCTGCCCCGCCTGGTCCACCGCGGGCAAGCGCGCCGGCCTCACCGCGCAGTCCCTCCGGATCCTGACCGCCATGCTGCGCGCCGCCGGGGAGGCGGCCGGACACGGCGGGTACCGCGACCGCTCCGGGATGACGTGGGCCGAGGTGCGCGCCATGGCGGCCGCCATGCCCGACCCGGAAGCCGGGCTCGTCGCCGAGGTGCTCGTCTGGGCGCTCGGCCTCCAGCTCCACGGCGAGACTCTGCGCTGGGTCGCCATGGAGCAGTCCGCGAACCTCCCCGAAGACGTACGGGAAGCGGTCAGCTTCGAGCTGGCCCTGGCCGGCTGGTCCCAGCAGCAGTGGGCCGAGCTGGACGCGGCCGACTACGGAGTGGCCACCCATCGGCGCCGGGTCTTCTTCATGGCGGTGCGCCACGGCCGCATCCCCGGCTCTGTGCGGTCCGGCCTGCCCTTCGCCGAGCAGACCCTGGCCGCCGCCCTCGGCTGGGCCCCCGGGGAGCGGGTCAACACCCGCGGTACGCGGGGGCTGGACGCCAACGGCCGCCCCAAGGGCGGGAACACCTTCTCCGCGGACAAGACCGGCTGGTGCCTCACCGGCAAGGCCAGGACCTGGTACCGCGAGTCGGACGGCTACCGGCTGACCGAGGCCGAGGCCGGACAGCTGGTCGGATTCCTGCCGTCCTACCCCTGGCGCGCCTCGGAGCCGACGGCCCGCAAGGACTCGCGCACGAGCGCCTTCCAGCGGATCGGGGACGTGGTGTGCCCGCCCGTCGGCGCGGTCGTCCTGGGCGCCCTGACCGGCCGCCCGTGGCGCCGACCGGTAGAGGACTACCTCGGGCGGGTCTACCGGGGAGCCGAGGCCCTGGCGCCGGTGGAAGTGCCGCAGCAGCGCAGCGAGCGCGCGCCGGCGGACCTGCTGGCACTGGCCGCGTAGGCCGGCCCGCGCGGGGTGGCGCAGTTATCGGACTGCGCTGCCCGCCACCGCCGGACAAGGCCGTCCCGGCCGTTCCGGGCGGCCGCGCCAGGGCGCCGCTGAACTGCGGGAATCCGAGAGGTGCGGGTCCGTACCCACCATGATTGTGATGTGTGAGTGGTATAGTTGTCTCATGGTCGGTGGTGGCAGCCGACCAACCCAACCGAACTCACACCCAGGAGAGTCATGACCCATTCGTCCTCCCCGAAGACCGGCCCCGTCCGCACCCGCGTCACGATCGACGGCATTCCCGACTACCCCGCCGTCGTCGACCCGGCCAACCGCTGGAACGGCTTCGTCTCCCCCTTCTTCACCCTCGACACCGTCCGCCTGCTCTCCGCCGAGACCCTCAAGGACGCCGTCAAGTACGGCTACGACTGCTCCGACACCATCCACGTCATCGACGGCGGAACCGACAGCAACGGCGCCCCGCGCGCAGTCGTCCTCCACGTCCGCTGGATGTACCTCGAAGACGAGGGCCCGGCCCAGGTCACCTCCATCATCAACCCCCGGAAGGAGGACGGCCTCTACGGCATCGGCGGCTGGGAGTGGACGTGGTCCATCTCCACCTGGGACTGCGCGTGCAGCAGCTGGTACCACCACGAGACCGACCCCTGCCCGAACTGCGGCGGCGAACGCCCCAGCCGCTTCGAGCTGGCGGCCTGAGCCGTGGCCATCAACACCGCACCCCAGCCGTCCACCTGCCTGGTCCTCGACCCGGACGGCCGTGGCACCGTCCTCCAGGTCACCTCCGTGCACAATCTCGACGGCGAGACCCTCGCCGAGCGCCTCTACGAGGCCTACGCCATGACCACCGAGAACAACACCGAACTACCCGACGAGATCACCACCGAGACCCTCATGACCGCGCTCGGCGAGCAGATCGCCAACTGCGCGGAGGGCTGGCACACCTGGGCCAACGAGCCGACACAGCAGGCCTGGGACACCGTCCGGCCCTGGGCCGAACGGCAGGTCCGCCGCCTCTTCCCGGACCTGACCTGGCGCGTCGAGCCGGACCGGCACTTCCTGCCGCCCAACAGCTGAACCACCCCACCGGCGGGGGGGGGGGACCACAACGGGCGCCGCCCCCCCCCCGCGCCCCCCCCCCCCCCCGCCCCCAAACGCCCCCCGCGCCCGCGCCCCCAAGG
>NZ_JBWKEZ010000019.1:0-117735 GCF_056434525.1 Streptomyces sp. NPDC044002
ACCAGAAGCGGTCCTGTCCGGGGGTACCGAAGAGGTACAGGATCAGGTCCTGGTCCAGGGTGATGCGGCCGAAGTCCATGGCGACCGTGGTGGTCTTCTTGTCGCCGGTGTGCGTGAGGTCGTCGATGCCCGCGCTCGCGGACGTCATGACGGCCTCGGTTCTCAGCGGGTTGATCTCGGAGACGGCGCCGACGAACGTGGTCTTGCCCACGCCGAAGCCGCCCGCCACCACGATCTTCGCGGAGGTGGTGGAGCGAGGAGCCGCCCCACCGTCAGAGCTTGCGAAGTCCACTGAGAACCCTCTCGAGCAGCGTTACATCCGGCGTTCCGCCGGCCTCTCCATTGCCCGGCTGGTGGATGGCCACCATGCCGGCTTCCGCCAGGTCGGCGACGAGGATGCGGGCGACGCCGAGAGGCATCGAAAGCAGCGCGGAGACCTCCGCGACCGACTTCACCTCGCGGCACAGGGTGCAGATGCGCTGGTGCTCCGGCAGCAGGCCGGACAGGTGCATCGGGTCGGCCGTCGTGCTGACCAGCGCCTCGATGGCGAGCTGGTAGCGCGGACGGGTCCGGCCGCCGGTCATCGCGTACGGGCGGACGAGCGGCTGATCGCCTTCCGAGTACGCATCTCCGTACGCGTCGGGGTAGGCGGGGGGCGGGGTCATTGATCCTCCGGGCTGGACAGCAGTGGTCAGCGTGCCGTCTGACAGGGCGGCCGGTGGGGGGACATGACGGCCTGTCGGGGGTACTGGATTCCGGGTGTGCGGACCCGGTTCCCCGGCCGGAAGTACCGTCCGGCCGGGGAGGGGGGTGTCAGATGAGCAGGCTTCCCTGGAGCTCCGCGCGCAGGTCCGGGGTGAGGACGTTGCCGGCGCGGTCAACGAGGAGGGCCATCTCGTAGCCGACGAGGCCGATGTCGCACTCGGGGTGCGCGAGCACGGCCAGCGAGGATCCGTCGGAGACGGACATCAGGAAGAGGAACCCGCGGTCCATCTCCACGACGGTCTGGTTGACGGCGCCGCCCTCGAAGATCCGGGAAGCCCCGGCGGTCAGCGAGGTCAGGCCGGAGGCCACGGCCGCCAGCTGGTCGGCGCGGTCACGGGGGAATCCTTCGGACATCGCCAGAAGGAGTCCGTCGGCGGAGACCACCACGGTGTGGGACACCCCGGGGGTGTTGTCCACGAAGTTGGTGATCAACCAGTTCAGGTTCTGTGCCGCCTGGCTCATCGAACTCAACTATCGCTCCTGCTGGTAAGTGGGGTCGATGTGGTAACTGCCGGTCGCGGGGCCGGTGGTGCCGGCCTGGCGGCCCTGCTGGATACCGCGACGGAGGTTGGTGAGACGGCCGCGGACGTCGTCCGGGGCGCGCGACACCTGCGGGCCGGCCTGGGTCTCCGACTGCTGCTGCGCGGTACCCGCCACGAGGTTCGCACGAGGCACCCGGCGAGGCAGACCCGAGGTGGTGATTCCGCCGGCGGCGGGCTGGCGCACGCGCTCGGCCTGCCGCATCAGCTCGTCGTTCGGGGACGCCTTCCAGCTGACCGTCGGCGTGCTGCCGGTGACCGCCGCGGCGGGCTCGGCCGGGAGCTCCTGGCCGCGCTGCGGCAGCGGCTGGTGCTGCTGCGGAGCCGGGGGGACCGGGGCGTGCTGGGGCTGGTGCGGCTGCTGGGGTACGGCCGGTCCCTGCCCGACGGGCTGCTGCCCGCCCTGGTGGGTCCAGTGCGAGTCCAGCGGCTGCGCCGGAGCCGGCGGCAGGGCCTCCGGCTGGTACGCCTGCGGGAGGCGCGGGGCCTCGGCGCGCGGGGCCGGAGCCTGAGCGTAACCGCCGGGCTGCTGAGCCTGCTGCTGCTCGGCGTAGCCGCCGACACCGGGGCCGCCCGGGCGGGCGAACTGGCCGGTGGAGGCCGGGTCCATCGGGGCCGCCGGCTGCGGCCGCTCGAACTGGCCGGTGCCGCCGCCGAGGGGCGTGCTGCCGCCCTGCGGGTACGGGGCGCTGAAGTCGGGGCGGGCGAACTCGGCCGTGGAGCCGGGGCCCGACAGCTCGTCGTGGCCGCGCGGGACCTCGTGGCCGCCCTGGGCCGCGGCGCCCCAGCTGGTGCCCTGCGGAGCCGGAGCCGGAGCCGGAGCCGCGGGACCGCCGGCGCCCGGGAGCTCCGGACGGGGGGCGCCGCCGTCGCGTGCCGGCAGCTGCGGCCGCCTGCGCTTGACGGGGGCACCGGGCTGCTGCTGGGGCCGGCCCTGCTGGGGCTGCTGGCCCTGACCCGGGCCCTGACCCGGACCCTGCGGCGGCTGCGGCCGCTCGAAGCCGTTGCCCTGCTGCGCGAACCCGCCCTGGGCACCGCCCTGCTGCGGGAAGCCGCCGGGACCGCCCGGACCGCCGGCCGGCCGCGCCTGCGGGCCGCCGGACTGGCCGCGGGCCGGCAGCGGAGCACCGCCGCCGAAGGCACCCTGGCCCTGCGACTGGCCCGTCGGGGCGGAGGGACCGCCCTGCGGACGGGGGCCCTGTCCCTGCGGGCGCTGCTGCTGGCCGGGGCCGCCGTCACGGCCCGGCAGGGCCGCGCGCTGGCCGCCGGCGACCTGGCCGCGCTGCTGGCCGGCGCCCACGGGGGGACGCGCGCCCGCACCGGGCATGGACGCCTGCTGGCCGCCGGGGGCACCCGGACCGCCGGGACCGCCCGGCGCGCCGCCGGGACCGCCCTGGCCGCCCTGGCCCGGCATCGGACCCGGCTTCTTGCCGCCCTGGGCGACGTCCACCGGAAGCATGACGAGGGCCGTCGTACCGCCCGAGTCGGAGGGGCGCAGCTGGATGCGGATGCCGTGTCGCAGGGACAGGCGGCCGACCACGAACAGACCCATTCGACGGGACACCGAGACGTCCACGGTGGGCGGAGAGGCGAGCCGCTCGTTGATCGCGGCGAGGTCCTCGGGGGAGAGGCCGATGCCGGTGTCGTGGATCTCGACGAGCACGCGGCCGTCGGGCAGCGCGTGACCGGTGACCTTGACCTTGGTCTGCGGGGAGGAGAACGAGGTGGCGTTCTCCAGCAGCTCGGCGAGGAGGTGCACGAGGTCGTTGACGACGCGGCCGGCGACATCGGTGCCGGGCACCGCCGCCAGTTCGATGCGCTCGTACTGCTCCACCTCGGACGCGGCGGCACGGAGCACGTCGACGAGCGGGACGGGGCGGGTCCACCGGCGGCCCGGCTCCTCGCCCGCGAGGACGAGGAGGTTTTCGCCGTTACGGCGCATGCGGGTCGCGAGGTGGTCGAGCTTGAAGAGCGAGGAGAGCTGGTCCGGGTCGGCCTCGCGCGACTCCAGTTCGGAGATGAGCGACAGCTGACGCTGGATGAGGCCCTGGGAGCGGCGCGAGAGGTTGGTGAACATCGCGTTGACGTTGCCCCGGAGGAGGGCCTGCTCGGCGGCGAGGCGGACGGCCTCGCGGTGCACGTCGTCGAAGGCCGCGGCCACCTGGCCGATCTCGTCGCGGGTGTGCAGGCCGACGGACTCCACGGAGGTGTCCACGTCCTGCGGGTCCGACTCGGAGAGCTGCTTGACGAGCTCGGGCAGGCGGTCCTGGGCGACACGCGTCGCGGTGTCCTGCAGGCGGCGCAGCGAGCGGATCATGGACCGGGCCATGACGAAGGCGCCGATGAGCGAGACACCGAGGACGAGGAGGATCAGGGCACCGTTGATGATGGCGTCCTGCTGCGACTCGCTCTTGAGCTCGCGGGCCTTCTGCTCCATGTCCTCCAGCAGCGTGAGCTCGATCTGCTGCATCGCGCGGAGCTTGGTGTCGTCGGCGTCGTACCAGTCCATCCAGGAGCGGTTCTTCTCCTTGACGAACTGTCCCTGGGTGCTCAGCACGCGGCGGGCGTAGTGGTCGGCGCTGCCGATCTCGGAGTTGCCGTCGCCGAGGGAGCTGAGGAGCTCCTCGGGCTTGCCCTGGTAGACGAGCTCGAAGGTCTTCTTCGCCTGGCTCTCACCGCGGAGCGCGGAGAGGGCGTAGAGGCGGTCGTTCTCCTCCAGCTTGCCCTGCTTGTCGCTGCTCTCGGGGAGCGAGGCGGCGATGATCGCGCGCTGGATGGACGCGTACTCCTTGGCGGAGGAGAACGCCGCCAGGGCGCGGGTGCGCTTGATCATCTCGGGGTTCGAGGTGGCCTGCGCCATGTCCTGCGAGAGCGAGAGCAGCGAGACGATCAGCGCGTTGTACTCGGTGACGGTCTGCTGGGCGCCGTTCTGGTACGCCTTCTTGCGGATGTCCTCGATGCCGGTGAGCTGGCGGCCGATCTGGAGGATGTTGTTGCGGATCGACTTGAGGGTCTCGTCCTTGTCCTCCGCGTTGTCGACCTTGTCGGTCGCGGCGGCGAAGGCCTTGGCGGCGGCGTCGGTCTGGTCGCGGACACCCTCGACGAGGCTGTTGGCCTTGCCGTCCTTGGTGAGCGACATCGGACCGGCCGACTTGTCCCGCTCCTCCTGGAGCATGGCGGCGAGGCTGGTCGCCTGGCGGGTCATGACCGTCAGCAGCTGCATGTGCTCCAGCTGCTGGATGTCCTCGAGCGAGTCGTTGATACGGAAGCCACCGAGCGAGGTGGCGGCGACGACGGGCAGGGTCAGCAGCGACACGAGTCGCGTGCTGATGCGCCAGTTCTGCATGGCCAGACGGGAACCGGGCCCGGGCGGGGCCTTCGGTATCGCCTCGTCGGTCGCGGGAGACTCGGCCTTGCCCTTGGCCCTGCCCGGCTTGACGGCCTTGCCGGGCTTCCCGGCCTTGCCGGACCTGCCGCGGCCCTTCGCCTTCACCGAGGAGGTGTCGGGACCGGCTCCTTCGGCAGCCGGCCCGCGGTTCTGGGCGTGCTGGGGTGAGGAGCCACGGTCGATCCCGCCGCGCGGCTCCTGCTCCGCCGCAGCGCTGCCATCCCTCTTGAATCGTCCCTGCACTAGCGTCGCAACCTCTGGACCAGGCGCCCCGCCGGGTGAACGGCGGAACGGTGTCGAGTCGTGGGGCACTGACGGCCCCGTGGTGTGGTCGTCGGTGACCGGCGCGTCTCCCTCTCCATGTGCCACCGCGCGCGGCGCTCTCTTGCGCCACCTGCGCGCCGGCTGATACCCGCGGCGGTCCCGCGAATTCCAGCACAGTGGGGGATCTCCAACAAGGTGCGCGTGTCGCCCCGGCGGGGCGGTCACGGCTCGTGGCGGAAGGGCTACGCGCCGTGGAGGCACTATCGGGAGGAAACGGACTTACGTCAACCAAAGCTCCGGTCCGGCAAGGTGTCCCAGTCGAGATGATCAGGAGCGGAATGACGCATTCAGTGGCGCAATGTCCGTTTCCATGGGCCCAATTGACCGCCTGTTATGCCCGTATTGCCCGGTCGCTGGTGAGCAAACTCACACGACTGTGGCCATTACTTACCGGTTCAGACGGGGATTCGGATGTTTAGCCTTGCCTGTTAAAGGGTTGGCGCCACACGCGGCGCATACGACGACCCCCATCCCACGAAGCGACCCGAGGGCCCGAAACTCCGATGAAGACGACGATGCTGTTCCGCAACATAGCCAACCCCCGCCGCACCACCCTCGCGCACCTGAAGGACGCCGAGGACCTGCAGGCGGCGCCGGCCACCCCGGAGCACTCCGTCGACCTGCCGACGCAGACCGCGAACCCCCGCCGCACCGTCCTCATGAACGCGCCGGCCGCCGCGGCACAGTAGTCCCTCCGCAGTAGTGGCTCCGTAAAGGAGCGCGAAGCGCCGCCGCCCACCGCGTTAGCCTGGAGTCCGCAGACTCCAGCCAGCGGAAATACAGAGGGGCAGACGCAACACGTGCGCATCGCCAGGTTCTCGATCGACGGCAATGTCGCGTTCGGCGCGGTCGAGGGCAGCACTGCCCCCGGCGCCGAAGGTGAGCTCGTCCTCGACATCATCAAGGGCATCCCGTTCGCGGACTTCGAGCTCTCCGGCACGAAGGTCCCGCTGAGCAAGGTCCGGCTGCTGCCGCCCGTGCTCCCGAACAAGGTCGTGGCCATCGGCCGCAACTACGCGGAGCACGCGGCGGAGCTGGGCAATGAGGTCCCGGACGCCCCGATCACCTTCTTCAAGCCCTCCACCTCCGTGGTCGGCCCGGGCGACCCGATCGTCTACCCCTCCTTCTCCCAGGACGTGCACCACGAGGCGGAGCTCGCCGTGGTCATCGGCCGCATGTGCCGCGAGGTCCCGAAGGAGCGCGTGAAGGACGTCATCCTCGGCTACACCTGCGCCAACGACGTCACCGCCCGCGACGTCCAGCAGCGCGAGAAGCAGTGGGCCCGGGCCAAGGGCTTCGACAGCGCCTGCCCCCTCGGCCCCTGGATCGAGACCGACCTGGACCCGGCCGACCTGACCATCCAGTGCACCGTCAACGGCGAACAGCGCCAGCTCGGCCGCACCAGCGACATGGTCCGCTCCATCGAGGACCTGGTCGTGCACATCAGCGAGGCCATGACGCTGCTCCCGGGCGACGTCATCCTCACGGGGACCCCGGCCGGAGTCGGCCCCCTCAACGTCGGCGACGAGGTCGCCGTCACCATCGAAGGCATCGGCACTCTCACCAACAAGGTGATCAAGCGTGGCTAACGCGAACGTCCGCGTACGTTTCTGTCCCTCCCCGACCGGCAACCCCCACGTGGGCCTGGTCCGCACCGCCCTCTTCAACTGGGCGTTCGCCCGCCACCACGGCGGTACGTTCGTCTTCCGCATCGAGGACACCGACGCGGCGCGCGACTCCGAGGAGTCGTACGAGCAGCTCCTCGACTCGCTGAAGTGGCTCGGCTTCACCTGGGACGAGGGCCCCGAGATCGGCGGCCCGCACGCCCCGTACCGCCAGTCCCAGCGCATGGACATCTACCAGGACGTCGCGCGCAAGCTCCAGGACGGCGGCTACGCCTACCACTGCTACTGCACCACCGAGGAGCTCGACGCGCGCCGCGACGCCGCCCGCGCGGCCGGCAAGCCCTCCGGCTACGACGGCCAGTGCCGCGACCTCACCGACGGGCAGAAGAGCGCGTACGAGGCCGAGGGCCGCACCTCGATCGTCCGCTTCCGGATGCCCGACGAGACCATCACCTTCACGGACCTGGTCCGCGGCGAGCTCTCCTTCACCCCGGAGAACGTGCCCGACTTCGGCATCGTCCGCGCGAACGGCGCCCCGCTGTACACGCTCGTCAACCCGGTCGACGACGCGCTGATGGAGATCACGCACGTCCTGCGCGGCGAGGACTTGCTGTCCTCCACCCCCCGCCAGATCGCGCTCTACAAGGCGCTGACCGAGCTGGGCATCGCCAAGGCGACCCCGCAGTTCGGCCACCTGCCGTACGTGATGGGCGAGGGCAACAAGAAGCTCTCCAAGCGCGACCCCGAGTCCTCGCTCAACCTCTACCGCCAGCGCGGCTTCCTGCCCGAGGGCCTGCTGAACTACCTCTCGCTCCTCGGCTGGTCCTTCTCCAAGGACCAGGACATCTTCTCGATCGAGGAGATGGTGGCGAAGTTCGACATCGACGGCGTCAACGCCAACCCGGCGCGCTTCGACCTCAAGAAGGCCGAGGCGATCAACGCCGACCACATCCGCCGGATGGACCCCAAGGCCTTCGCGGACGCCTGCGAGCCGTGGCTGCGCGCCCCGCACGCCAACTGGGCGCCCGAGGACTTCGACGCCCAGGCCTGGGCCCGGATCGCGCCGCACGCCCAGACCCGGGTGACCGTCCTCTCGGACATCACCGCGAACGTGGACTTCCTCTTCCTGAAGGAGCCCGTCGAGGACCAGGCGTCCTGGGACAAGGCCATGAAGGGCGAGCCCGCGGCCCTGCTGACCACGGCCCGCGAGAAGCTCGACGCGGCCGACTGGAACGACCCCGAGTCCCTGAAGAACGCGGTCCTGGCCGCCGGCGAGGCTCACGGCCTCAAGCTCGGCAAGGCCCAGGCCCCGGTCCGCGTGGCCGTCACCGGCCGTACCGTCGGCCTGCCGCTCTTCGAGTCCCTGGAGATCCTGGGCAAGGAGCGCTCGCTCGCGCGCATCGACGCGACCCTGGCAAAGCTCTCCGCCTGACCCGCACCACCCCGTAGGGGCGGCAGCCGACCCGGCTGCCGCCCCTACGGCGTTCCCGGCCGCCCCCCGGACGCCGCCCCCGGCCGCACCGTGACGCGCCTCACGCGGACTTCGCAGAGGACCCCGCGCGGGAGGTGCCGGCGGCGTAGGCTCGCCCGTATGCCGATCCGCGCAGTGCTGTGGGACATCGACGACACCCTGTTCGACTACACGGGGGCCGATGCGGCCGGCCTGGCCGCCCACCTGCGTGACGAGGGGCTCGGCGAGCGCTACGGCTCCCCGCACGAGGCCCTGGCCCTCTGGCGCAGGATCACGGAGCTCAACTGGGCCCGCTTCGCCGCGGGCGAGGTCACCTTCCAGGGCCAGCGGCAGGACAGGGTGCGGGACTTCCTCGGCAAGCCCGCCATGACGGCGCCACAGGCCGATGCCTGGTTCGACCGCTACGTGGAGCACTACAAGGCCGCCTGGGCGGTCTTCCCGGACGTCCTGCCCGCCCTGGACGCCCTCGCCGGCACCCACCGGCACGGGGTGCTCTCCAACTCCTCCGCCGCCAACCAGGACCCCAAGCTGCGCCACCTCGGCCTGCGCGACCGCTTCGAGGTGCTGGTCTGCGCCGCCGAGCTGGGGGTGAGCAAGCCCGACGCCGCCGCCTTCCTGGCCGCCTGCGAGGCGCTGGCGCTGCCTCCGGCCCAGGTCGCGTACGTGGGGGACCAGCCGGAGATCGACGCGCGCGGCGCGCGGGACGCCGGACTAACGGCCGTCTGGCTCGACCGGCAGGGCGGCAGGGGGCCCGGTCCCGCGGGCGTACACAGGATCGAGGGGCTCGATCGGCTGCCCGAGGTGCTGGCTGCCGATACCCGTTTTGGAGCACGGTCAGGCATCCGGTAATGTTCTTTCTGCGCCGGGGAAACGGGCCGAAAGGGCCGGAAACCACAGGCGCCAACCAAACGAAAGGCCCCCAGGGGCTTGAAGTTCGGTGGGCTATAGTGTAATTGGCAACACGAGGGTTTCTGGTTCCCTTATTCTAGGTTCGAGTCCTGGTAGCCCAGCGCAGTGCAGCAGTAACGCAGTGCTTTGCCCCCGTTGTGTAGCGGCCTAGCACGCCGCCCTCTCAAGGCGGTAGCGCCGGTTCGAATCCGGTCGGGGGTACAGATCCTTCCCGCGGGATCTCCAGGGTCGCTCCCGGAGATCTTGATGCAGGATCGCTAGGGCCCCCGTTGTGTAGCGGCCTAGCACGCCGCCCTCTCAAGGCGGTAGCGCCGGTTCGAATCCGGTCGGGGGTACCAAGGTCTGGCAGGTCTAGACCATTGGGCTATAGTGTAATTGGCAACACGAGGGTTTCTGGTTCCCTTATTCTAGGTTCGAGTCCTGGTAGCCCAGCGCAGTACCGCAGTAAAGCTAGCCCCCGTTGTGTAGCGGCCTAGCACGCCGCCCTCTCAAGGCGGTAGCGCCGGTTCGAATCCGGTCGGGGGTACAAGAGGAGAGGCCCTCCGCGATCATCGCGGAGGGCCTCTTCCGTATGTCCGGGGCCAGGCCGGGCCGGCCGTCCCGGGATACAAGTACGGGCCCGGAGGCGCGAGTTCGGACGTGTGCGGCGTCGTACGCGCCCCCGGACCCGGGGGGGTTGGTGGAGCAGGGCGGGAATCAGCCGGAGCGGCGCAGGGCCTCCGTCAGGCGGGCGGCCGCGTCGATGACGGCCTGGGCGTGCATGCGCCCCGGGTGGCGGGTCAGGCGCTCGATCGGCCCGGAGACCGACACGGAGGCCACCACGCGGTTCGAGGGGCCCCGTACGGGCGCCGAGACGGACGCCACGCCGGGCTCCCGCTCGCCGATCGACTGGGCCCAGCCGCGGCGGCGCACGCCGGACAGGGCCGTGGCCGTGAAGCGCGCGCCCTGCAGGCCGCGGTGGAGCCGCTCGGGCTCCTCCCAGGCCATCAGGATCTGCGCGGCCGATCCCGCCTTCATGGGGAGCGTGGAGCCCACCGGGACGGTGTCCCGCAGGCCCGACAGCCGCTCGGCTGCCGCCACGCAGATGCGCATGTCTCCCTGACGGCGGTAGAGCTGCGCGCTCTCGCCCGTCACGTCACGGAGGTGCGTGAGCACCGGTCCGGCCGTCGCCAGCAGGCGGTCCTCGCCGGCCGCGGCGGCAAGCTCTGCCAGCCGCGGACCGAGGATGAACCGGCCCTGCATGTCCCTCGCCACCATCCGGTGGTGTTCCAGTGCCACGGCCAGACGGTGTGCCGTGGGTCGTGCGAGCCCTGTCGCCGCGACCAGCCCGGCGAGGGTGGCCGGACCGGACTCCAGTGCGCTCAGTACCAGAGCTGCCTTGTCGAGAACGCCGACGCCGCTAGAGTTGTCCATGAAACGATATTCACGTCTCACACTGTGAAACGCAAGTTCAAATTTTCCAAGAACGAGCGAGTCTGTATGTGCGGGTCCACGAACCACTGGGTCCGAGCCGTCGTTCCGCGGGTGGGGTAGCGGGCGATCAGGCGCACCAGATCTCTACATAAGCGCCGGCCCGACCGGCCGGCCGGAGGGAAAGCGATGGGTAGGACACTCGCGGAGAAGGTCTGGGACGACCACGTCGTCCGGCGTGCCGAGGGCGAGCCCGATCTCCTCTTCATTGATCTCCACCTGCTGCACGAGGTGACCAGCCCGCAGGCCTTCGACGGCCTGCGCCAGGCCGGCCGCAAGGTCCGCCGTCTGGACCTCACCATCGCGACCGAGGACCACAACACCCCCACCCTCGACATCGACAAGCCGATCGCCGACCCGGTCTCCCGGGCCCAGCTGGAGACCCTGCGCAAGAACTGCGCCGAGTTCGGTGTCCGCCTGCACTCGCTGGGTGACGTAGAGCAGGGTGTCGTCCACGTCGTGGGCCCCCAGCTGGGCCTGACCCAGCCGGGCACGACCGTGGTCTGCGGCGACTCGCACACGTCTACGCACGGAGCCTTCGGCGCGCTGGCCTTCGGCATCGGCACCAGCCAGGTCGAGCACGTGCTGGCCACCCAGACGCTGCCGCTGGCCCGCCCGAAGACGATGGCCATCACCGTCACCGGCGAGCTGGCCGAGGGCGTCACCGCCAAGGACCTGATCCTGGCGATCATCGCCAAGATCGGCACCGGCGGCGGCCAGGGCTACGTCCTGGAGTACCGCGGCGAGGCCGTCGAGAAGCTCTCGATGGAAGCCCGCATGACCATCTGCAACATGTCGATCGAGGCCGGCGCCCGCGCGGGCATGATCGCCCCCGACCAGACCACCTTCGACTACCTGGAGGGCCGCGACCACGCCCCGACGGGCGAGGACTGGGACGCGGCGGTCGCCTACTGGAAGACGCTGCGCACCGACGACGACGCCGTCTTCGACGCCGAGGTCGTCATCGACGGCGCCTCCCTGTCCCCGTTCGTCACCTGGGGCACCAACCCGGGCCAGGGCGCGCCGCTGTCGGCCAGCGTCCCCGACCCGGCTTCGTACGAGGACGCTTCGGAGCGCCTGGCCGCCGAAAAGGCCCTGGAGTACATGGGGTTGACGGCCGGACAGCCGCTGCGCGAGATCAAGGTCGACACCGTCTTCGTAGGTTCCTGCACCAACGGCCGCATCGAGGACCTGCGCGCCGTCGCCGGCATCATCGAGGGCCGCAAAGTCGCCGACGGCGTACGGATGCTGGTCGTTCCGGGCTCGGTCCGGGTCGCCCTGCAGGCCGTGGAGGAGGGCCTGGACAAGGTCTTCAAGGAGGCCGGCGCCGAATGGCGGCACGCGGGCTGTTCGATGTGCCTGGGCATGAACCCCGACCAACTGGCCCCCGGTGAGCGTTCCGCGTCCACCTCCAACCGCAACTTCGAGGGCCGGCAGGGCAAGGGCGGGCGCACCCACCTGGTCTCCCCGCAGGTGGCCGCCGCCACCGCGGTACTGGGCCATCTGGCCTCGCCCGCCGACCTGTCCGCCGCCGACGCGACCGCCGGAGTCTGAACCATGGAAGCCTTCACCACCCACACCGGCCGGGCCGTTCCGCTGCGCCGCAGCAACGTCGACACCGACCAGATCATCCCGGCCCACTGGCTGAAGAAGATCACCCGCGACGGGTTCGAGGACGGGCTCTTCGAGGCCTGGCGCAAGGACCCGGAGTTCGTCACCAACCGCCCCGAGCGGGCCGGTGCGACCGTCCTGGTCGCCGGTCCCGACTTCGGCACCGGCTCCTCGCGCGAACACGCCGTCTGGGCCCTGCAGAACTTCGGCTTCAAGACGGTCATCTCCTCCCGCTTCGCCGACATCTTCCGCGGCAACTCGCTGAAGAACGGTCTGCTGACCGTCGTCCTGCCGCAGGAGACCGTTGACCGGCTGTGGGAGCTGACCGAGGCCGACCCCACCGCCGAGGTCACCGTCGACCTGGTCGACCGCAAGGTCCGAGCCGAGGGGATCGAGGCGGAGTTCGAGCTCGACGACAACGCCCGCTGGCGTCTGCTGGAGGGCCTGGACGACATCTCCCTCACCCTTCAGAACGAAGCCGACATCGACGCGTACGAAAGCGCCCGCCCGGCCTTCAAGCCGCGCACCATTCAGCACTGATTCCTGCCTGATCAGCGCTTATTCACCCTTGGGTGATCACATCGGCAACACTGTGCCCCCCGCCTTCCGGCGGGGGGCACAGCCGTATGTTGAGGCCCCGTGAGGCGACAACTCGCCCCAGATGGCACAATCTGTGCATGGAACGCGACAGTCAACTCGAGCTCTACGAGCTCGTCGCGGACCGGTTGAAAGAAGCACACGCAAGGGTGCGCGCACTGCAAGTCCCGGAGGGCGTAAGGATGACGCTGTCCCGGAAGCTGTTGGTCGTCACTGCCGCGTCGAAGCACGATCTCGCCGACGCGGCAAGGCGCCTGGACAGGTTGATGAAGGACCTCGACGAGGGTCGATTCCCTGAAGGCGACTGATGCGAAGGAACTCCGTAACGGCCTACATCGTTGCGGCACTAGGGTGATTAGCCCGTTTCGTGTTTGATTTGCGGTATATATCCGCCTAACGTGCGAAATAAGCTTGAACACATTCGTTCTGGCGATGTCTCCGAAGGGGAAGACGTGAACAAGGCGCAGCTCGTAGAAGCGATTGCCGACAAGCTGGGCGGCCGCCAGCAGGCCGCGGACGCCGTCGACGCGGTACTGGACGCCATGGTCCGCGCGGTCGTCGCGGGCGACCGGGTCTCGGTCACGGGCTTCGGCTCGTTCGAGAAGGTCGACCGTCCGGCCCGCTACGCCCGCAACCCGCAGACGGGTGAGCGCGTCCGGGTCAAGAAGACCTCCGTCCCCCGCTTCCGCGCGGGTCAGGGCTTCAAGGACCTGGTCAGCGGCACCAAGAAGCTCCCCAAGGGCGACGAGGTCGCCGTGAAGAAGGCCCCGAAGGGCAGCCTGACCGGTGGCGCGTCCGCCACGGTCAAGAAGGCCGCCGCGAAGAAGGCCACCACGGCGAAGAAGGCCGCCGCGAAGACCACGGCCGCGAAGAAGACCGTGGCGAAGAAGGTCGTCGCGAAGAAGGCCGCGACGACCGTCAAGAAGACCGCGGCGAAGACCACGGTCGCGAAGAAGGCCACGGCCACCGCCAAGAAGGCGGCCCCGGCCAAGAAGACGGCGACGGCGGCCAAGAAGACCACCGCCACCGCGAAGAAGACCGCCCCGGCGGCCAAGAAGGCCACCGCGACGAAGGCGCCCGCCAAGAAGACGGCGACGCGCAAGGCCACCGCGAAGAAGACCACCGCCCGCAAGAAGTAAGGGCACGGGTTACACACGCCGGGCCGGCTTCCCCCTGGGGGAGGCCGGCCCGCGGTGCGTTCCTTCGCAGGTCACGGGCCTGTCGGCAGGCCCGGTAGGGGGTCAGAAGGTCTGCAGGGTCACCAGCGTGATGCGCAGGGCCGGGCCCTCGCCGTCGGTCTCGATGCGGACCCGCTGCCCGGGCCGCAGCAGCCGCAGGCCGCCCGCGTCGAAGGCCGCGGTCTCGAAGGGCACCGGGGTGCCGTCGTCCAGCAGCACACTGCCGCTGCGGGTCTGGGAGTCGTACGTGTACGCGGTCGCCTGCATACGGGAACTGTATCGGGCCGTGTGCCGCCCCACCCCGAGGGCCAGGGCCGTGCGCAGGTCCGCCCCGGTGTCCACGTCGCGGCGCACGCTCTCCACGTCCGGGAGCGCTATTTCCACCGCCCCCGAGGCGGAATGCCGGGCCCGGGAGGGCCCGCCGAACGAAGGTGCCAATTCCACGTCGGGAGCCGCGGAAAGCAGGGTCGTGCCGATTCCGGCCGCATCCGCCAGAAATGCCCGGGGAAAATGCCCCGCAATATCGAGCACACGTAGCAATTCCGCCGCCCGCAGGGCCGGCAGGTCGGCGTTCATCGCCGCCACCGCGGCCCCGGGCCGCCCCGCCCGCACCGCCCGCGCCCCGTGGTCCAGCGCGGCGTTGAGCCCCCCGCCCGGGGCATCCGGCAGGATCCGCGCCCCCAGCCGCGCCAGCTCCGCGCCCGCCACGGCGTCGTCCGTGACGACCACCACATCCGTGACCGAAGCGCAGGCCAGCGCCCCCGCGACGGTGTCCTGGGCGAAGGCCAGCGCCAGCCCGGGCCTGGACCCGCCGACGGCCGCAGCCAGCCGGCTCTTGGCCAGGGCCAACGGCTTCAGCGGGACCACCAGGCTCCATGCGGCGTTCGTGGCGGCCCCCTTCCCTCCGGTGCGCTGCGGCACCCGCCCGACCCATCGGCAGGTCATGGCCCGGTCATCACTCGGCCCATTGTCGCCCCCGAGCGGCCGCAGGGGGGCCTCGCGGTGCGAGCGGGGCGTACGGTGTCCTCGACAGAGGCCGGACCCGCAGTGACACTTGTCCGGCCCACAAGGTGCCCAAGCCACGCACCGGTCCTAGAGGAAGGTGTCCGAGTGTCCCGCCGCAGAATCGGCTTCTGGTACCGCCTGGCGGCGGTCATCGCAAAACCGCCGCTGGTAGTGCTCTTCAAGCGGGACTGGCGGGGAATGGATCACATTCCGGCCGACGGCGGATTTATCACCGCCGTCAATCACAACTCGTATCTGGACCCGCTCTCCTACGCGCACTTCCAGTACAACACCGGCCGGGTGCCGCGTTTGCTCGCCAAGGCGGGCCTCTTCAAGGTGCCATTCGTCGGCATGATCCTGCGCGGATCCGGACAGATCCCCGTCTACCGCGAGACCACCAACGCCCTGGACGCATTCCGGGCCGCCGTGGACGCGGTCGAGCGCGGTGAATGCGTCGCCTTTTACCCGGAAGGCACCCTCACCCGCGACCCGGAGATGTGGCCGATGGCCGGCAAGACCGGCGTCGCCCGCGTGGCGCTGATCACCAAGGCCCCCGTCATTCCCGTGGCCCAGTGGGGCGCCAATCTCGCGATGCCGCCGTACGCCAAGGAGAACAAGGTCCGGCTGTTCCCGCGCAAGACCCTCCAGGTGCTCGCCGGACCGCCCGTGGACCTCTCGGCCTTCTACGACCGCGAGCCCACGCCCGACGTCCTCAAGGGCGCCACCGAGGCCATCATGGCCGACATCACCAAGCTCCTGGAGGAGCTGCGGGGCCAGCAGGCGCCCGCCGAACCGTACGACCACCGCAAGGCCAGGGCGGAGCAGCGGCGCAAGGCCGCGGGGGAGGGCAAGAAGTGACACGTCCCGTGAAGGCGGCCGTCTTCGGAACCGGCTCCTGGGGCACGGCCTTCGCCGTCGTCCTCGCCGACGCCGGCTGTGAGGTGACCCTGTGGGGCCGCCGCCAGGAGCTGGCCGACGCCATCAACACCGGCCGGACCAACCCGGACTACTTCCCGGGCGTCGAACTCCCCGCGAACATCCGCGCCACCACCGACGCGGCCGACGCCGCCCGCGGCGCCGACTTCGCGGTCCTGGCCATCCCCTCCCAGACCCTGCGCGCCAACCTCGCCGAGTGGGCCCCGCTGCTGGCGCCCGACACCGTCCTCGTCTCCCTGATGAAGGGCATCGAACTCGGCACCGCCAAGCGGATGAGCGAGGTCATCGAGGAGGTCGCCAAGGTCCCCGCCGAGCGCGTCGCCGTCGTCACCGGCCCCAACCTGGCCCGCGAGATCGTCGCCCGGCAGCCCGCCGCCTCCGTCGTCGCCTGCGTGGACGAGGCCGTGGCCCAGCGCCTCCAGGCCGCCTGCCACACCCCGTACTTCCGCCCCTACACCAGCACCGACGTCATCGGCTGCGAACTCGGCGGCGCCGTCAAGAACGTCATCGGCCTGGCCGTCGGCATCGCGGACGGCATGGGCCTGGGCGACAACACCAAGGGCTCGCTCATCACGCGCGGACTCGCCGAAGCGACCCGCCTGGGCCTGGCGATGGGCGCCGACCCGCTCACCTTCTCCGGCCTCGCCGGCCTCGGCGACCTCGTCGCGACCTGCTCCTCGCCGCTCTCCCGCAACCACACCTTCGGCACCAACCTGGGCCGCGGGATGACCCTGGAGGAGACCATCGCGGTCACCAGCCAGACCGCGGAAGGGGTCAAGTCCTGCCAGTCCGTGGCGGATCTGGCACGACGGTACGGAGTGGACATGCCGATCACCGACACCGTCGTCGAGATCGTGCACCACGGCAAGCCCCCGCTGGTCGCGCTGAAGGAACTGATGGGCCGCAGCGCCAAACCGGAACGTCACTGACACCTTTCCGGACGCTTGAGCGGGTACTCTCGTGGCGATATGAGCAGCGAGAACCTCCCCCAGACCCCTGAGCAGCAGGGCCGCAAGCCCCGCGTGGCCGTCGTCTTCGGCGGCCGCAGCTCGGAACACGCCATCTCGGTCGTCACCGCGGGCGCCGTGCTGCGCTCCATCGACCGGTCCAAGTACGAAGTGCTGCCCATCGGCATCACCACGGACGGCCGGTGGGCCCTGACGGCCGACGCCCCCGAGCGCATGGCCATCGCGGACCGGCAGCTCCCCAGCGTCGAGGCGCTGGCGGAGTCCCCGGACGGCACCGTCGTGCTCCCCGTCGACCCCGCCAGCCGCGAGGTCGTCTACACCGAGCCCGGTGCCGTCCCGAAGGCGCTGGGCGAGGTCGACGTCGTCTTCCCCGTGCTGCACGGCCCCTACGGCGAGGACGGCACCCTCCAGGGCCTCCTGGAGCTCTCCGGGATCCCCTACGTCGGCTGTGGCGTCCTCTCCTCGGCCGTCGGCCAGGACAAGGACTACATGAAGCGGGTGTTCGCCTCCTACGGGCTGAACGTCGGCCCGTACGTGACCATCCGCCCCCGCGAGTGGGAAGCCGACCAGGCCGCCGCCACGGCGAAGGTCCTGGACTTCGCCGGCGAGCACGGCTGGCCGCTGTTCGTGAAGCCCGCCCGCGCCGGCTCCTCCATCGGCATCACCAAGGTCGACGACGCCTCCGGGCTCGACGCGGCCATCCGCGAGGCCCGCCGCCACGACCCGAAGGTCATCGTGGAGGCGCTGCTGCGCGGCCGCGAGATCGAGTGCGGCGTCCTGGAGTTCGAGGACGGGCCGCGCGCCAGCGCCCCCGCCGAGATCCCGCCGGTCTCCAGCCACGACTTCTACGACTTCGAGGCGAAGTACATCGACTCCGCCACCGGTCTCGTCCCCGCCCCGCTCACCCCGGAGCAGACCGCCGAGGTGCAGAGGCTCGCGATCGACGCCTTCGAGGCCGCCTCCTGCGAGGGCCTGGTGCGCGCCGACTTCTTCCTCACCGAAGACGGCACCTTCGTCATCAACGAGATCAACACCATGCCCGGTTTCACGCCGATCTCGATGTACCCGCGGATGTGGCAGGAGTCGGGCATCGAGTACCCGGAGCTCGTGGACCGGCTGATCCAGGCCGCCCTGCGCCGCTCCACCGGACTGCGCTAGGGGGTGTCCGGCGGATCAGGGCCCGGCCATGATCCGCCGGACACCCCCTGGCCGCGCACCCGGCGCCCCGAACAGCCGACCGCCCGCTGGAACGATCCAGCGGGCGGCGGTGTGCGCGGGGCGGACGGATCAGTACGAGGAGATCCCGGCCGGGACCGATGCGGCCACGGCGGCGGACAGACCGACGAGCATGCTCGCGTCCGTGGCATGCTCCTTGTCGATCCACACCTCCGTGTAGGCCAGCCGGCCCGTGGTGGTGAACCGCAGGCCGCCCTCCGGGGGCTGTTCCACCAGCCAGCCGACGCCGTCGACCTCGACGCCGTCCGCCTTGGGATCGGCCATCTTGGGGGGCTTGGGGATACCGCACCGCAGTACGATCGCCGAGCCGCCCCACGCGGCGGTCAGGTCCGTCTCCGGTTCGGTGACGGACCGGGCCAGCCCCGACACCGTCTCCGGGAGCTCCCTGTGCAGCGCCGCACAGAGCTGCGCGACACCGGCGGGCGGAGCCGGCGGGGGAGTCACCCGGGCCTCGGAGGCCCCGGGGGCACAACCCGCCAGGGCCACGACCGCCACCAGGGCGGGCAGGGCCAGTAGACGGAGGGGCCGGTGGTGCGAAGACATCACCGGCCAAGACTAGACGGGGGCTACAGATGGACCACCGGGCAGGTCAGGGTGCGGGTGATCCCCTCCACCTGCTGGACCTTGGCGACCACCATGCGGCCGAGATCGTCGACGGTGTCGGCCTGGGCGCGCACGATCACGTCGTACGGCCCCGTCACGTCCTCGGCCTGGATCACCCCCGCGATCTTGGAGATGGACTCGGCGACGACCGACGCCTTGCCCACCTCGGTCTGGATGAGGATGTACGCCTGTACCACGGAACCTCCAGGGCGGCCACGAGGATCATTTCCCCTAACCTTCGGATGGGCCCGGGGAGATCGGGCGGGCCCGGGGAAGAAGGGACGCCACGGTACCGCGTCGCCGCGTGCCACGGGGAGACCCGGGGGCCCGGCGCCACGCACAGCGGGGCGTACGCAGAGCAGAAGTTGACGTATCTGTTGACGGTACCCAGAGCTGTGACGGCTCGCGACCGCAAGCGGACTTGCCAAGAAGGGGCACAGCGATGAAGGGCACTGTGGGCGAGCTGGGGGAGTTCGGGCTCATTCGGGAGCTCACCTCACGGCTCACCACCACCCCGGCGGTCCGGCTCGGACCCGGGGACGACGCCGCGGTGGTGTCGGCCCCCGACCGGCGGGTCGTGGCCAGCACGGACATCCTGCTCGAAGGCAGGCACTTCCGCCGCGACTGGTCCACCGCCTACGACGTCGGCCGCAAGGCCGCCGCACAGAACCTGGCCGACATCGCAGCCATGGGCGCCGTGCCCACCGCGCTGCTGCTCGGCCTCGTCGTCCCGGCCGAGCTGCCGGTCACCTGGCCCACCGAACTGATGGACGGCATCCGCGACGAATGCCAGGTCGCGGGCGCCGCCGTGGTCGGCGGCGACGTCGTGCGCGGCGACACCATCACCGTCTCCATCACCGCCCTCGGGGACCTGCGCAACCACGAGCCCGTGCTGCGCTCCGGCGCCCAGCCCGGCGACGTCGTCGCCGTCACCGGCTGGCTCGGCTGGTCCGCGGCCGGCTTCGCGGTGCTCTCGCGCGGCTTCCGCTCCCCCCGGGCCTTCGTCGAGGCCCACCGGCGCCCCGAGCCGCCCTACCACGCGGGCCCCGCGGCCGCCGGGCTCGGCGCCACCGCCATGACCGACGTCAGCGACGGCCTGATCGCCGACCTCGGGCACATCGCCGAGGCCAGCAAGGTCCGCATCGACCTGCGCTCGGGCGCCGTGGACATCCCGACCCAGATGCACGACATCGGCCAGGCCGTCGGCGTCGACCCGCTCCAGTGGGTGCTCACCGGGGGAGAGGACCACGCCATCGTGGCCACCTTCCCGCCCGACGTGAAGCTCCCGGCCCGCTGGAAGGTCATCGGGTCGGTCCAGCACCGCTCCGCCCTGCCCCAGGTGACCGTGGACGGCGCCCCGTGGACCAGCACCGGCGGCTGGGACCACTTCGGAGCCGACCCGGCCGACGGGGAGACCGCGTGAGCGTCGCCGGGGCCGCCCCGCCGCTGTGCCTGACCGTCGCCGGATCCGACTCCGGCGGCGGCGCGGGCATCCAGGCCGACCTCAAGACCATGCTCGCCCTCGGCGTGCACGGCATGAGCGTGGTCACCGCGGTGACCGCCCAGAACTCCCTCGGCGTGCAGGGGGCCTGGGAGCTGCCCGCCGAGGCCGTCACGGCCCAGTACCGGGCCGTGGTCGACGACATCGGCGTGCACGCCGTCAAGACCGGGATGCTCTCCTCCGCCGTACTCGTCGAGACGGTGGCCGAACTGCTGGCCGGCACCCCCGCCCCGGCCGTGGTGGATCCCGTCGGGGTCTCCAAGCACGGGGACGCGCTGCTCGCCGCCTCGGCGCTGGACGCCGTACGCCGGGAGCTGCTGCCCAGGGCCACGGTCGCCACCCCCAACCTGGACGAGGTGGCCCAGCTCACCGGGCTGGCCGTCGAGACCGAGGACGACATGCGGCGGGCCGCCGACGCGGTCCTCGGCTACGGGCCCCGCTGGGCGCTGATCAAGGGCGGCCACCTCGCGGCCCACGGCGACCGGGCCGTGGACCTGCTGAGCGACGGCTCCCGCGAGCTGTGGCTGCGGGCGCCCCGGCACGACAACCGGCACACCCACGGCACCGGCTGCACGCTCGCCAGCGCGATCGCCGCGGGCCTGGCCAAGGGCCTGGACGTGCCGGAGGCCGTCACCGCCGCCAAGGAGTACGTCACCGGCGCCATCGCCGCCGGCTTCGCCCTCGGCGGCGGCATCGGCCCGGTGGACCACGCCTGGCGCTTCCGCTGAACGGCTGAGGACCACCCCGCGACGTCGCGAGGTGGTCCTCAGCTGCTCCCGGACAAGGCAAAAGGCCGGTTCACCAGAGGTGAACCGGCCTTCTTGGCAACCGGAAAGGGCTGCGCTACGACGACGGGAGGCGTCAGCGCGAGACCTTGCCGGCCTTGATGCACGAGGTGCAGGCGTTGAGGCGCTTCGGCGTCCCATTGACCACGGCACGGACGCGCTGGATGTTCGGGTTCCAGCGACGCGAGGTGCGGCGGTGCGAGTGGGAGATGTTGTTGCCGAAGCTCGGCCCCTTGGCGCAAACGTCGCAGTTGGCAGCCACAGGTCACTCCAAGACTTCAGATGCAATTACGGTGGAATCCGGCGCACCGGAATCAGAGATCTGAAGTGGCTTGCCGGACGAATGACCCGACTCTCGACGGGCAACCTGAGCAGCATACAACGACTGCTTGGGTCCGAGAAAACTACCATGGCGGGGCCCTGCTCCGCCCCGGGGCCCCCGAGCGGAGGGCTCCCTTCGTTACCCTGCGGTGAACCCTGGCCCGCACAAGGAGGAACGCCCGGTGGCGCACGAGCCTGGCCCGCACACCCTCGACGCCGAAGCGGTGCGCACCTGGAGCTCGCTGGCCCTGGCCGCACTGGGCCGGGTCCGCGAGGACATCGACGCGATCAACGTCTACCCGGTCGCGGACGCCGACACCGGAACCAACCTCTACCTCACCGCCGAGGCCGCCGACCGCGCCCTCGACGA
The DNA here is from genome assembly GCF_056434525.1 of Streptomyces sp. NPDC044002. Lineage (NCBI taxonomy): Bacteria > Bacillati > Actinomycetota > Actinomycetes > Kitasatosporales > Streptomycetaceae > Streptomyces > Streptomyces sp. NPDC044002. The sequence goes on from NZ_JBWKEZ010000019.1 coordinate 21,603, forward strand.
GTCCCTCGCGGGCGTGACGGACCCCACAGCCGCCCCCGCCTCCCTCGCCGCAGCCGTACGGGCCTACGCGCACGGCGCGCTCATAGGCGCCCGGGGCAACTCCGGGACCATCCTGGCCCAGCTGCTGCGCGGGGTGGCCGACGTCCTCGGTGCCGACCCCGCCGACCCCGCCGACCCGGCCGGGCCCGCCGGACGCGCCCCGGGCCCGCTGCTCGCACAGGCCCTGACCCGCGCCGCCGAGGAGGCCTACCTGGCCGTCGCGCACCCGGTCGAGGGCACCATGCTCACCGTCGCCGGAGCCGCCGCCCGGGCCGGTGCCGCCGCCGGGACCGCGGCCGCCACCGCCGCCGAGGTCGCCCGCGCCGCCTACGACGGGGCCCGCGCCGCCCTCGCCGAGACCCCGGACCAGCTGGCCGCGCTCGGGAAGGCCGGTGTGGTCGACGCCGGGGGCTGCGGCCTGGTCGCCGTACTCGGAGCCCTGTGGCAGGCGCTGTCCGGCCAGGAACCCGCCGCCGAACCGGTGCGCCGCCCCGCCGTGCCCGTACCCGTGGCGCTGGACCCGGAGCCCTGCGGGCAGGAGCAGGGCGGGCCCGCGTACGAGGTGGTCTACCTGCTGGAGGCCTCCGACGAGGCCGTCGCCGGGCTCCGCTCCGGCCTCGACCTGCTCGGCGACTCCCTGGTGGTGGTCGGCGGCGACGGGCTGTGGAACGTCCACGTGCACGTCGACGACCCCGGCGCGGCCGTCGAGGCCGGCGTCGAAGCCGGCCGGCCGCACCGCATCCGCATCACCCACTTCGGCGACCAGCGCCGCCGCGCGGCCGCCCCCCGCGCACAGCGGGCCGTCGTCGCCGTCGTCCAGGGCGAGGGCCTGGCCGCCCTGTGCGGGGAGGCCGGCGCCACCACCGTGCTGGCCCGCCCCGGGGAGCAGCCCGCCCCCGCCGAACTCCTCGACGCCGTCTGCCGGGCCCACGCCCGCGAGGTCGTCCTGCTGCCCGGCGGCCCCGAGCTGCGCGCCGCCGCCGCGGCCGCCGCCGAACAGGCCCGCGCCGAAGGGGTCCGGGTCGCCGTGATCCCCACCCGCTCCGCCGTCCAGAACCTGGCCGCCCTCGCCGTCCACGACCCGGACGGCAGCTTCGACGAGGACGTCGTCGCCATGACCGCGGCCGCCGGAGCCACCCGCTACGGGGAACTGGCCGTCGCCGAACGGCAGTCCTTCACCTCCGCCGGGATCTGCCAGGCCGGGGACGTCCTCGGGCTGATCGACGGGGACGTCGCCGTCATCGGCGCGGGCCTGCCCGAGACCGCCGAGGCCGTCCTGAAGCGCATGCTCGGCTCCGGCGGCGAACTGGTCACCCTCGTCCTGGGCCCCGAGGTCCCGGACACCCTGGCCGCACGCCTGGAGGCGTACGTCCAGCACGCGCACCTGGCCGTCGACACCGTCACCTACCACGGCGGCCGCTGGTCGGCGCCGCTGCTCATCGGGGTGGAGTAGGCGGCACGGCCCGGCCCGGCCCGGCCGAGCGGCGCCGTCGCAAGCCCGGCTGTCACTGGCAGGGGGGAAGATGGACCACGTGCCCGCGCTCGACGAAGACCTCAAGAAGACGCTCGGCCCCGCCACCGCCAAGGTGCTGGCCGAACAGCTCGGCCTGCACACGGCCCTGGACCTGCTCCACCACTACCCCCGGCGGTACGCCGAGCGCGGCGAGCTGACCTCGCTGGCGGACCTCGCGGACCAGATCGACGAGCACGTCACCGTCGTCGCCCAGGTCGCCGACGCCCGCCTGCTGACCTACCACGGCGGCCGGGGCGGCGGGAAGCGCCTCGAAGTCACCATCACCGACGGCAGCGGCCGCCTCCAGCTGGTCTTCTTCGGCGCCGGCGTCCACAAGCCGCACAAGGAGCTGCTGCCCGGCAGCCGCGCCATGTTCGCCGGCAAGGTCTCCCGCTTCAACCACAAGCTCCAGCTCGCGCACCCGGCGTACGAACCGCTCGGCGCCGACGCCTCCGACCGGGACGCCGCCACCGCCTTCGCCAACCAGCTGATCCCGATCTACCCGGCCTGCGCCAAGCTGGAGTCCTGGAAGATCGCCAAGTGCGTGGACGCGGTACTGCCCCGCGCCCAGGAGGCCGTGGACCCGCTCCCGCCCGCCCTGCGCGAGGGCCGCGGACTCGTCCCGCTCACCGAGGCCCTCCTCAAGATCCACCGCCCCGCCACCAAGGCCGACATCGAGGACGCCCGCCAGCGCCTGAAGTGGGACGAGGCCTTCGTCCTCCAGGTCGCCCTGGCCCGCCGCCGACACGCCGACTCCCAGCTGCCGGCCGTCGCCCGCCGCGCCGCCCCCGGCGGCCTCCTCGACGCCTTCGACGCCAAGCTGCCCTTCACCCTCACCGACGGCCAGCAGAAGGTCTCGAAGGAGATCTTCGACGACCTCGCCACCAGCCACCCCATGCACCGCCTCCTCCAGGGCGAGGTCGGTTCGGGCAAGGCGCAGCCGCTCGATGCCCAGGTGCTGACGCCGACCGGCTTCCGCGCCATGGGAGAGATGGCGGCGGGTGACGAGGTCATCGCACCGAACGGCGAGGTCGCCGTGATTGACGGCGTCTACCCGCAAGGTGTTCGCGACGTATGGCGCTTGGTCCTCTCCGACGGAAGCCGGGTCGAGTGCGACGACGAGCACCTGTGGATCGTGGCAACGAGCTGTGCCTGGGCCCGGGACGAACAACCCAAGGTCCTCACGACCAGGGAGATCCGCCATGACCTGTACAAGGCCAACGGTTCCTCGAAGTGGTACCTCCCGGCGGCCGTGGCCGCGGATCTGGATGCGGGTGGAGACCGGCCGCTCGACCCCTATCTGCTCGGAGTGCTCATCGGAGACGGGTCGTTCCGCCACGATCTGAGACTGTCCACGACAGATGACGAGATTCTGGCGGCGGTGGGCGCGGCCTTGGCACCCGAATGTGAATTGGCCGCGGTTCCGGGATCTTCGTGCGACTTCACCGTCGCCATGCGCCGGCCGAAGGGCGGCACCCGACGGAACCCTGTGATCCAGGCGCTGCGTGCCATGGGCCTGTGGGGACTGACCTCGCACGACAAATTCGTTCCGGACGCCTACCGAAACGCGACGGTCAAGGAGCGCCTGGCCATCCTGCAAGGGCTCATGGACACCGACGGCACGATCGGGAAGAGCGGCCTGGGGATCTCGTTCTGCTCGGCATCCGAGCGACTCGCCGGAGACGTGGCGTGGCTCGCCCGGTCCCTGGGCGGCCGAGCCCGGATCCGGCCGAAGACGAACGCCTTCGAAGTGGAGCTCACCCTGCCGAAGGATTTCGTGCCCTTCCGGTTGTCGCGGAAGGCAGGGCGGATGGCGCCCCGGACCAAGCACGACAACTTCCGGCGCGGCATCAGGGACGTCGAGTACGTGGGTCGCAAGCCCGTCCAGTGCATCAGCGTCAAGCACCCGAGCCGGGCGTACGTCACCGACCACTTCACCGTGACGCACAACACCATGGTGGCCCTGCGCGCCATGCTCGCCGTCGTCGACTCCGGCGGACAGGCCGCCATGCTCGCGCCCACCGAGGTGCTCGCCCAGCAGCACCACCGGTCGATCACCGAGATGATGGGCGAACTCGCCGAGGGCGGCATGCTCGGCGGCTCCGACCAGGGCACCAAGGTGGTCCTGCTCACCGGCTCCATGGGCACCGCCGCCCGCCGCCAGGCCCTGCTCGACCTGGTCACCGGCGAGGCCGGCCTCGTCATCGGCACCCACGCACTGATCGAGGACAAGGTGCAGTTCCACGACCTCGGCCTGGTCGTCGTCGACGAACAGCACCGCTTCGGCGTCGAACAGCGCGACGCCCTGCGCTCCAAGGGGAAGCAGCCCCCGCACCTGCTGGTCATGACCGCCACCCCGATCCCGCGCACCGTCGCCATGACCGTCTTCGGCGACCTGGAGACCTCCGTCCTCGACCAGCTGCCCGCCGGCCGCTCCCCGATCGCCACCCACGTCGTGCCCGCCAAGGACAAGCCGCACTTCCTCGCCCGGGCCTGGGAGCGGGTCCGCGAGGAGGTGGAGAACGGCCACCAGGCGTATGTGGTCTGTCCACGGATCGGCGACGGTGAGGACGACCCGAAGGGCAAGAAGAAGGCCTCCGCCGAGGACGAGGCCGAGAAGCGGCCCCCGCTGGCCGTGCTGGAGATCGCCGAACAGCTCACCCGCGGCCCCCTCGCCGGACTGTCCGTCGAGGTCCTGCACGGGCGGATGGACCCCGCCGACAAGGACGACGTGATGCGCCGCTTCGCCGCCGGCGAGGTCAAGGTGCTGGTCGCCACCACCGTCATCGAGGTCGGCGTGAACGTCCCCAACTCCACCGTCATGGTGATCATGGACGCGGACCGCTTCGGCGTCTCCCAGCTCCACCAGCTGCGCGGCCGCGTCGGCCGCGGCTCCGCCCCCGGCCTGTGCCTGCTGGTCAGCGAGATGCACGAGGCCAGCCCCGCCCGCGCCCGGCTCGCCGCCGTCGCCGCCACCCTCGACGGCTTCGAACTCTCCCGGATCGACCTGGAACAGCGCCGCGAGGGCGACGTCCTCGGCCAGGCCCAGTCCGGCGTCCGCTCCTCGCTGCGCATGCTCGCCGTCATCGAGGACGAGGAGGTCATCGCCCAGGCCCGGGAGGAGGCCACCCGCGCCGTCGCCGCCGACCCCGAGCTGGAGCACCTGCCCGGCCTGCGCACCGCGCTGGACGCCCTGCTGGACGCCGAGCGGGAGCAGTACCTGGAGAAGGGCTGAGGCACACGACCTATCGTTGGAGGCCAGAACGGAGGCCATGGCCTCCCCCGACCGCCCCAGCGAAGGACCCCAGATGACGCGCGTGATCGCCGGCACCGCCGGCGGCCGGCGGCTGGCCGTGCCGCCCGGCACCGGCACCCGCCCGACCTCCGACCGGATGCGCGAAGGGCTCTTCTCCACCTGGGAGTCCCTGCACGGCGTCGACGGCTCCCGCGTCCTCGACCTCTACGGCGGCTCCGGCGCCGTCGGCCTGGAGGCCCTCTCCCGGGGCGCCGCCCACACCCTGCTGGTCGAGGCCGACGCCAAGGCCGCCAAGGCCATCCGGGACAACATCAAGGCCCTGGGCCTGCCCGGCGCCGAATTCCGGGCCGGCAAGGCCGAGCAGATCGTGGCGGGCGCCGCATCCGGGGACCCGTACGACATCGTCTTCCTGGACCCCCCGTACGCCGTCGAGCACGCCGGTCTCGGCGAGATCCTCCTCACACTCCGCGCCAATGGCTGGCTCACGGACGACGCGCTCGTCACGGTGGAGCGCAGCACGAGGAGCGGCCCGTTCCCGTGGCCGGAGGGGTTCGAGCCGCTGCGTTCGCGCAAGTACGGCGAAGGCACCCTTTGGTACGGTCGCGCCGCCTTCACCAGCGAAGACTCATGAACGAGGGAGCTCAGTTGCGCCGCGCCGTCTGTCCGGGATCCTTCGACCCCATCCACAACGGACACCTCGACGTCATCGGACGCGCCGCCAGGCTGTACGACGTCGTGCACGTCGCCGTGATGATCAACAAGTCCAAGCAGGGCCTGTTCACCATCGAGGAGCGGATCGACATGATCCGCGAGGCGACCGCCGACTACGGCAACGTCCAGGTCGAGTCCTTCCACGGGCTGCTCGTCGACTTCTGCAAGCAGCGCGACATCCCGGCCATCGTCAAGGGCCTGCGCGCGGTCAGCGACTTCGACTACGAGCTCCAGATGGCCCAGATGAACATGGGACTGTCGGGCGTCGAAACGCTGTTCGTCCCGACCATCCCGACCTACAGCTTCCTGTCGTCCTCCCTGGTCAAGGAGGTCGCCACCTGGGGCGGCGACGTCGCCCACCTGCTCCCCGCGCACGTCCACGCGGCACTGGTCGAACGGCTGCGCGCGAAGTGACCCGGCGCCGGACGGGCCGGCCTTGCCCGGCCCGTCCCGCGCGTCCGCCCGGGGGCCCTACAGTCGTCTCTCGTCAGTCCTAGGCCGAGAGAGCGCGAGCCCCCCATGGACGTACAGAAGAAGCTGGACGAGATCGTCGCGGCCGTGGGCGGCGCCCGCACCATGCCGATGTCCGCCTCCTGCGTGATCAACCGCGCGGAACTCCTCGCCCGGCTCGAAGAGGTACGGGAGGCCCTGCCCGGCTCGCTCGCCCAGGCCCGGGAGCTCATCGGCGGCCGCGAACAGATGGTCGAGGAGGCCCGCCGGGAGGCGCAGCGCATCATCGAGTCCGCCCACGCCGAGCGGGGATCGCTGATCTCCGGCACCGAGATCGCCCGCCGCTCGCAGGGCGAGGCGGACCGGATCCTGGCCGAGGCGCGCCGGGAGGCCGCCGAGATCCGGGCCGAGGCCGACGACTACGTCGACAGCAAGCTCGCCAACTTCGAGGTCGTGCTGAGCAAGACCATCGGCTCGGTGGACCGGGGCCGGGAGAAGCTGCTCGGCCGCGGACCCGGCACGGACGGGCACGGCCGCGACGACAGCGGTGCCCCCGAGCCCAGCCACGACCCGGAGACCCGGCGCGAGCAGGCGGACGCGTACGTGGACCAGAAGCTCGCCACCTTCGAGGCGGTGCTCTCCAAGACCCTGGAGGCCGTCGGCCGGGGCCGCCAGAAGCTCCTGGGCCGGGTGCCGACGGACGACCTCGGCGCCCACATGGCCGCCCAGGACGCCGCCGGGGCCCAGGGGGCCCGCCCGACGAGCGACGCGGAGTTCCTGGCAGGCCTCGCGGACCCGGGTCCCGTGCCGCTGCCCGCCCAGCCGGAGCCGGTGTACGACGGCTACGCGGCGGCGTACCCGGCCCCGCACCCCCAGCAGGACGCCTATGCGTACCAGGACCCCTACGCGGGCTACCCGCAGCAGCAGCCGGACCCGTATGGCGGCTACCAGCAGCAGCCCGACCCGTACGCCTTCTACCAGCAGCCCCAGCAGCCCCAGCAGCCGCAGCACCCCCAGCAGCCGGCGCTCGACGAGACCAGCTTCTTCGACACGAGCATGATCAACCTGGAGCAGCTGAACCGGTACGGCCAGGGGCGCTGAGCCCGGATTGGGCTCAGAGCGAAGCGCCGGGTATCCTGGCTCTTCGGTCGCGCGTATGCGTCGCGATCCATGCTGCCCGTGAGCGGCGGAATTTTTGATCTTCAGCGATCTGTGAAAGCAGGAACGGCCCTGAACACCCGCCTCGACCACCGCAACCCCCTCGTGTTCGACACGCACGAGCTGGGCCGGCGTCCTGGTGCCATGCAGCGGCTGTCCCGCGAGATCCCGGCGCCGGCGGACTTCGGTCTCGTCGACGTCATCGGAGTGCCGGAAGGCGCGCCGCTGAAGCTCAACCTCCGCCTCGAGTCGGTCATGGAAGGGGTGCTTGTCACAGGCACCGTCCGTGCATCGGCGACGGGGGAGTGCGTAAGGTGTCTGGAGACCGTCGAGCGCGAGCTCAAGGCGGACTTCCAGGAGATGTTCTCGTACCCTGACGCCGACGACCGGGGCCGCCCCAAGGCGGAGCCGGCCGACGACGCCGAGGACGACGAGGACATGCTCTTCCTCGAGGACGGCTTGTTCGACCTCGAACCCGTGCTGCGCGATGTGGTGGTGCTCGCACTGCCCATGCAGCCGGTGTGCCGGGAGGACTGTCTCGGACTGTGCCCCGATTGCGGGCTCAGCCTGAACGACGACCCGGAGCACCACCACGACGCCGTCGACATCCGTTGGGCGGCATTGCAGGGACTCGTCACCGATCAGGGCGATGAGAAGGACAACATGAGCGGCACTGCGTCTGACGGAGTTCAGAGCGCCGCCGAGAAGCAGGAGAAGTAGCCGTGGCTGTTCCGAAGCGGAAGATGTCGCGCAGCAACACGCGCCACCGCCGGTCGCAGTGGAAGGCTGCGGTCCCCACCCTGGTTTCGTGTGAGCGTTGCCAGGAGCCGAAGCTCCAGCACATCGCGTGCCCGAGCTGCGGCACCTACAACAAGCGCCAGGTCCTCGAGGTCTGAGCGGCTGGTGAGAGGCGCAATGTCTGAGCTGTCCAACGCTGAGAAGCAGGCAGACAGTAACAACGCGGCCTCGTCCCACACGCTTCTGGAAGGGCGGCTCGGGTATCAACTCGAGTCCGCCCTTCTGGTGCGTGCGCTGACCCACCGTTCGTACGCGTACGAGAACGGCGGCCTGCCCACCAACGAACGCCTGGAGTTCCTCGGGGACTCCGTGCTCGGCCTGGTGGTCACGGACACGCTGTACACCACCCACCCCGACCTGCCGGAAGGCCAGCTGGCCAAACTGCGGGCCGCGGTGGTCAACTCTCGTGCGCTGGCGGAGGTCGGGCGCGGCCTCGAACTCGGCTCCTTCATCCGGCTCGGCCGGGGCGAAGAGGGCACGGGCGGCCGGGACAAGGCTTCCATCCTCGCCGACACCCTGGAAGCGGTGATCGGCGCGGTCTATCTCGACAAGGGCCTCGACGCGGCCTCGGAGCTGGTCCACCGGCTCTTCGACCCGCTCATCGAGAAGTCCTCCAACCTCGGTGCCGGCCTGGACTGGAAGACCAGTCTCCAGGAGCTCACGGCGGCCGAGGGTCTCGGCGTACCGGAGTACCTGGTCACCGAGACGGGCCCGGACCACGAGAAGACCTTCACAGCTGCCGCCCGCGTCGGTGGTGTCTCGTACGGCACCGGTACCGGCCGCAGCAAGAAGGAGGCGGAGCAGCAGGCCGCGGAGTCCGCCTGGCGCGGCATCCGCACCGCGGCGGACGAGCGCAAGGCGGCGGAAGCCGCTGCCGCCGCCGCTCCGGCACAGGGCGACGGGGCGCCGACGCCCGCCGACCCGGCGCCGGACGCCTGACCGCCTTCTTCTACAGTGACCCCGTCGCACCCCGGTGCGGCGGGGTTTCCTGTTCGACGCCGCGCTCCCTCCAGGAGGAACACCATGCCCGAGCTGCCCGAGGTGGAAGTGGTGCGCCGGGGCCTGGAGCGGTGGGTGGCCGGGCGGACCGTCGAGGCGGTGGAGGTGCTCCACCCCCGGGCCGTACGCCGGCACCTGGCGGGCGGCCCCGACTTCGCGGCGCGCCTGGCGGGGCAGACCATCGGGGTGCCGCGGCGGCGCGGCAAGTACCTGTGGCTGCCGTTGGAGGGCCGGGACCTGTCCGTCCTCGGGCACCTCGGGATGAGCGGGCAGCTGCTGGTGCAGCCGGCCGAAGCCCCCGACGAGAAGCACCTGCGGATCCGGCTGCGCTTCGCCGACGACACGGGCACCGAGCTGCGCTTCGTCGACCAGCGCACCTTCGGCGGGCTCTCGCTGCACGAGACCGTCCCCGGCAGCGCCGAGGGGCTGCCGGACGTGATCGCGCACATCGCCCGCGACCCGCTGGACCCCCTCTTCGACGAAGGGGCCTACCACCTGGCGCTGCGCGCCAAGCGCACCACCGTCAAGCGGGCGCTGCTGGACCAGTCGCTGATCAGCGGGGTCGGCAACATCTACGCCGACGAGGCCCTGTGGCGCGCGAAGCTGCACTACGAGCGCCCCACCGCGACCCTCACCCGCCCCCGGAGCGTGGAACTCCTCACGCACGTGCGGGAGGTCATGAACGCCGCACTCGCCGTCGGAGGGACCAGCTTCGACAGCCTGTACGTCAACGTGAACGGCGAGTCCGGCTACTTCGACCGGTCGCTCGACGCCTACGGGCGCGAGGGCGAGCCCTGCCGCCGCTGCGGCACCCCGATGCGCCGCCGGGCCTGGATGAACCGGTCCAGCTACTTCTGCCCGCGCTGTCAGCGGCCGCCGCGCGCCGCGTCGTAGGCCTCCCGGGAGGCGAGCACCTCGTCCATGCTGCGCTCCAGCAGCTGGATCAGGCCGTGCAGGCGGTCGGCGACCTCGCGCCCCAGGGGGGTCAGCTCGTAGTCGACGCGGGGCGGGTTGGTCGGCTGCGCCTCGCGCAGCACGAGCCCGTCGCGCTCCAGGGCGTGCAGCGTCTGGGAGAGCATCTTCTCGCTCACACCGTCGATCCGGCGGCGCAGCTCGTTGAACCGGCAGGGGCCCTCGATCAGTGCGCCCACGGTGAGGCTGCCCCATCGGCCGGTGACGTGTTCCAGGGTTTCGCGCGAGGGGCAGGCGCGCGCGAAGACGTCGAACGGCAGGTCGGCCGTGACGGCTTCGGGACAGGCGGGGTTCTCCATGGAAACTAGCGTACTCCTGGAGTGCGCTAACTGTCTGCTTGCGCTTTCCAAAAGTTAGTGCTTCTCTGGTCGCAGCGCAGTCCTGCGCCCCGGTCGCACTGCGCCGCCCGACGTTTTCGAGGAGAACCCATGTCCGCGAACACCCACACCCCCGTGGTCTCCGTCGCCTACCACTCCGGCTACGGGCACACCGCCGTGGTCGCCGAGGCCGTACGGGCCGGCGCCGCCGACGCGGGCGCCACGGTGCACCTGATCAAGGTCGACGAGATCACCGACGCCGAATGGGCGCTGCTGGACGAGTCGGACGCGATCATCTTCGGCTCGCCGACCTACATGGGCACCGCGTCGGGTGCCTTCCACGTCTTCGCCGAGGCCTCCTCGAAGCGCTGGTTCGGCGACGTCTGGCAGGACAAGGTCGCGGCGGGCTTCACCAACTCGGGCTCCAAGGCCGGCGACAAGCTGAACACCCTGCAGTTCTTCCAGGTCCTGGCCGCGCAGCACGGCATGAGCTGGGTCAGCCTGGGCCTGAAGCCGGGCTGGAACCACAGCGGCGGCGCCGAGTCCGACCTCAACCGCCTCGGCTTCTCCACCGGTGCGGCCGCCCAGACCAACAACGACGAGGGCCCGGACGCCGTCCACAAGTCCGACATCGCCACCGCCGAGCACCTGGGCCGGCGCGTCGCCGAGCACACCCGCGTGATCGTCGCGGGCCGTGCGGCCCTGGCGGCGGCCGGCGCCTGACACCTGCGCCACTCGCGCCACCCGCGCATACGCGGACGGGCGGACCACCCTCGGGTGGTCCGCCCGTCCGCGTTACGTGCACCGGGTCCGGACCGGTCAGAAGCCGAAGTCCTGGGTCCACCAGGGGCCGCCGGAGCCGAACCAGACGCCGACGCCCAGGGTGCGGAATTCGCAGTTGAGGATGTTCGCCTTGTGGCCGGGGCTGTTCATCCAGGCCTGCATCACGGACTTCGCGTCGCCCTGGCCGCGCGCGATGTTCTCGCCGCCCATGCCGGAGATGCCCGCGTTCTGGGCCCGCTGCCAGGGCGAGTTCCCGTCCGGGTCGGTGTGGTCGAAGAAGCCCCGCACGGCCATGTCCTTGCTGAAGGCGCCGGCCAGCGCCGCCAGCGGCGGGTTCGCCCGGACCGCTACGCACCCGGCCTGGGCGCGCTCCTGGTTCACGAGCGCGAGCACCTCGGCCTCCTCGGCGGACTGCCCGCCGTCGGCCGTCGGGGCGGCGGGCTTGGGGGCCGCGGGCGGCTTGGGGGCGGCGGGCTTCGGCGCGGCGCTCGTCTCCGGGGCCTTCTCCGGCGCCTTCTCCGGGGCCTTCGTGGAGGCCGAGGGCGACGGGGTTGCCGAGGGCGACCCGGACGGGGAGGGCGACGCCGACGGGGAGGCCGGGGCGGACGGGGTACCCGCCTGCGTGGCGCCGGCGGAAGCCCGGCCCGACAGGTTGGCCAGGCCGTTCGGCTGCCCCACCGGCTCGCGGGAGGCGGTGGCGGAGGGCTCGGCCCGGGCCTCCGTCTTCTCCCCGGCACCCGTGCCGACGTACGGGAAGGAGCTGCCGACCGGGACGAAGCCGGTCGTCACGGCCGCGGTGCCGAGGGCCACGGCCACGGACGCGCCGAGCAGCCCGGTGCGCACGGCGGTGCGCTTGGCGCCGCGCCGAGGTGCGGCGTGGAGTCGGTGGCGTCCCATGGGTGCCGTGCCTTCCCTTTGCAAGATCAACGTTTGCTCACCCGAAAGGGTGAGTCATTGGTGGGGGACTGTAGCCCATGGGACAAGGGGGGCGATGAGTCCCGGAACCGTTTGCCCGGTTAGCGTTCTTGCATGGATGAAGACGTGCGCATGACCGCCTGGGTGCGCGGCCGTGTACAGGGAGTGGGCTTCCGCTGGTTCACCAGGGCCAATGCCCTGGAGATCGGAGGTATGGCCGGCTTCGCGCTCAACCTCGACGACGGCCGGGTACAGGTCGTGGCGGAAGGTCAACGTGAGAATTGCCACCGGCTGCTCGACTGGCTCCGCTCCGCCGACACGCCCGGACGGGTGGACGGGGTGACAGAGATCTGGGGCACACCGCGCGGTGGCTACGACGGCTTCGAGATCCGGTGACCAATCGACTGATCATGGACTGATCAGACCCCCGGAACGCCCGCACCCGGTCGGATCTGCGCATTCGCCGCCGAGGCGTTGCCGGGGCGGTGGATCCGTGGAAGGCTCGGAGACGAGGATGATCCCTCCGCCCCTTGCGCGGACCGGGCCGCCCGCCGATACGGGGCGTGATCGTGTTGACCGTCAAACTTTTTGGTGAGACGCTGGAAGCCCCGCGCACCTGAGCTGTTTGGCAGTGGTGGCACCAGTAAGCGCAGTGACTGACTGTCGTTGCCGGACATCCGCGGGTGCGATTCCCTCACGACCCACACCGCTTCGGTCGGTCACTCAGTGTGGAGGACCATCCATCATGGCAAAGGCGCTTCTCGGTTACGTCGGCGGTTCCGACCCGCGACTCCTCGCCGAGATGCGACGGCTTCAGCAGCGCGTCCAGGACCTCGAGTCCGAGCTCGGACGGATCCAGTCCGAGAACGACGCTCTGACCGCGGCCGCCGCTCAGCACGGAGACTCGCTGCTCGACAGCATCGAGATCGACGTACCCCAGGCGGAGCCTGCGCTCACCTGATCCGCGCTCACTCGTCGTTCGACTCCAGCCCCGAATGATCTGCAAGGGACGCCCCGGCGTCCCTTCTTTCTTTCCGCCGCGCATCATGCGTTGGGCCAGGTGGGGGGCTGATTCCTTTAACGTCTGATGTGCCCTGCACCTTCATGGGTGAAACCGAACGTGAAAGGTAGAGTCCGGCGGCGTGCACCTCAAGTCCCTGACCCTGCGTGGCTTCAAATCCTTCGCCTCCGCCACCACCCTGCGCTTCGAACCGGGGATCACCTGCGTCGTCGGCCCGAACGGATCCGGCAAGTCCAACGTGGTGGACGCCCTCTCCTGGGTCATGGGGGAACAGGGAGCCAAGTCCCTGCGCGGCGGGAAGATGGAAGACGTCATCTTCGCGGGCACCACGGGACGCCCGCCGCTGGGACGGGCCGAGGTCTCCCTCACCATCGACAACTCCGACGGCGCCCTGCCCATCGACTACGCCGAGGTCACCATCACGCGGATCATGTTCCGCGGCGGCAGCAGCGAATACCAGATCAACGGTGACACCTGCCGGCTCCTCGACATCCAGGAGCTGCTCTCCGACTCCGGCATCGGCCGCGAGATGCACGTCATCGTCGGCCAGGGGCAGCTCGACTCCGTTCTGCACGCCGACCCGACGGGCCGCCGCGCCTTCATCGAGGAGGCCGCGGGCGTACTGAAGCACCGCAAGCGCAAGGAGAAGGCCCTGCGCAAACTCGACGCGATGCAGGCCAACCTCGCACGGGTGCAGGACCTGGCCGACGAACTCCGGCGCCAGCTCAAGCCCCTGGGCCGGCAGGCGGCGGTGGCCCGCCGGGCCGCCGTGATCCAGGCCGACCTGCGCGACGCGAAGCTGCGGCTGCTCGCCGACGACCTGGTGGCGCTGCGGGGCGCGCTGGACGCGGAGATCGCGGACGAGGCCGCGCTCAAGGAGCGCAAGGAGTCCGCGGAACGGGACCTCGCCGACGCGCTGCGCCGGGAGGCCGAGCTGGAGGAATCGGTACGCCGCCTCGCGCCGCGGCTGCAGCGGGCCCAGCAGACCTGGTACGAGCTGTCGCAGCTCGCCGAACGGGTGCGCGGCACCGCCTCGCTGGCCGAGGCCCGGGTCAGGAGCGCGTCCGCACCGGTGGAGGAGGAGCGGCGCGGCCGCGACCCCGAGGACCTGGAGCGGGAGGCCGCGCGGATCCGGGAGCAGGAGGCGGAGCTGACCGCGGCGCTGGAGGCCGCGGAGCGGGCCCTGGAGGACACGGCCGCGCACCGGGCCGAGCTGGAGCGGGCCCTCGCGGAGGAGGAGCGCCGGCTGCGGGACGCCGCGCGGGCCATCGCCGACCGGCGTGAGGAGCTGGCCCGGCTGACCGGCCAGCTGGGGGCGGCCCGGTCGCGGGCGGGCGCGGCGCAGGCGGAGATCGAGCGGCTGGTGGCGGCCCGGGACGAGGCGGAGGCCCGGGCGGTGGCGGCCCGGGAGGAGTACGAGGAACTGGCCGCGGAGGTCGGCGGGCTCGAAGACCCTTCGGTGGAGGGGGAGTACGAGGCGGCGAAGGCCGAGCTGACCGGGGCGGAGGCCGCGCTCGGCGCCGCCCGGGAGGCGCTGGGCTCGGCGGAACGGTCCCGCGCGGCGGTGTCGGCGCGGCGGGAGGCGCTCGCGCTGGGGCTGCGGCGCAAGGACGGGACCGGGGCGCTGCTCGCGGTGCGGGAGCGGCTGGCGGGGGTGCTGGGGCCGGCGGCGGAGCGGGTGTCGGTGGTGCCGGGGTACGAGGTCGCCGTGGCCGCCGCGCTGGGGGCTGCCGCGGATGCGGTGGCCGTGGCCTCGGCGGGGGCGGCGGCCGGCGCCATCCGGCACCTGCGGGATGCCGATGCGGGGCGGGCCACGTTCCTGATCGCGGGTCCCGCCGGCGCCGGGATCCCGGGGCAGGGCCCCACGACCCCGGGCGGGGCCGCACTGCCCGGGCAGGCCCAGGGCCCGGGAGACTTCCCCCACCCCGCCCCTTCCCGCAACTGGGGCTCCGCCCCAGCCCCCGCGCCTCAAACGCCGGCGGGGCTGGAAGTGCGGGGCTCCGCCCCGGACGCCGCGCCTCAAACGCCGGCGGGGCTGGAAGTGCGGGGCTCCGCCCTGGACGCCGCGCCTCAAACGCCGGCGGGGCTGGAGGTGGCGGCGGTGAACCACGGAGCCGTGGCTCAGGCTGCGTACCTGGAGGCCGCTTCGCTCGTGCGCGGGGACGACGAGGTGCGGCGGGCCGTGGCGTGGGTGCTGCGGGAGCACGTCGTGGTCGGGAGCCTGGAGGAGGCCGAGGCGGTCGTCGCCGCGCGGCCGGACCTGGTCGCGGTCACCGCCGACGGGGACGTGCTCGGCGCCCACCTCGCGCACGGCGGCTCCGCGGGCGCGCCCAGCCTGATCGAGGTGCAGGCCGCCGTCGACGAGGCGGCGGCGGAACTGGAGCGGCTGGACGGCGAGTGCCGGGAGCTGGCCGGGGCCGAAGAGGCGGCCCGGCACCGGCGCGAGGGCGCGGCGGCCCGCGCCGAGGAACTGGCGGAGCTGCGCCGGGCCGGGGAGAAGGCCCGCGCCGGGGCCGCCCAGCAGCTGGGCCGGCTCGCCGGGCAGGCGAAGGGCGCCCAGGGCGAGGCCGAGCGCAGCGCCCGGGCGGCGGCCACCGCCCAGGAGGCCCTCGAACGCGCGCGGCTCGACGTGGAGGAGTGCGCGGAGCGGCTCGCGGTCGCCGAGGAGATGCCGCTGGCGGAGGAGCCCGACACGTCGGCCCGGGACCGGCTTTCCGCCGACGGGGCGAACGCCCGGCAGACCGAGATGGAGGCCCGCCTCCAGCTGCGTACGCACGAGGAGCGGGTCAAGGGCCTGGCCGGCCGGGCCGACGCGCTCGACCGGGGCGCCCGTGCCGAGCGCGAGGCCCGGGCCCGCGCGGAGCGGCGCCGGCAGCGTCGGCGGTACGAGGCCGAGGTGGGCGGGGCCGTAGCCGACGGGGCCCGGCAGCTGCTGGCGCACCTGGAGGTGTCGATCGGCCGGGCGGAGCTGGAGCGTTCGGCCGCCGAGCACGCCAAGGGGCTGCGCGAGCAGGAGCTCGGCGAGGCCCGCGGCCGGGGCCGCGACCTCAAGGGCGAGCTCGACAAGCTGACCGACTCCGTGCACCGGGGCGAGGTGCTCGGCGCCGAGAAGCGGCTGCGGATCGAGCAGCTGGAGGCGCGGGCGCTGGAGGAGCTGGGCGTGGAGCCCGCCGCCCTGGTGGCGGAGTACGGGCCCGACCAGCCGGTGCCCCCGTCCCCGCCGGCCGAGGGCGAGGTGCTCCCGGAGGACCCGGAGCACCCCCGCAATCTGCCGGGCCCCTTCGACCGGGCCCGCCAGGAGAAGCGGCTCAAGGCGGCCGAGCGGGCCTACCAGCAGCTGGGCAAGGTCAACCCGCTGGCGCTGGAGGAGTTCGCGGCGCTGGAGGAGCGCCACCAGTTCCTCAGCGAGCAGCTGGGCGACCTGCGGAAGACCCGTGCCGACCTCCTTCAAGTGGTGAAGGAGGTCGACCAGCGGGTCGAGCAGGTCTTCACCGAGGCCTACCGGGACACCGCCCGGGAGTTCGAGGGGGTGTTCTCGCGGCTGTTCCCAGGCGGCGAGGGCCGTCTGGTGCTCACCGACCCGGACGACATGCTGGCCACCGGGGTGGACGTCGAGGCCCGGCCGCCGGGCAAGAAGGTCAAGCGGCTGTCGCTGCTGTCGGGCGGCGAGCGGTCGCTGACGGCCGTGGCGCTGCTGGTCTCCATCTTCAAGGCGCGGCCCAGCCCGTTCTACGTGATGGACGAGGTCGAGGCGGCGCTGGACGACACCAACCTCCAGCGGCTGATCCGCATCATGGAGGAGCTCCAGGAGAGCTCGCAGCTGATCGTCATCACGCACCAGAAGCGGACGATGGAGGTCGCGGACGCCCTCTACGGCGTCTCGATGCAGGGCGACGGGGTCTCGAAGGTCATCAGCCAGCGGCTCCGCTGAGGCCTACAGCTTCAAGAAGTGAAATCAAAGCCCTACTGCTGAACTTAATCCGACCTTCACATCACCTATTGACTTCAGGAAATGAACACATAGGCTCTGTGCTGCCTCCCGCCTTCCAGTGGTGCCCGATCTTGACCTGTGCGCCACTAGGAGAACGGACAGAACCCCCCACGGAGCACACCTTGACCAGCAGCACTGCGCAGGCACCGGCGCCCGGCGGCGGACGCGCGTCCCAGCCCGACCACCTCGGGCACGTCATCTTCATCACCGCGGCCGCGGCCATGGGCGGATTCCTCTTCGGCTACGACAGTTCCGTCATCAACGGCGCCGTCGTCGCCATCCGCGACCGCTTCGACATCGGTTCGGCCGCACTCGCCCAGGTGATCGCCGCCGCCCTGATCGGCTGCGCCCTCGGCGCCGCCACCGCCGGCCGCATCGCCGACCGGATCGGCCGCATCCGCTGCATGCAGATCGCCGCCGTGCTCTTCACGGCCAGCGCCATCGGCTCGGCCCTCCCGTTCGCGCTCTGGGACCTCGCCGTGTGGCGCGTCATCGGCGGCTTCGGCATCGGCATGGCCTCCGTCATCGGTCCCGCCTACATCGCCGAGGTGTCCCCGCCCGCCTACCGGGGCCGGCTGGCCTCCTTCCAGCAGGCCGCCATCGTCATCGGCATCGCCATCTCGCAGCTGGTCAACTGGGGCATCCTGAACCTCGCCGACGGCGACCAGCGCGGGAAGGTCGGCGGGCTCGAAGCCTGGCAGTGGATGCTCGGCGTGATGGTGGTCCCGGCCGTGCTCTACGGGCTGATGTCCTTCGTCATCCCCGAATCGCCCCGCTTCCTGATCTCCGCCGGGCGTACCGAGGAGGCCCGCAAGGTGCTGGCCGAGGTCGAGGGGAGCAAGGTCGACCTCGACGGGCGCGTCGCCGAGATCGAGGCGGCCATGCGCTCCGAGCACAAGTCCACCTTCAAGGACCTGCTCGGCGGCCGCTTCGGCCTGATGCCCATCGTCTGGATCGGCATCGGCCTCTCGGTCTTCCAGCAGCTCGTCGGCATCAACGTGATCTTCTACTACAGCTCCTCGCTGTGGCAGTCCGTCGGCATCGACCCGACCAGCTCGTTCCTGTACTCCTTCACCACGTCGATCATCAACATCGTCGGCACGGTGATCGCGATGATCTTCGTGGACCGGATCGGCCGCAAGCCGCTCGCGCTGATCGGCTCGGCGGGCATGGCCGTCTCCCTCGGCCTCTGCGCCTGGGCGTTCTCGTACAAGACCGGCACCGGCGACGACATCTCCATGCCCGACACCCAGGGCACCGTCGCGCTGATCGCCGCGCACGCCTTCGTCCTCTTCTTCGCCCTCTCCTGGGGCGTGGTGGTGTGGGTGCTGCTCGGCGAGATGTTCCCCAACCGGATCCGCGCCGCCGCGCTCGGCGTCGCCGCCGCGGCCCAGTGGGTCGCCAACTGGGTCATCACCGTCACCTTCCCGACCCTGTCGGACTGGAACCTGTCCGGCGCGTACGTCATCTACACCGTCTTCGCCCTGCTCTCGATCCCGTTCATCCTCAAGTGGGTGCCGGAGACCAAGGGCAAGGCGTTGGAGGAGATGGGGTAACCAACCCCCGCCACCACCCCTCTCCTCCGCGGTACTGCCCCGGCTCAGTCCTTGAGCCGGGGCAGTACCCGTTCGCACAGGAGCCGCAGGCTGCGCCACCCCTCCTCCAGCGGCATCCCGCCGCACAGCGGGTGCAGTACGAGGTTGCCCGCCTCGCCCGCTCCGCGCGCGTACGCCACCGCCTCCTGCGGGTCGAGGATCCGGTAGACCCCCTCCGCCCGCAGCTCACCGACCGTGCGGGCGCCGGACCGCACCGCCGAGCGGATGTCCTTGGACTGCCAGGAGGCGTACATCCCCGCCTCGTGCAGGAAGTGCTTCCCGTACAGCGCCCACGCCCGCTCCGGGTCCTCCGACACGTGCAGCAGCGGGGTCTCCCGCGCCGGCATCATGCAGAAGCCCTCGGTGCCGTACTCCGCGAGCCGCTCCGCGTAGTACGCCTCCAGCTCCGGCAGGTGCGCGCTCGGGAAGAACGGCAGCCCCAGCCGGGCCGCCCGCCGCGCCGCCGCCTTCGAACTCCCGCCCACCAGCAGCATCGGGTGCGGCCGGGTGAACGGAACCGGGGTCACCTTCACGGTGCGGCCGCGGAACTCGAAGGGCTCGCCGGTCCAGGCCTTCAGCAGGGTCTCCAGCAGCTCGTCCTGGAGCCGGCCGCGCCGCCCCCACTCCACCCCGTGCTGCTCGTACTCCTCGGGCCGGTAGCCGATGCCCGCCACGGTCACCAGCCGCCCGCCGCCGATCAGGTCCAGTACGGCGATGTCCTCGGCCACCTTCAGCGGGTCGTGCAGCGGGCCGATGATCGCCGAGACGGTGACCGCGATCCGCCGGGTGGCGCCGAGGACGGCCCCGGCGAACGCGAAGGGGGAGGGCAGCCAGTTGTTGTCGGTGCCGTGGTGCTCCTCGGTCTGGATCGTGTCGATCCCGTGCTCGTCGGCGTACCGGGCCATCTCCACCGCGGCCTGGTAGCGGGCGGCCAGCGTCGCGGGGGTGCCGTCGGGGTCGATCAGGTTGAACCGGGCCACGGTGATGGGCATGGGAAGTCCCCCTTCGCCGGATGCGGACGGTCGGGCGAGGGGGGGACGTTAGCTGACGTAGCGTCAGTTGGACAGGGTTCCTGCCGGGACGTGCTCCGCACCGGACTCCGGCGCCGCCGGGGCGGGGGTCCGAGGCAGTACGGCGTACAGCGCGGCGGAGACCAGGATGCCGGTCACCCAGCCGAGGCCGTTCTCGCCGATCCAGGTGGAGGCCAGCGGCCCGCTGAACCAGTCCACCTTGGTGAACAGCAGCCCCGCCACCAGGGCCGCACCCCAGGCCGTCATCGCCTGCCAGGCGAAACCGCCCCGGTACCAGTAGGCGCTGCCCGGCGTGGTGTCCAGCAGCGCGGCGCCGTCGTAGGAGGGGCGGCGCAGCATGTCCACGCCGAAGACGCCGATCCACGCGGAGAAGGCCACGGCCAGCAGGGTCAGGAAGGAGATGAACGAACCGAAGAAACTGGTCGCCACCACCATCAGCAGGAAGCCGAAGACCAGGCTGATGACGGCGTTGACGCTGACCGCCCAGGCGCGCGGCACCTTGATGCCCAGGGTCTGCGCGGTGAACCCGGCCGAGTACATCGACATCGAGTTGATCAGCAGCATCCCGATCAGCGCGATCAACAGGTAGGGCACCGCGATCCAGGTCGGCAGCAGCTCGCCGATGAAGGACACCGGGTCCTGCGCGCTCGCCAGGTCCGGCGTGCCGACGGCCATCACCGCACCCATCAGCACCATCGGCAGGACCACCACGCCCGCGCCGCCGATCGTCGCGCCGACCATCCCCCTGGCGGACGCGGTGCGCGGCAGGTAGCGGGTGAAGTCCGGACCGGACGGCACCCAGCTGATGCCGCCCGCCGCGATGGTGCCGATGCCCGCGACCATCATCGCCGTGGAGCCGGCCGGCTTGCCGAAGACGGCCGACCAGTCGGTGGTGAAGAGCAGGTAGCCGAGGACGAGCACGCTGAAGCCGCCGAAGAGGTACGTCGACCACTTCGAGCAGACGCGCAGCGCGTTGATGCCCAGCCCCGAGACCACGAAGGTGCAGCCCACGAAGAAGAGCAGGGTGACCACGATGAGCGCGGTGTTGCTCTTCACGCCGAAGAGCAGGTCCAGGACGGTCAGCACGGCATAGGCGCCGCTGACCGCGTTGATGGTCTCCCAGCCCCAGCGCGCCACCCAGATCAGGGCGCCGGGGAAGAGGTTGCCGCGCTGGCCGAACACGGCACGCGAGAGCGCCATGCCCGGCGCGCCGCCGCGCTTGCCGGCGATGGAGATCAGGCCGACGATCCCGTACGAGACGACGGGCGCGGCGAGGGCGACGACCAGCACCTGCCAGATGTTGAGCTTGTTGAAGATCACCAGGCCCGCGCCCATCGTGAGCAGCAGCACGCTGATGTTCGCGGCGACCCAGGTCGGCACCAGCTCGCGGACCCGGCCGGTGCGCTCGGCGTCCGGCACGGGCTCCAGTCCGCGGGTCTCGGCGGCGTTCTTTCCGGTGGCCTGGGCTGCTGCGGTTCCGGCTGCGGTCTCGGCCGGTATGGCGCCGGTGGCGGGCTCGGCGGTCTCGGCGGGCATGCGGTTGCTCCGTGGGGCGTGCGAGGACGGGAAGTCGTCCATCATCGTAGATTTGCGCCGAATTGCATAAATAGGGGCTTAGGGCCCGGTACGGGTGCCGAGGTCCGGGCTCCGGGGCGCCGGTGGCGGATACTGGACGCGTTATGGAAATCCTCATCCTTGCCGTAGTCATCGCCCTGGTCGCGGTCGGCGCGATCAGCGGGCTCGTGGTCAGCAGCCGCAAGAAGAAGCAGCTGCCCCCCACGGCGCCGCCGAGCACGCCGACCATCACTGCTCCGCCCGCCGAACCGCAGGTGGGGGAGGACTCCGCCCCGACGGTCGAAGAGCCGCGCCGGACCATCGAGGAGGTCGTGCTCCCCGAGGCGGAGGCCGCGGCCCCCGAGGCCGAGGCGCCCGTCGCCGAGCCCGAGGCCCCGGCCGCGCCCGAGATCGAGGTGCCCGAGCCCACCGCCGGCCGCCTGGTCCGGCTGCGCGCGCGGCTCGCCCGTTCGCAGAACTCGCTCGGCAAGGGGCTGCTCACGCTGCTCTCGCGCGAGCACCTCGACGAGGACACCTGGGAGGAGATCGAGGAGACCCTCCTCATCGCCGACGTCGGTGTCGCGCCGACGCAGGAACTGGTCGAGCGGCTCCGCGAGCGGGTCAAGGTGCTCGGCACCCGCACCCCCGCCGAGCTGCGCACCCTGCTGAAGGAGGAGCTGCTGACCCTGGTCGGCACCGACTTCGACCGCGCCGTGAAGACCGAGAGCGCCGCCGACGCCCCGGGCGTCGTGATGGTCGTCGGCGTCAACGGCACCGGCAAGACCACCACCACCGGCAAGCTCGCCCGGGTGCTCGTCGCCGACGGCCGCAGCGTGGTGCTCGGCGCCGCCGACACCTTCCGCGCCGCCGCCGCCGACCAGCTCCAGACCTGGGGCGAGCGCGTGGGCGCCCGTACCGTCCGCGGCCCCGAGGGCGGCGACCCGGCCTCCATCGCCTACGACGCGGTCAAGGAGGGCATCGCCGAGGGCGCCGACGTGGTGCTCATCGACACCGCCGGCCGGCTGCACACCAAGACCGGCCTCATGGACGAGCTCGGCAAGGTCAAGCGCGTCGTGGAGAAGCACGGCCCGCTGGACGAGATCCTGCTGGTCCTGGACGCCACCACCGGCCAGAACGGCCTGACCCAGGCGCGCGTCTTCGCCGAGGTCGTGGACATCACCGGCATCGTGCTCACCAAGCTCGACGGCACCGCCAAGGGCGGCATCGTCGTCGCCGTCCAGCGCGAGCTGGGCGTCCCGGTCAAGCTCGTCGGCCTCGGCGAGGGCCCGGACGACCTGGCCCCCTTCGAGCCGGAGGCGTTCGTGGACGCCCTCATCGGCGACTGAGGCACCGGCATCACCGACGCCGCGCCGAAGGGCTTACGCAGACCAGTGCCCCCGTGTCCGTCCAGGACCCGGGGGCACTGCCGTGGGCGGGGGCCGTCAGCGGCGGAAGCGGTGACAGGTGTAGGCGAGGGTGCCGAGCAGCAGCCGGGCCTGCGGGGGGCCGCCCGCACTGTCCAGCGCGGGCCCGCGCAGCCAGGTGGCTGGGCCCAGGCCCGCGTGGTCGCAGGGCGGGGCGGTCAGGAAGGCGCCGCGGCCCAGGGCGCGCAGGTCCAGGTCGGCGTCGTCCCAGCCCATCCGGTACAGCAGCTCGGGCAGCTCGGCGGCGGCGCCCGGGGCGACGAAGAACTGCGCCCGGCCGTCCGGGGTGGCCGTCACGGGCCCCAGCGGCAGGCCCATCCGCTCCAGCCGGACCAGGGCGCGCCGCCCGGCCTCGGCGGAGACCTCGATGACGTCGAAGGAGCGGCCCACGGGGAGCAGCACCGCCGCGCCCGGGTACTCGCCCCAGATCTCGGAGACCTCGTCCAGGGTGGCGCCCCCCGGGACGGTCGGAGCGAAGTCCAGCGGGTGCGCCCCCGGCGCGCCGCAGTTCGTATGACCGCAGGAGCAGTCGCGGCCCGGACCCGCGGCGCGGGCACCGGGGACCGCGTCCCAGCCCCAGAGCCCGGTGTACTCCGCCACCGTCGTGCACTCCGAGGTCCGTCCGCGGCGCCGGACGCCGGAACGGAACTCCTTGGTGCTGCGGCTGCCGCCGATCGTGAAGCCCATGCCCATGCCCCCTCCAACGGGTCGGACGCGCCGGTGGTTACGACGTCGGCGAGACCTGTCGGAGGCCGGGCGGAGCGCGACGTCCACCGGAGCCGCCCGGCGCACTCCTCGCCGCGCGCGCCCCGAGCGCACTCCCGTCCAACCACTGTCGTTTCGCCTTGGTGTCAAGTGAATCGCGCCTGGCCGGTGGCGAGTTCATTCGAAGGGGTGGCGAATGGTGGCGTTTCTGGAATCGACCTCGCCGACGGGGTGATCGTAGGATTACTTTCGGTGCACGAACCTGGACGGCGGACCCCAACCGTGGGTATGCCGGAGGCAATCGGTGGAGGACTTGTGAAGGTCCCTGGCGGAGTCGGCCGCCCCGGCCAGGGTTCGTGTGAAGAGGCGATGCGGATGGGGGCGTTCCAGTGAGCGGCAACGGCGCAAGCGGAACGAGCGGCGAATCCGCTGTCCGGAACGAACAGCTGACCTCGTGGTTCGTCCGCAGCGGCTGGTCCAAGGGCGAACTCGCCCGCCAGGTCAACCGCCGCGCGCGTCAGATGGGCGCCCACCACATCAGCACCGACACCTCCCGCGTGCGCCGCTGGCTCGACGGCGAACAGCCCCGCGAACCCGTCCCGCGCATCCTCTCGGAGCTCTTCTCCGAACGCTTCGGCTCCGTCGTCGCCATCGAACAGCTCGGCCTGCGCACCGCCCACCAGACCCCCTCCGTCTCCGGCGTCGACCTGCCCTGGGCCGGCCCGCAGACCGTGGAACTGCTCAGCGAGTTCTCCCGCAGCGACCTGATGCTCGCCCGCCGCGGCTTCCTCGGGACCTCCCTCGCCCTCTCCGCCGGCCCCGCCCTCATCGAGCCCATGCAGCGCTGGCTCGTCCCCTCCCCGGCCGCCGACCTCGGACCGCGCCCCGACGCCGGCCCGTCGGGCGCGCTCGGCGGACACCGGCCGCCCCGGCTGTCCGAGCCGGAACTCGACCTCCTCGAAGCCACCACCGTGATGTTCCGCCAGTGGGACGCCCAGTGCGGCGGCGGACTGCGGCGCAAGGCCGTCGTCGGACAGCTCCACGAGGTCACCGACCTGCTCCAGGAGAGCCACCCGGCCCCGGTCATGAAGCGGCTGTTCAAGGTCGCCGCCGAACTCGCCGAACTCGCCGGCTGGATGAGCTACGACATCGGCCTGCACCCCACCGCGCAGAAGTACTTCGTCCTCGCACTGCACGCCGCGAAGGAAGCCGGCGACAAGCCGCTGGGCTCCTACATCCTGTCCGGCATGAGCCGCCAGATGATCCACTTGGGCCGCCCCGAGGACGCCCTGGAACTGATCCACCTCGCCCAGTACGGCAGCCGCGACTGCGCCGGACCGCGCACCCAGGCCATGCTGTACGCAATGGAGGCCCGGGCCTACGCCAACATGGGCCAGCCCAGCCGCTGCAAGCGGGCCGTGCGGATGGCCGAGGACACCTTCTCCGACGTCGGCTTCGACTCCGAGCCCGAACCCGACTGGATCCGCTTCTTCTCCGAGGCCGAGCTCAACGGCGAGAACTCGCACTCCTACCGCGACCTCGCCTACGTCGCGGGCCGCAGCCCCACCTACGCCTCCCTCGCCGAACCGGTCATGGAACGGGCCGTGGAACTCTTCGCCAAGGACGGGGAGCACCAGCGCTCGTACGCCCTGAACCTCATCGGCATGGCCACCGTCCACCTGCTCCAGCGCGAGCCGGAACAGGCCACCGTCCTCGTGGACCAGGCCCTCGACGTGGCGAGAAAAGTACGGTCCGAACGGGTGAACACCCGGCTCCGCAAGACCGTCGACACCGCCGCCCGTGAATACGGGGACGTGGCCGAGGTGGTCCGGCTGACCGACCTCCTCGCCTCCCGGCTGCCCGAGGCCGCCGAGGCCGTCTGAGCCGCCCCGAGGCCCCCGGCGCGCGCCTGACGTGCGCCCGACCCCCGCCTGACCCTCACATGACCCGGACCGGACCCGTACCTCACCGGTTCATGGAGGCGTAACACGCCCGACCTCTTCGTCATCGGAGCGAAACACCCAGCGGCGCCGCCGGAAACCGTCCTGCGCGAATCTCAGGGCCAATAACCGGCCAGACCTTACGCCGCCGCTCAGGTATCCCACGATCGCCCGCACGCGAACGTACCGACGACGAGGAGACGCCGATGGCATCAGCCATCACGACCCTCGCAGCAGACGCCCCGACCCTGTCTGCCGCGAACACCGGGTTCATGCTCATCTGCTCCGCCCTGGTCATGCTGATGACCCCGGGACTCGCCTTCTTCTACGGAGGCATGGTCCGCGTCAAGAGCAGCCTCAACATGCTGATGATGAGCTTCATCAGCCTCGGGATCGTCACGATCCTCTGGGTCCTCTACGGCTTCAGCCTCGCCTTCGGCACCGACTCCGGCTCGGTGATCGGCTGGAACTCCGACTACGTCGGCCTCAGCGGCATCGGCCTCACCGAGCTGTGGGACGGCTACACCATCCCCGTCTACGTCTTCGCCGTCTTCCAGCTGATGTTCGCCGTCATCACCCCCGCCCTGATCAGCGGTGCCCTCGCCGACCGCGTCAAGTTCAGCGCCTGGGTG
Organism: Streptomyces sp. NPDC044002; assembly: GCF_056434525.1. Classification (NCBI taxonomy): domain Bacteria; kingdom Bacillati; phylum Actinomycetota; class Actinomycetes; order Kitasatosporales; family Streptomycetaceae; genus Streptomyces; species Streptomyces sp. NPDC044002. The sequence goes on from NZ_JBWKEZ010000019.1 coordinate 47,407, forward strand.
CTCTTCACCGCCCTGTGGGTCACCGTCGTCTACTTCCCCGTCGCCCACTGGGTGTGGGGCGCCGGCGGCTGGCTCTTCGAGCTCGGCGTCATCGACTTCGCCGGCGGCACCGCCGTCCACATCAACGCGGGCGCCGCGGCCCTCGGCGTCATCCTCGTCATCGGCAAGCGCGTCGGCTTCAAGAAGGACCCGATGCGCCCGCACAGCCTCCCGCTGGTCATGCTCGGCGCGGGCCTGCTGTGGTTCGGCTGGTTCGGCTTCAACGCCGGCTCCTGGCTCGGCAACGACGACGGCATCGGCGCCGTCATGTTCGTCAACACCCAGGTCGCCACCGCCGCCGCCATGCTCGCCTGGCTCGCCTACGAGAAGCTGCGCCACGGCTCCTTCACCACCCTCGGAGCCGCCTCCGGCGCCGTCGCGGGCCTCGTCGCCATCACCCCCGCGGGCGGCTCCGTCAGCCCGCTCGGCGCGATCGCCGTCGGCGCCATCGCCGGCGTGCTGTGCGCCATGGCCGTCGGCCTGAAGTACAAGTTCGGCTACGACGACTCCCTCGACGTGGTCGGCGTCCACCTCGTCGGCGGCATCGCCGGCTCCCTGCTCGTCGGCTTCTTCGCCACCGGCGGCGTCCAGTCCGAGGCCAAGGGCCTCTTCTACGGCGGCGGCCTGGAGCAGCTCGGCAAGCAGGCCGTCGGGGTCTTCTCCGTCCTCGCCTACTCCCTCGTCGTATCCGCGATCATGGCCTTCCTCCTCGACAAGACCATCGGGATGCGGGTCGCGGAGGACGTCGAGGTCTCCGGCATCGACCAGGTCGAGCACGCCGAGACCGCATACGACTTCAGCGGCGCCGGCGGCGGGATCTCCGCACGGACCACCACCGCACCCGCCCCCGCCGCGAGCAAGAAGGTCGACGCATGAAGCTGATCACCGCCATCGTCAAGCCCTACAAGCTGGACGAGATCAAGGAAGCCCTCCACGCCTTCGGGGTCCAGGGCCTCACCGTCTCCGAGGCCAGCGGATACGGCCGCCAGCGCGGCCACACCGAGGTCTACCGCGGCGCCGAGTACACCGTGGACCTCGTACCGAAGATCCGCATCGAGGTGCTCGTCGAGGACGAGGAGGCCGAAGAGCTCATCTCCGTCATCGTCAGCGCCGCCCGGACCGAGAAGATCGGCGACGGCAAGGTGTGGAGCGTCCCCGTGGACTCGGTCGTCCGGGTCCGCACCGGCGAGCGCGGCGCCGACGCGCTCTAGACGACGGGAGCCGCAGGGTGACGAGCGCCGAAGAGACCAAGCAGGACGACCCGGCCGGCTCCGGACCCGGCGGCTACGCCGAGGCCCGGCTGCGACTCCTCCAGGAGGAGTCGCGGTCCGGGCCCTCCCGGCGTTCCGCCCTGTCCGGGCTGACCGACCAATGGCTGAACGCACAGTTCGCACGGGCCGCGCGGGAGACCGGCGTGCGCGGCGCCGCCCTCGTCGCCGTCGGAGGCTACGGCCGCGCCGACCTCTCCCCGCGCAGCGACCTCGACCTGCTGCTCCTCCACGACGGCAAGGCCCGGCCCGCCGAACTGAGCGCCCTCGCCGACCGCCTCTGGTACCCCGTCTGGGACCTCGGCCTGGCCCTGGACCACTCCGTACGCACCCCCGCCGAGGCCCGCAAGACCGCCGCCGAGGACCTCAAGGCCCACCTCGGACTGCTCGACGCGCGGCTCGTCTCCGGCGACGCCGGACTCCTCGCCGGCCTGCGCACCTCCGTGCTCGCCGACTGGCGCAACCAGGCCGCCCGACGCCTCCCGCAGCTGCACACCCTGTGCCGCGAGCGCGCCGAGCGGGCCGGAGAGCTGCGCTTCCTGCTGGAACCCGACCTCAAGGAGGCCCGCGGGGGCCTGCGCGACGTCACCGTCCTGCGGGCCGTCGCCGCGTCCTGGCTCGCCGACGCCCCGCGCGAGGGGCTCGCCGAGGCCCGGCGGCGGCTGCTGGACGCGCGCGACGCGCTGCACCTGGTCACCGGCCGGGCCACCGACCGGCTCTCGCTCCAGGAGCAGCCCCAGGTCGCCGCCCGGCTGGGGCTCCTCGACGCCGACGCGCTGCTGCGCGAGGTGTACGAGGCCGCGCGGGTCGTCGCCTACGCCGGCGACGTCACCTGGCGGGAGGTCGGGCGGGTGCTGCGCGCCCGGGCCGCCCGGCCGAGGCTGCGCGGACTCCTCGGGACCCGGGGCGCGACGGCCCCCGAGCGGGCGCCGCTGGCCGAGGGGGTCGTGGAGTCCGACGGGGAGGCGGTGCTCGCGCTGGCCGCCCGGCCCGACCGGGACCCCGTACTGCCCCTGCGCTTCGGCGCCGCCGCCGCACAGGCGGGCCTGCCCGTCTCGCTGCACGCCGTACGCCGCCTCGCCGCGCAGGCCAGGCCGCTGCCCGTGCCGTGGCCCGCCGAGGCCCGGGAGCAGCTGCTGACCCTGCTGGGCGCGGGTGAGCCGACGGTGGGGGTGTGGGAGGCGCTGGAGGCCGAGGGGCTGATCACCCGGCTGCTGCCCGACTGGGAGCGGGTGCGCTGCCGCCCCCAGCACAACCCCGTGCACACCTGGACGGTGGACCGGCACCTGATCGAGACGGCCGTACGGGCCTCGGCGCTGACCCGCCGGGTGGGCCGGCCCGACCTGCTGCTGATGGCGGCCCTGCTGCACGACATCGGCAAGGGCTGGCCCGGCGACCACTCCGTCGTCGGCGAGACCATCGCCCGGGACATGGCCGTGCGGGTGGGCTTCGACGCCGAGGACACCGCCGTGCTGGGCACGCTCGTACGCCACCACCTGCTGCTGGTGGACACCGCGACCCGGCGGGACCTCGACGACCCGGCGACCGTCACCGCGGTGGCCCGGGCCGTGGGGTCGACCGGCACCCTGGAGATCCTGCACGCCCTCACCGAGGCCGACGCCCTCGCGACCGGACCCGCCGCCTGGAGCACCTGGCGGGGCTCCCTGGTGGCCGACCTGGTGCGGCGGGTCGCCGCCGTGCTGAGCGGGGCCCCGCCGGCCGACCCCGAACCGGACCTTCCCACCGCGGAGCAGGAGCGGCTGGCGCTGGAGGCGCTGCGCACCGGGGAGCCGGTGCTCACGCTGCACGCGCGGGAGGAGGAGGACGAGGCCGTCGGCGTCGAGCTGGTCGTGGCCGTCCCCGACCAGCCCGGGGTGCTGCCGGCGGTGTCCGGGGTGCTGGCCCTGCACCGGCTGACGGTGCGGGCGGCGGACCTGCGGTTCCTGGAGCTGCCGGACCACCTGGGCGAGGTGCTGGTGCTGCGCTGGCGGGTGGCCGCGGAGTACGGCGCCCTGCCGCAGGCCGCCCGGCTGCGCACCGACCTGGTGCGGGCCCTGGACGGCACCCTGGACGTCCCGGCGAAGCTGGCCGGCCGCGAGGCGGCGTACCCGCGCAGGCGCGGGGTCGTCCCCCCGCCGCCGCGCGTCACCGTGGTCCCGGACGTCTCGCCGCTGGCCACGGTCCTGGAGGTCCGCGCCCCCGACGCGGTGGGGCTGCTGCACCGGATCGGGCGGGCGCTGGAGTCGGCGGGGGTGCGGGTCCGCAGCGCGCACGTGTCCACCCTGGGGGCGAACGCGGTGGACACGGTCTACGTCGTGGACCCCGACGGCAAACCCCTCCCGCCGACGGCGGCCGCCGCGGTCGCGTCCCAGGTCCAGGCCGCCCTGACGTAGGGCCGCTGCGCGGGGCGAGTCCCCTACCCGCCCTTCCACCGTTCCCCGGGCGCTGCCCGGACCCGTTCCGTGCGCTCAAACGCCGCGCGGGCTGGAGAATCCAGCCCCGCCGGCGTTTGAGGCGCGGGGTCTGGGGCGGAGCCCCAGGGAACGGGCGAAGGGCGGGTAGGGGACCTCGCCCCGCGCAGCGGGACCCGGCGGGGAGGCGGGCCCGGCGACCCCGCCCCCGGGAGGGGGAACGGGCGGATACCCTGGGGGGCGACCATCACGCCCCCGACCCGAGGAATCGCGACCACCGTGTTCGATACGCTTTCCGACCGCCTCAGCGCGACCTTCAAGTCCCTCCGGGGCAAAGGCCGCCTCTCCGAGCAGGACATCGACGCTGCGGCGCGGGAAATCCGTATCGCCCTCCTCGAGGCCGACGTCGCCCTCCCCGTCGTCCGCTCCTTCATCTCGAACGTCAAGGAGCGCGCCCGCGGCGCGGAGGTCAGCAAGGCGCTGAACCCCGGCCAGCAGGTCCTGAAGATCGTCAACGACGAGCTCGTCGCCATCCTCGGCGGCGAGACCCGCCGGCTGCGCTTCGCCAAGACCGCGCCCACCGTGATCATGCTGGCCGGTCTCCAGGGTGCCGGTAAGACCACCCTCGCCGGAAAGCTCGGCTTCTGGCTGAAGGGGCAGGGCCACACCCCGCTCCTGGTCGCCTGTGACCTCCAGCGCCCCAACGCCGTCAACCAGCTCAGCGTCGTCGCCGATCGCGCCGGCGTCGCGGTCTACGCGCCCCAGCCCGGCAACGGCGTCGGCGACCCGGTCCAGGTGGCCAAGGACTCCGTCGAGTACGCCCGTGCCAAGCAGCACGACATCGTCATCGTCGACACCGCCGGCCGCCTCGGCATCGACCAGGAGCTGATGCAGCAGGCCGCGGACATCCGCGACGCCGTCAGCCCCGACGAGATCCTCTTCGTCGTCGACGCCATGATCGGCCAGGACGCGGTCAACACCGCCGAGGCCTTCCGCGACGGCGTCGGCTTCGACGGCGTGGTGCTCTCCAAGCTCGACGGCGACGCCCGCGGTGGTGCCGCGCTCTCCATCGCGCACGTCACCGGCAAGCAGATCATGTTCGCCTCGAACGGCGAGAAGCTCGACGACTTCGACGCCTTCCACCCCGACCGCATGGCGGGCCGGATCCTCGACATGGGTGACATGCTCACCCTCATCGAGCAGGCCGAGAAGACCTTCTCGCAGGCCGAGGCCGAGAAGATGGCGGCCAAGCTCGCCAAGGGCCCGAAGGAGTTCACGCTCGACGACTTCCTGGCCCAGATGGAGCAGGTCCGCAAGATGGGCTCCATCTCCAAGCTCCTCGGCATGCTGCCGGGCATGGGCCAGATCAAGGACCAGATCAACAACATCGACGAGCGCGACGTGGACCGCACCGCCGCGATCATCAAGTCGATGACCCCGGCTGAGCGCCAGGACCCGCACATCATCAACGGCTCGCGCCGCGCCCGTATCGCCAAGGGTTCCGGTGTCGAGGTCAGCGCCGTGAAGTCGCTCGTGGAGCGGTTCTTCGAGGCCCGCAAGATGATGTCCCGCATGGCCCAGGGCGGCGGGATGCCCGGCATGCCCGGCATCCCGGGCATGGGCGGCGGCCCCGGCCGGCAGAAGAAGCAGGTCAAGCAGGCCAAGGGCAAGCGCAAGAGCGGCAACCCGATGAAGCGCAAGGAAGAGGAGGCCGCGGCCGCGGCCCGCCGCGAGCAGGGCGCGCAGTCCGGCGCCCCGGCCGCGGGCGGCAACCCGTTCGGGCTCCCCGCCGGCGGCGGCCAGCCGGGTCAGGACTTCGACCTGCCGGACGAGTTCAAGAAGTTCATGAAGTAGCGGGTGGGGAAGCCACCGCGGAAGGGCCCCGGGCGCGTCACGCACCCGGGGCCCTTCCGCATCTGCGGGGGCAGTGGGTCGATTTGTCGCTTATGGTCGGCCGGGAGGACGGCAAGACGGCAAGACGGCAAGACGGCAAGAACGGCAGAACGGCATGCCGGCATAAGGAGGCGCCCACGTGCCCAGCCCCACCCCCGTACCGCCGCGCGACCGGGCCGACACCCCCTGGCGCTCGGAAGGCGCCCCGCCCGCCCCGCCCGCCAAGCGCAAGCTCCCCGGCGGGGGCTGGCGCGGACTGGTCCTCGCCGCCCTGATCGTCTTCCTGGTGACCAACCTCGTGCTGTCCTTCTTCAACGAGGGCGACGAGCCGACGATCTCCTACACGGAGTTCAGCAAGCAGGTCTCCGACGGGAACGTCTCCAAGATCTACTCCAAGGGCGACGCCATCCAGGGCCAGCTCAAGGCCGAGCAGCCCGTCCCCGGCGGCAAGGGCGACTACACCAAGTTCGTCACCCAGCGCCCCGCCTTCGCCGACGACCAGCTGTGGTCCAACCTCACGGCCAAGGGCGTCACCGTCACCGCCTCGCCGGTGGTCGAGCAGCGCAGCTTCCTGGCCAACCTGCTGATCTCCCTCGCCCCGATGCTGCTCCTCGTCGGCCTGTGGCTGCTCATCGCCCGCCGGATGGGCTCGGCCATGGGCGGGATGGGCGCACTCGGCCGCAAGGGCCCGCCCAAGCCCGTGGAACTGGAGGCGGGCGCCCCGCGCACCACCTTCGACGACGTCGCCGGCATCGACGAGGTCGAGGGCGAGCTGAACGACGTCGTCGACTTCCTCAAGAACCCCCAGCAGTACCGCGACATGGGCGCCCGGATGCCCGGCGGCGTCCTCCTGGCCGGCCCGCCCGGCACCGGCAAGACCCTGCTGGCGCGGGCCGTCGCGGGCGAGGCCGGCGTGCCGTTCTTCTCCGCGTCCGCCTCCGAGTTCATCGAGATGATCGTCGGCGTCGGCGCCTCCAGGGTCCGCGAGCTCTTCGCCGAGGCGCGCAAGGTGGCCCCCGCGATCGTGTTCATCGACGAGATCGACACCATCGGCCGGGTGCGCGGCGGCGGCGGGGGCCTGGGCGGCCACGACGAGCGCGAGCAGACCCTCAACCAGATCCTCACCGAGATGGACGGCTTCTCCGGCTCCGAGGGCGTCGTCGTCCTCGCCGCCACCAACCGGGCGGACGTCCTCGACCCGGCCCTGACCCGCCCCGGCCGCTTCGACCGCACGGTCATGGTCTCCCCGCCCGACCGGGACGGCCGCGAGGCCATCCTGCGCATCCACACCCGCGACATCCCGCTCGCCGCCGGCGTCGACCTCGCCCAGGTCGCCCGCACCACCCCCGGCATGACCGGGGCCGAACTCGCCAACCTGGCCAACGAGGCCGCGCTGCTCGCCGTCAAGCGCAAGCAGCGCCAGGTCACCCAGACGGACCTCTCCGACGCCCTGGAGAAGGTCCAGCTCGGCGCGGAACGCCCGCTGGTGATGCCGCTGGAGGAACGCCGCCGCACCGCGTACCACGAAAGCGGCCACGCCCTGCTGGGCATGCTCCAGCCGGGCGCCGACCCCGTACGCAAGATCACCATCGTGCCCCGCGGCCGGGCGCTCGGCGTCACCCTCTCCACGCCCGACGCGGACCGGTACGCGTACACGGAGGAGTACCTCCGGGGCCGCATCATCGGCGCGCTCGGCGGCATGGCGGCCGAGCAGACCGTCTACGACGTGATCACCACCGGCGCCGAGAACGACCTCGAACAGGTCACCAACATCGTCCGCGGCATGGTCGCCCGCTGGGGCATGAGCGACCGCGTCGGCAAGCTCACCGCCGTCCCCTCCGACGGACAGGGCCCGTACGGGCTGGCCGCCGCCCCCACCACCCTCGACACCGTGGACCACGAGATGCGGCGGATCGTCGACGAGTGCTACGAGGAGGCCTGCCGCCTGCTGCGCGAGCACCGGCCGAAGCTCGACGCCCTCGCCGAGGCCCTCCTGGAGGCCGAGACCCTGGACGAGCAGGCGGCGTACGCGGCGGCCGGCATCCCCCGGCTCGCGAAATAGGCCGCCCGGTTACGCCACCCGGGCGACGACGTACCGGAAGATGTTCGGCAGCCAGACGGCGCCGTCGGCCCGCTCGTACGGGTGAAGCGCCTCCGAGAGCTCCTTCTCCGCCTGGGCGGGATCCGCCGCGGCCGGGTACAGCCCCGTCGACAGCAGGCCCCGTACCGCGCTGTCCACGTCCGCGTACCCGAACGGGCAGAACACCCGCCCCGACCCGTCGGGCACCAGCCCCGCCCGCGCCGCCAGCGCGTCCAGGTCCAGCGCCGCCGGGCCGCCGCCCAGCACCGCCGGCACCGTGCAGCGCTCCGGCGGGCCCCAGCCGGCCAGCACCACCGCGCCGCCCCGACGGACCGCCGGCAGGGCCGCGGCCAGGGCGCCCGGGGAGGGCGCGAAGGCGAGCAGCACGTCGTAGGGCCGGGCGGCGGGCACCGGGGGAGCCGCCACCACCTCCAGCAGCCGTTCGCGGGCCAGCGCCCGGCGGGCCGGATCCGCCTCCACGCCGGTGGCGGCGGCACCCCGCCCGCCGGCCAGCAGCAGGGCCAGCCCGGCCCCGCAGTCGAGGCCCAGCAGCCGGTCACCCGGCCCGATCTCCAGCCGGTCGTAGACCGCTTCGTACAGCGGTACCAGCATCCGTTCCTGGATCTCCGCCCAGTCCCGGGCGACGAGCGTGGCCGTCGGCGTCGGTGTCATCGAAAGAGCGCTCCTGATTCCGTCTCGCCCCCTTGCCCCCGTTGCCAGGGAACTCCCCATTCGCCCCCGCGTCCAGAGGAGCGCGCCACCCGATTCACGCTCGGCCCGCCCGGCGCCGTACCATTCGCGCCATGGCAAAGGCACCCGTTCTCACCCCGCAGGCGGAGGATTTCCCCCGCTGGTACCAGGATCTGATCAACAAGGCCGAGCTGGCCGACAACGGTCCGGTCCGCGGCACCATGGTCATCCGCCCGTACGGCTACGGCCTGTGGGAGCGGATGCAGCAGGAGATGGACGCCCGCATCAAGGACGCCGGCGCCCAGAACGCGTACTTCCCGCTGTTCATCCCGCAGTCGTACCTGACGAAGGAAGCCGAGCACGTCGAGGGCTTCGCCCCCGAGCTCGCGGTCGTCACCCACGGCGGCGGCAAGGAGCTGGAGGAGCCGGTCGTCGTCCGGCCCACGTCCGAGACGATCATCAACGACTACTTCTCCAAGTGGGTCCAGAGCTACCGGGACCTGCCGCTGCTGATCAACCAGTGGGCCAACGTGGTCCGCTGGGAGATGCGCCCCCGCGTGTTCCTCCGTACGAGCGAGTTCCTCTGGCAGGAGGGCCACACCGCCCACGCCACGTACGAGGACGCCCGCGACTACGCGGCCCGCATCCACCGCGACGTCTACGGCGACTTCATGACGAACGTGCTCGGCATCGACGTCGTGCTCGGCCGCAAGACCGCCAAGGAGCGCTTCGCCGGCGCCATCAACACCCTCACCCTCGAGGGCATGATGGGCGACGGCAAGGCCCTGCAGATGGGCACGAGCCACGAGCTCGGCACCAACTTCGCCAAGGCCTTCAACACCCAGTACCTGTCGAAGGAGGGCCAGCAGGAGCTGGTCTGGCAGACCTCGTGGGGCGTCTCGACCCGCATGGTCGGCGGTCTGATCATGTCCCACGGCGACGACAACGGCCTGCGGGTGCCGCCGCGCCTGGCCAACGTCCAGGTCGTCGTCATGGCGATCAAGGGCGACGAGGCCGTGGCGAAGGTCCGCGAGCTGGGCGACCGGCTCAAGGCCGCGGGCATCCGCGTCCACGTCGACGACCGCGTCGACACCCCCTTCGGCCGCCGCGCCGTGGACTGGGAGCTCAAGGGCGTACCGGTGCGCATCGAGATCGGCCCCCGCGACCTGGAGGCCGGCACCGCGATGCTGGCCCGCCGCATCCCCGGCGGGAAGACCCCGGTGCAGATCGACGCCCTCGCCGACCTGCTGCCCAAGGTCCTCGACGAGGACCAGGCGCAGCTGCTGCGCGAGTCCCGCGAGCGCCGCGAGGCCCGTACCAGCGACGTCGCCACCATCGAGGAGGCCGCCGAGGCCGCCATCGCGGGCGGCTGGGCGCGCATCCCGTGGGCCGACCTCGGTCCCGAGGGCGAGGCCAAGCTGGGCGAGCAGGCCGTGTCGGTGCGCTGCCTGGTGGCCGAGGACGGGTCGGTCCCGGTGGCCGACGACGCCCCCGGTACCCTCGCGATCGTCGCGCGCTCCTACTGATCTTCCCCGGCGCCCCTGGCGTGCGGCTCCGGCCGCGTGCCGGGGGCATCGGTGTCGATAGCCCTCCTTACGTACCGACTCCTCCTGGGATATGCGCACCCGTCCTCGTCAGGACGCATCAGAGTGAACTGACTGGTACGTGCAAAAAATTTGGAATGGCCCGGAATCGGAACACCGGGGCACCCCGGCTCGTTGTCACGACGTGAGCACGACACCACCTGTTCTCGCCGCAGAGCTGGCGCAGGCGTGGGCCGACATTCAGCGGTACCACCCCGAGCTGCCTGACCTTGCCGCGCCCGAGTCCCTGATCGGAGAGTCCTCGTCCGCCTGTGGCGCCGAGCTCTCCTTCGAGCGACTGCTGCACGAGGCAGTCCACGGCATCGCCGCCGCCCGCGGAGTGCGTGACACCTCGCGCGCCGGCCGCTACCACAACCGCAGATTCCTCGCGATCGCCGAGGAGATGGGGCTGGACCACTCCGAGGAGCCGCACGCCAGCAGCGGGTTCTCCCTGGTCACCCTCAATCCCGAGGCCAAGAAGCGCTACCGCCCCACCATCGAGCGGCTCCAGCGCGCCCTCAAGGCGCATACGGCGGCCACCGCGGCCGACACCAAGCGCAGCTTCCGCGGCCCGGCCGCCCGGCACGGCTCCTCGGGCGGCGGCGTACGGGTCAAGGCGGTCTGCGACTGCGGGCGCAACGTCCGGGTGGTCCCCTCCGTGCTGGCGCAGGCGCCGATCGTCTGCGGCGGCTGCATGAAGCCCTTCCGGATCCCCGAGGTCGCCACCGCGGCCGCATCCTGAGCACGGCCGAGGCCGGCCCGCGCCGGGCCCCGGCCGGCCCGCGGGCGGAGGGGCCCGCGGGGCCGGCGGTGGTGCGGCCGCGGCACGGGCCGCCGGGCCGGGCCCGCGAGGGGCGCCGGGGTGATCCCTCGCGCGTGGAAGGGCCGCAGGCGTGTGGCACAATGGGCAGCTGTACTCGACAGCCGCATAGGACCCCTCTCTCCTCCGGCTGACGCGTCCATCGGGCACCCGAGTACCGCAACCCCACGTGGCATCTCAAGTGCCCAACCACGTCAAGTTCAGGAGACACCACTCCAGTGGCAGTCAAGATCAAGCTCAAGCGCCTCGGTAAGATCCGCTCCCCGCACTACCGCATCGTCGTCGCCGACGCCCGCACCCGCCGGGACGGTCGCGCGATCGAGGAGATCGGCATCTACCAGCCGACCTACAACCCCTCGCGCATCGAGGTCAACGCCGAGCGCGCGCAGTACTGGCTGTCCGTGGGCGCCCAGCCCACCGAGGCCGTTCTCGCCATCCTGAAGCTCACCGGTGACTGGCAGGCGCACAAGGGCCTCCCGGCCCCGGCGCCGCTGCTGCAGCCGGCGACGAAGGAAGACAAGCGTCGTTCCTTCGACGAGTTCGCCAAGGCCCTCGAGGGCATCGGCGAGGGCAAGGGCGAGGCCATCACCCAGAAGAAGAAGGCCGACAAGAAGGCGGACGAGGCTGAGGCCGCCGCCGAGTCGACCGAGGCCTGAGCATGCTCGAGGAGGCTCTTGAGCACCTCGTAAAGGGCATTGTGGACAACCCCGACGACGTGCAGGTCGCCTCGCGCAACCTGCGCCGCGGGCAGGTGCTGGAGGTCCGGGTCCACCCCGACGACCTCGGCAAGGTGATCGGCCGCAACGGCCGCACCGCTCGTGCCCTGCGCACCGTCGTGGGCGCCATCGGCGGCCGGGGGATCCGCGTCGACCTCGTCGACGTGGACCAGGTCCGCTGAGCAGTTGAACACCGGCACGGGCCGGGGAGGGCATACGTGCCCGCCCCGGCCCGTTGTCGTCTGAACAGGAGATACAGGTGGAGCTGGTAGTCGCGCGGATCGGCCGCGCCCACGGGATCAAGGGTGAGGTCACCGTCGAGGTGCGGACCGACGAGCCGGAGCTGCGGCTCTCGCCCGGCGCCGTGCTGCGGACCGAGCCGGCGTCGGCGGGTCCGCTGACCATCGAGGCGGGCCGGGTGCACAGCAGCCGGCTGCTGCTCCGCTTCGAGGGAGTCAAGGACCGCACTGCCGCCGAGGCGCTGCGCAACACCCTCCTGATCGCGGACGTCGACCCCGCGGAGCTGCCCGAGGAGGAGGACGAGTACTACGACCACCAGCTCATGGACCTGGACGTGGTGCTCGAGGACGGCACCGAGATCGGCCGGATCACCGAGATCTCGCACCTGCCCTCGCAGGACCTCTTCATCGTCGAGCGCCCGGACGGCACCGAGGTCATGATCCCCTTCGTCGAGGAGATCGTCGCCGAGATCGACCTGGAGGAGCAGCGCTGCGTCATCACCCCGCCGCCCGGGCTGATCGACGACCGCGCCGAGATCGCCTCCGCGCGTGACGCCGAGGCCTCCGCGGAGGCCGAGAAGGCGGAGGACGAGAACTCCGGGGACGACGCCTGATGCGGCTCGACGTCGTCACGATCTTCCCCGAGTACCTGGAGCCGCTGAACGTCTCCCTCGTCGGCAAGGCGCGGGCGCGCGGCCAGCTCGACGTGCACGTCCACGACCTGCGGGACTGGACGTACGACCGGCACAACACCGTCGACGACACCCCGTACGGCGGCGGCCCCGGCATGGTCATGAAGACCGACCCCTGGGGCGAGGCCCTGGACTCGGCGCTGGCTGACGGCTACGAGTCCGGCGCGCACGGCCCGGTCATCGTGGTGCCCACGCCCAGCGGCCGGCCCTTCACCCAGGAACTGGCCGTCGAGCTCTCCGAACGCCCCTGGCTGATCTTCACCCCGGCCCGGTACGAGGGCATCGACCGCCGCGTCATGGACGAGTACGCGACGCGGATGCCGGTCTACGAGGTCTCCATCGGCGACTACGTCCTCGCGGGCGGGGAGGCGGCCGTGCTGGTCGTCACCGAGGCCGTGGCCCGGCTGCTGCCCGGCGTGCTCGGCAACGCCGAATCGCACCGCGACGACTCCTTCGCCCCCGGCGAGATGGCCAACCTGCTGGAAGGCCCGGTCTACACCAAGCCCCCGCAGTGGCGCGGCCGGGGCATCCCCGAGGTGCTGCTCAGCGGCCACCACGGGAAGATCGCCCGCTGGCGGCGCGACGAGGCCTTCCGCCGCACCGCGCAGAACCGCCCGGACCTGATCGAGCGCTGCGAGGCCTCCGCCTTCGACAAGAAGGACCGCGAGATCCTCAGCATCCTGGGCTGGAAGCCGTCCGGAGACGGCCGATTTTGGCGCAGGCCGCAGGCCGTGGAAGAATAGGCGGCTGCTGTGTGCTTCCGTACGCTCCTGCCACAGGGGGATCGCCGTACGGGGAGTGGCACGGCTCCCGAATTCTCTACGGAAACCCGCACCGGCGACCTGTGGCGTCGTGCGAAGAAAGCAGACGAACAACATGTCTCACCTGCTCGATGGCGTCAACGCCGCCTCCCTGCGCTCGGACGTCCCGGCCTTCCGCCCGGGTGACACGATCAACGTGCACGTCCGCGTGATCGAGGGCAACCGCTCCCGTATCCAGCAGTTCAAGGGCGTTGTCATCCGTCGCCAGGGCTCTGGCGTCTCCGAGACCTTCACCGTTCGCAAGGTCTCCTTCAGCGTCGGCGTGGAGCGCACCTTCCCGGTCCACTCCCCGATCTTCGAGAAGATCGAGCTCGTCACCCGCGGTGACGTGCGTCGCGCCAAGCTGTACTTCCTCCGTGAGCTCCGCGGCAAGGCCGCGAAGATCAAGGAGAAGCGCGACCGCTGATCTCCTCTCCGGGTCCCGGGGACGGGCGGATAGGCTCGCACCCGATGGACACCGAAGCAGAGCTCACACAGCGCGGCCACTCCTCCCCCGAACAGGGGGAGGGGCGGCCGCGTTCTGCTTTTTCCGGGTCCTGGCGGCGGGCCGGGCTGACCGGGGTCCTCTGCGCCGTCTTCCTGCTGCTGCTGGCCAACTTCGTGGTCCAGCCCTTCCAGATCCCGAGCCGCTCCATGGAGCCGACCCTGCAGGTGGGGGACCGGGTCCTGGTCAACAAGCTGGCGTACCGTTTCGGCGCCGAGCCCCGGCGGGGGGACGTGGTGGTCTTCGACGGCGCCGGTTCCTTCGTGCGGGAGCCCGCGGGCGGCAACCCGGTGGGTGACGCCGTGCACGGCGCGCTCTCGGCGCTCGGGCTCGTGGAGCCCGCCGACACCGACTTCGTGAAGCGGGTCGTGGGCGTCGGCGGGGACGACGTGGTGTGCTGCGACCAGGGCGGCCGGATCCAGGTCAACGGAGTCCCGGTGGAAGAGCCCTATCTCTACCCCGGAGACTCGGCCTCGAAGGTCCCCTTCCGGATCGTCGTTCCGCCGGGGACCCTGTGGGTCATGGGCGATCACCGTTCCCAGTCCCGGGACTCCCGGGACCACCTGGGGGAGCCGGGCGGGGGCATGGTGCCGGTGGAGAAGGTGATCGGGCGGGCCGACTGGATCGGCTGGCCGGTGTCGCGCTGGGGTTCGGTGACCGGGGCGGGGACCGGGGACGGCCCGCATGGGTAGCCGCGGGCGCCCGCGGGGTGCCGGCCGCCCGGAGCCGGGGCGGGGCGGTGAGCCGGAACGGGCCGAGCGGCCCCGGCGCGGCCCCGGACCCGCACCCGCATCCCGGCCCGCGCGGGAGCCCGTCGGCCCCGCCGTACCGGAGCGGGCGGCCGGGGACGCCGGAGGCGGCGAGGGTGCGGAGCCCGCGGATGCCGTGGAGGCCGTGGAGCCCGGCGGGCGGGCGGAGCGGCGCCGGCTGGCGCGCAAGGTCCGCCGGCGCAGGCGCACCCGCCGCGTGGGCGAGCTGCCGCTGCTGGTGGCGGTCGCGCTGTGCATAGCCCTGGTGCTCAAGACCTTCCTGGTGCAGGCCTTCTTCATCCCCTCCGGCTCCATGGAGCAGACGATCCGGATCGGGGACCGGGTGCTGGTGGACAAGCTGACCCCGTGGTTCGGCTCGAAGGTCCAGCGGGGCGAGGTCGTCGTGTTCAAGGACCCGGGCGGCTGGCTCAAGGGCGAGGCCGCGAGGCCCGAACCGGACCCGGCGGGCGTCCGGCAGATCAAGCAGGCCCTGACCTTCATCGGCCTGCTGCCCTCGGCGGACGAGCAGGACCTGATCAAGCGGGTCATCGGCGTCGGCGGCGACACGGTCAAGTGCTGTGACGCCCGGGGGCGGGTGACCGTCAACGGAACGCCGCTCGATGAGCCTTACGTGTCACCCGGCAACGCCCCCTCCGAAATCCGATTCGAGGTGCGGGTACCGGCCGGGCGGATCTTCGTGATGGGCGACCACCGCGCCAACTCGGCCGATTCCCGCTACCACCTCGACGAGGCCTTCGAGGGCACCATCGACGAGAAGAACGTGGTCGGGCAGGCGGTGGTGATCGCCTGGCCCTTCGACCACTGGCGCGGACTCGACCAGCCGGCGACCTTCCTGCAGGTGCCGGATCCCGTTCGGGGCGGACGGCGGCGCGGGCCCCGTCGGCGCCGTCGGGGCACGCCCTTCGCATAGTGTGGCCCTGGTCTCCCGCGCCTTAGGGAACTCCCGCTCGTTAGGGGAGGGGAGGGCCCGTTCCTGTTCCGGCACGGGCAGCGGTTTTCCGAGTGAGGAGTGGATGTGGGGGACGTGGCGGTAGGCGCACGATCCGGACGCGATGAGGGCGAGGAGCGGCCGGACGACGCCGTCGGGCACGACACCGGGGAGGAGGGCGCCGAGGCGGAGGAGCAGCCGCAGCGTTCCTTCTGGAAGGAGCTCCCGCTCCTCATCGGTATCGCCCTGCTGCTGGCCCTGCTGATCAAGACCTTCCTGGTGCAGGCGTTCTCGATCCCGTCCGACTCCATGCAGAACACCCTGCAGCGCGGTGACCGGGTGCTGGTGGACAAGCTCACCCCGTGGTTCGGTTCCGAGCCCGAGCGCGGCGAGGTCGTGGTCTTCCACGACCCGGCGAACTGGCTGGCCGGGGAGCCCACCCCGGAGCCCAACATCGCGCAGACGATCCTGAGCAAGATCGGCCTGATGCCGTCCGCCGACGAGAAGGACCTGATCAAGCGGACCATCGCCATCGGCGGGGACACCGTGGAGTGCAAGAAGGGTGGCCCGGTCGTCGTCAACGGCAAGGCGCTGGACGAGCCGTACATCTTCCCCGGCAACAGCGCCTGCGACGACTTCCCCTTCGGCCCGATCACCGTGCCCAAGGGCAAGATCTGGGTGATGGGCGACCACCGGCAGAACTCCCAGGACTCCCGCTACCACCAGCAGGACTCCACCCAGGGCTTCGTCCCGGTCAAGGACGTCGTCGGGCGGGCCGTGGTGGTGGCGTGGCCGATCACCCGCTGGGCCACCCTGCCCGTCCCGGACACCTTCGACCAGCCGGGCATCGGCAAGCAGCCCCCGGCGCCGCTGCACTCGCCGCAGGCGAGCGGGGCGGGCACGGCGGGGGTCACCCCGGCCGCGCTGGGGCTCGTCGGGGCGGTTCCCCTGGTCATGTGGCGCAGGCGGAGGCTGACCAAGGGGCGTACCGCCCGGTAGGGTGCCGCCCAGGTCGACGATCTCCGAGGCATGGGGGCGCTGCAATGGGCGGAACGCAGGCAAGAACGCAGGCAATACGCGCGCGCAGGGATGGCCGCGGCGGCCTCGGCAACACGTTGTCGGGGATCGCCGTGGCCATCGGCTTCGTGCTGTTCCTCGGGGGCTTCGTGTGGGGCGCCGTGGTGTACCAGCCGTACACGGTGCCGACGGACTCGATGGTGCCGACGGTGCGGCCGGGCGACCGGGTGCTGGCGCAGCGCATCGACGGCGGCGAGGTGCGGCGCGGTGACGTGGTCGTCTTCACCGACACCGTGTGGAGCAACTCGCCCATGGTCAAGCGGGTCGTGGCCGTCGGCGGGGACACCGTCTCCTGCTGCGGCCAGGGCGGCCGGGTGACCGTGAACGGCCAGCCGCTCGACGAGCCGTACGTGGACCGCGAGGGCGACGGCGCGGCGGCCGCGGGAACGACCACGTTCGAGGTGAAGGTGCCCGAGGGCAACCTCTTCCTGATGGGCGACCGGCGCGGCGGCTCCCTGGACTCCCGGGCGCACCTCCAGGACGCCGGTCAGGGGACCGTGCCCCGGTCGGCGGTCGCGGCCCGGGTCGACGCCCTGGCGTGGCCGTCCATGAAGATGCTGGAGCGGCCGCAGGTCTTCGCCGCCCTGCCCGGCGGGATCTCCGCCCCCGGCCCGCTGCGGCTCCAGGTGACGGCGGTGCTGGCCGGCGCGGCCCTGGTGGTCCTCGGAGGCGCCTACGGGCCGCTTGCGCGGCTCCTGGGGGGCGGGCGCGGCAAGGCGGGCTCCGATGGCCGCTGAGCCGTCCGGGACGCCGCGGAAGGTCTCGCGGGTGGTCCTGCTCGACCCCGAGGACCGGATCCTGCTGCTGCACGGCTTCGAGCCGGACGATCCCGCCGACGACTGGTGGTTCACCCCCGGCGGGGGCCTGGAGGGCACCGAGAGCCGGGAGCAGGCCGCGCTGCGGGAACTCGCCGAGGAGACCGGGATCACAGAGGTGGACCTGGGGCCGGTGCTGTGGCACCGGTACTGCTCCTTCCCCTTCGACGGCAGGCGCTGGGAGCAGGACGAGTGGTACTTCCTGGCGCGTACCGCCCAGACCGACACCGTGATGGGCGGCCTCACGGAGCTGGAGCGGCGCAGCGTCACCGGGGCCAGGTGGTGGACCTCCGAGGAACTCCTCGCGGCCCGTGAGACGGTGTACCCGACCAGACTGGCCGAGCTGCTCCGGACGCTGCTCGACGACGGTCCTCCGGGCGCTCCGGTGGTCCTCGCCCCGGAAATCGTTTAGGGGCGTACGGCGCTGGCGCACAATAGGGGGACGCACGGCTGAAGGGGAACATGCCATGAGCGCCGAGGACCTCGAGAAGTACGAGACCGAGATGGAGCTGAAGCTCTATCGGGAGTACCGCGACGTCGTCGGGCTGTTCAAGTACGTGATCGAGACCGAACGACGTTTCTACCTCACCAACGACTACGAGATGCAGGTGCACTCGGTCCAGGGCGAGGTCTTCTTCGAGGTCTCCATGGCCGACGCCTGGGTCTGGGACATGTACCGGCCGGCCCGCTTCGTCAAGCAGGTCCGCGTGCTGACCTTCAAGGACGTGAACATCGAGGAGCTCAACAAGAGCGACCTCGAACTGCCGGGCGCCGACCTGCCGGGCTGATCCGCGCACCGGTTCACCCCCAGGGGTGAGCCGGTCGTCCACAACGCCCTGGTTTTCCACCAAGATCCACTTCCTGCGCCCGGAACCGGGACCGTCGGGGGCGGAGGTGGTGCCGGATGAACGCGAAGGACGTGGCACGGCAGGCGCTGGGGCGGTACGGCGAAGAGCTCGCCGCGCGGAGACTGACCGAATCCGGGATGACGGTGATCGCCAGGAACTGGCGGTGCCGCGCCGGGGAGATCGACATCGTCGCCCGCGACGGGGACGCCCTCGTCGTGTGCGAGGTCAAGACGCGCCGCGCGGGCGCGTTCGAACATCCCATGGCCGCCGTCCGGGCGGGCAAGGCCGACCGGCTGCGCAGGCTCGCCGGACGGTGGCTCGCCGACCACGGGGGCCCGCCGCCGGGCGGGGTGCGGATCGACCTCGTCGGAGTCCTGCTGCCCCGGCGCGGCGCGCCCGTGGTGGAGCACGTCAGGGGGGTGGCCTGATGGGGTTCGCGCGGGCCTGCTCGGTGGCCCTGGTGGGCGTCGAGGGCGTACTGGTGGAGGTGCAGGCCGACCTGGAGCCCGGTGTGGCGGCCTTCACCCTGGTGGGACTGCCGGACAAGACCCTGGTCGAGAGCCGCGACCGGGTACGGGCGGCGGTGGCGAACTCGGGCGCCCCCTGGCCGCAGAAGAAGCTCACGGTCGGACTCAGCCCGGCGTCCGTGCCGAAGTCCGGCGCCCATTTCGACCTGGCCGTCGCCGCGGCCGTGCTGGGGGCCGCCGAGGTCGTCGACCCCGGCAGGATCGCCGACCTCGTGCTCATCGGGGAGCTGGGCCTCGACGGCCGGGTGCGCCCGGTGCGGGGGATCCTGCCGGCCGTGCTCGCCGCCGCCGAGGCCGGGTACCGGCAGGTGGTGGTGCCGCAGCAGTGCGCCGCCGAGGCCACCCTGGTGCCGGACGTCTCGGTACTGGGCGTGCGCAGCCTGCGGCAGCTGATCGCGGTGCTGACCGACGGGGAGGTGCCCGAGGAGGACCCCCCGCCGGAGGCGGGACGCCCCGATCCGATGCTCGCCGGCCTGGTCGTACCCGGCGCCGCGCTCGGGACGGGCCTCTCGGGCCGGGGCGACGCGGGGGATCACCCCGACCTCGCCGACGTCGCCGGGCAGCACGGCGCCCGCCGGGCCCTGGAGGTGGCGGCCTCGGGGGGCCACCACCTCTTCCTCAGCGGGCCCCCGGGCGCGGGCAAGACGATGCTCGCCGAGCGGCTGCCCTGGCTGCTGCCGCCGCTCACCCGACAGGACTCCCTGGAGGTGACGGCCGTCCACTCGGTCGCGGGAATCCTGCCGCCCGGCGAACCGCTGGTCGGCAGGCCCCCGTACTGCGCCCCGCACCACTCCGCGACCATGCAGTCGCTGGTCGGCGGCGGGGCCGGGATCCCCAGGCCCGGGGCGGTCTCCCTGGCTCACAAGGGGGTGCTCTTTTTGGACGAGGCCGCCGAGTTCAGCGGCAAGGTGCTGGACGCCCTGCGGCAGCCCCTCGAAGCCGGGCACGTGGTCATCGCCCGGGCCGCCGGGGTGGTACGGCTGCCCGCCCGGTTCCTGATGGTCCTCGCGGCGAACCCCTGCCCCTGCGGCCGCCACACCCTGACCGGGTCCGGCTGCGAATGCCCCGCCTCGGTGATCCGGCGCTACCAGGCCCGGCTGTCCGGGCCGCTGCTCGACCGGGTCGACCTGCGGGTCGAGGTGGAGCCGGTCACCCGCTCCGACCTGCTCGGCCGCGGCGGCCGGGGGGAGTCCACCGCCGCCGTCGCAGACCGGGTCCGCGAGGCCCGCGACCGGGCCGCCGCCCGGCTCGCCGGCACCCCGTGGCGGCTCAACTCCGAAGTGCCCGGGCACGAGCTGCGCACCCGCTGGCCCGCCGGCCCCGGCGCCCTGGCCCTGGCCGAGCGGGACATGGAGCGCGGACTGCTCACCGCGCGGGGGCTGGACCGGGTGCTGCGGGTCGCCTGGACCGTCGCCGACCTGCGGGGCCGGGACCGCCCCGACGCGCTGGACGCGGCCGTCGCGCTGGAACTGCGCACCGGGATCGCCCGGGGCGCCGCCCAGGCCGTGGGGGCGGGACCGTGAGCGCCGGGGAGCGGCCCGGCCCGGAGCTCCTGGCCCGGGCCGCGCTGACCCGGGTGCTGGAGCCGGGCGACGAGCACGGCGGACGCTGGATCCGGGAGCTGGGGGCCGTCACGGTGATGCGGATCCTGACCGGCCCCGGCCGGGAACCCGGCCCGCTGACCGGCGTGGGGCCCGAGCGGCTCGCCGGGTACCGCAGGCGGGCCGCCGTCGCGGAGCCCCTGCGGGACCTGGAGAGCGCCGCCGGCTCGGGCATCCGCTTCGTGTGCCCCGGCTCGGCGGAGTGGCCGACCCAGCTGGACGACCTCGGCGACGCCCGGCCCGTCGGCCTCTGGCTGCGGGGCCGCCCCCACCTGCGGACCTGGGCCCTGCGCTCGGTCGCCGTGGTCGGGGCCCGGGCGTGCACCCCGTACGGGGCCCACATGGCGCAGACCCTGGCCGCCGGACTCACCGAGCGCGGCTGGGTGGTCGTCTCCGGCGCGGCGTACGGGATCGACGGGGCCGCCCACCGCGGGGCCCTCGCCTCGGGCGGAGCCACCGCGGCGGTACTGGCCTGCGGGGTGGACACGGTCTACCCGCGCGGGCACGCCGGGCTCCTGGGCCGGATCACCCGTCAGGGGCTGGTCCTGGGCGAACTGCCGCCCGGCACCCACCCCACCCCGAGCCGGTTCGTGCTCCGCAACCGGGTCATCGCCGCCCTCACCCGGGGGACCGTGGTCGTGGAGGCCGCCCTGCGCAGCGGCTCCCTCGTCACCGCCCGCCGGGCCCAGGAGCTGGGCCGCCTCACCATGGGCGTACCCGGCCCCGCCACCAGCGGCCTCTCGGCCGGGGTGCACGAGCTGCTGCGCGGCGAGGCGGCGCTCGTGACCGACGCCAACGAGATCGTCGAACTCGTCGGCGACATCGGCGAACTGGCCCCCGCCCGGCGCGGCCCGGTCCACCCCCGTGACCTGCTGGCCCCCGGCGCCGCGCGGGTGCTGGAAGCGCTCCCCGCGGGACGGGCGGCGGGCCTCGACGAGATCGCCCTCGCCGCGGCCTCCGGGACCGATGAAGTCATCGGCAGACTGTACGAACTTCACTCTCTGGGGTTCGTCGAACGGCAGGGCGACGGCTGGCGGTTGACCCCGCGGACGTCGCGAGAGGGGGTGCAATCCGGAGCCGACCGGCGAGGCGGTCGTTGACCTGGGGCGTTCCGGTGAAAGAGTGACGGCGATGACAGACGCGGTCCTCCCGGTGGCAGTCGCCGGGACCGTGCGCGAGGCGCCGGTCCCGGGCCGCCCGCGCGAGGGCGGACGCTCCTGGGCCCCTGCGCCATCCCGTACTCTTCGCGCACCGCGACACTTCCGTCACGCTACGCTCCCAAGGAATCCCGCTCCGGCAAAGGCGAAGCATGCCCCAGCACACCTCAGGGTCCGACCGCGCTGCGGTGCCCCCCGCTGCCCGCGGCAGTGTGCGGTCCACCGCGCCCTCGTCCCTGGAGGTGCTCTGGCGCTCATACAAGGACTCGGGCGACGAGCGGCTGCGGGAGCAGCTGATCCTGCACTACTCGCCCCTGGTGAAATACGTCGCCGGCCGCGTCAGCGTGGGCCTGCCGCCCAACGTGGAGCAGGCCGACTTCGTCTCCTCCGGCGTCTTCGGGCTGATCGACGCGATCGAGAAGTTCGACATCGAACGCTCCATCAAGTTCGAGACGTACGCCATCACCCGCATCCGCGGCGCGATGATCGACGAGTTGCGCGCACTGGACTGGATCCCGCGCTCCGTGCGGCAGAAGGCGCGGGCCGTGGAGCGCGCCTACGCGACGCTGGAGGCCCAGCTGCGGCGCACCCCGACGGAGGGTGAGGTCGCCGGGGAGATGGGCATCGCGGTGGAGGAACTCCACACGGTCTTCAGCCAGTTGTCCCTGGCCAACGTGGTCGCCCTGGAAGAGCTGCTGCACGTGGGCGGGGAGGGCGGCGACCGGCTCTCCCTGATGGACACCCTGGAGGACACCGCCGCCGACAACCCGGTCGAGGTGGCCGAGGACCGGGAGCTGCGCCGGCTGCTCGCGCGGGCCATCAACACCCTCCCGGACCGGGAGAAGACCGTGGTGACCCTCTACTACTACGAGGGCCTGACCCTCGCCGAGATCGGCAACGTGCTGGGCGTCACCGAGAGCCGGGTCAGCCAGATCCACACCAAATCCGTGCTCCAGCTGCGGGCCAAGCTCGCCGACGTCGGCCGCTGAGGCCCCGGCCCCGCCGGCGGGGCCGACACCCCTTGCGGGACCTCCGTACAGTGGTGACGTGCCCAGGATTCGAGCGGCCTCCGTGGCCGAGCACCGGTCGATGCAGCGCGGCGCCCTGTTGGACGCCGCTCGTTCCCTGTTGTCCGAAGGCGGGACGGAGGCCCTGACCTTCCCCGCCCTCGCGGAGCGGACCGGGCTCGCCCGGTCCTCCGTGTACGAGTACTTCCGCTCCCGCGCGGCCGTCGTCGAAGAGCTGTGCGCGGTGGACTTCCCCGTCTGGGCCGCCGAGATCGAGGCGGCGATGGAGCGTGCGACCACGCCGGAGACGAAGATCGAGGCCTACGTGCGCACCCAGCTCGGGCTGGTCGGGGACCGGCGCCACCGCGCGGTGGTGGCGATCTCCGCCGGCGAGCTGGACGCCGGCGCGCGGGAGAAGATCCGCGCCGCCCACGGCGGCCTGGTGGCGATGATCGTCGAGGCCCTGGGCGCCCTCGGGCTGCCGGAGCCGAGGCTGTCCGCGATGCTGCTCCAGGGCGTGGTGGACGCCGCGGCCCGCCGGATCGAGCTCGGCGCCGCCGAGGACCCGGCCGTGATCACCGAGACGGCCGTCTCCATGGCCCTGCGGGGCGTCACGGCCTGAGGAGCCCCCGGCCCGGGCGCGGCGACGCGCCCCGGGGAGCCCCCGGCAGCAGCCGGGGCGTGGGGGCGGGCAGCAGGGCCAGCGGGTTGAGATAGGCGTCCTCGCCCGCCAGCAGGCCCCAGTGCAGGCAGGGGCCCGGGCAGTGGGAGCCCTCCGTGAGCACCGCCACCACCTGCCCCGCCTCGACCGCCTCCCCCTGCGCCACCAGCGGCCGCACCGGCTCGTACGTGGTGCGCAGGCCGCCCGGCAGGGTGAGCGAGAGCACCCCGCGCCCCGCCACCCGCCCCGCGTAGTGCACCCGCCCCGGCCCCACGGCCCGTACCTCCGACCCGGCCGGCGCCGCCAGGTCCACACCGCGGTGGCCGGCCGCGTACGGGGTCGGCGGCGGGTCCCACCAGCGCGCCACGGACAGCGGCGCGGGCAGCGGCCGCGCGCCCCGCGGCCCGCCCGCCGCGCCCCCGCCGCGCACCGGTGCGACGGGCGCGGACGCGGCGGGATCCGGAGCCGCCGGCCCGGGTGCGGGAAGCGGCCCCGGCAGTGGACCGGGCAGTGCCAGGAGCAGGATGAGCAGCAGTTTCGTCATGCACGGCAGGATCCCGCGCGGGCGGCCCGCCCGGCCCGCGCCTGTGGACGGCCGAGGGGGTGTGGACAACGGCGTCACCCGGCATACCGCCGGGTCCCGTACACTTCTTGTGGCGATCCGGGTCACCGGGTCGACTTCGCACGCCCCAGCGCCGACCGGTTCCGGTCAGGTGAAAGCGTCTCTCGGTCCCTCAAGGGGCAGGGCGCGGCGGGGCGTCAGGAACCAAAACCGAGAAACCAAGGAGATGGCCATGGCCGTCGTAACGATGCGGGAGCTGCTGGAGAGCGGCGTCCACTTCGGTCACCAGACCCGTCGCTGGAACCCGAAGATGAAGCGCTTCATCTTCACCGAGCGCAACGGCATCTACATCATCGACCTGCTCCAGTCGCTGTCGTACATCGACCGCGCCTACGAGTTCGTGAAGGAGACCGTCGCGCACGGTGGCTCCATCATGTTCGTCGGTACGAAGAAGCAGGCGCAGGAGGCCATCGCCGAGCAGGCGACCCGCGTCGGCATGCCGTACGTCAACCAGCGCTGGCTGGGTGGCATGCTCACCAACTTCTCCACCGTCTACAAGCGCCTCCAGCGTCTGAAGGAGCTTGAGGCGATCGACTTCGAGGACGTCGCCGCCTCGGGTCTCACCAAGAAGGAGCTCCTGGTCCTCTCCCGCGAGAAGGCCAAGCTGGAGAAGACCCTCGGTGGTATCCGCGAGATGTCGAAGGTTCCCAGCGCCGTCTGGATCGTCGACACCAAGAAGGAGCACATCGCCGTCGGTGAGGCGCGCAAGCTGCACATCCCGGTCGTCGCGATCCTCGACACCAACTGCGACCCCGACGAGGTCGACTACAAGATCCCGGGCAACGACGACGCGATCCGCTCCGTCACCCTGCTCACCCGCGTGATCGCCGACGCCGTCGCCGAGGGCCTCATCGCCCGCTCCGGCGCCGCGACCGGCGACTCGAAGCCGGGCGAGAAGGCCGCCGCCGAGCCGCTCGCCGAGTGGGAGCGCGACCTGCTCGAGGGTGAGAAGAAGGCTGACGCCGAGGCCCCCGCCGCCGAGGCCCCGGCTGCCGAGGCCGCCCCGGCCGCGGACGCCGAGCAGGCCTGACCCACTGAGAGCGCCCGGCGTTCACTCGCCGGGCACTCACAGCACGGACGATGACGGCGGGGGAGCCGCGCCACGAGCGCGCTCCTCCGCCGTTCACCCGTAGATCTACGACTTCGAGAGAGAATCACAGACTCATGGCGAACTACACCGCCGCTGACGTCAAGAAGCTCCGCGAGCTCACCGGCGCCGGCATGATGGACTGCAAGAAGGCCCTGGTCGAGTCCGACGGCGACGTCGACAAGGCCGTCGAGGCCCTGCGTATCAAGGGCCTGAAGGGTGTCGCCAAGCGCGAGGGCCGTTCCGCCGAGAACGGTGCCGTCACCTCCCTGATCTCCGAGGACGCCACCTCCGGCGTGCTCGTCGAGCTCAAGTGCGAGACGGACTTCGTCGCCAAGAGCCCGAAGTTCCTGGCCGTCGCCGACCAGCTCGCCGCCCACGTGGCCGCCACCAAGCCGGCGGACATCGAGGCGCTGCTGGCGTCCGAGATCGAGGCCGGCAAGACCGTCCAGGCGTTCGTGGACGAGGCCAACGCCAACCTCGGCGAGAAGATCGTCCTGGACCGCTTCGCGGCGTACGAGGGTGCCTTCGTGGCCTCCTACATGCACCGCACCATGCCCGACCTGCCCCCGCAGATCGGTGTCCTGGTCGAGCTGGACAAGGCCGACGCCGAGCTGGCCAAGGGCATCGCCCAGCACATCGCCGCGTTCTCGCCGAAGTACCTGACCGCCGAGGACGTCCCGGCCGAGGTCGTCGAGTCCGAGCGCCGCGTCGCCGAAGAGGTCACCCGCGCCGAGGGCAAGCCCGAGGCCGCGATCGCCAAGATCGTCGAGGGTCGCGTCAACGGCTTCTTCAAGGACGCCACGCTGCTCGGCCAGCCGTACGCCCTGGACAACAAGAAGTCCGTCCAGAAGGTTCTGGAAGAGGCCGGTGTCACCCTGAAGGCGTTCACCCGCATCAAGGTCGGCATCTGAGTCCGTCCGTACACGACGGACACCGGACCCCTATAGGGTCTGAAGCAGTCGTCCGCGCTCGCGCAGGACGACCGCAGATCTGACGAGGAGGCCATTGCCGCAGAGGGAACCGCAAGGACCCACCGGCAATGGCCTTCTTCGTATGTGCACGAGGAGATCTCCATGAATCAGGGCGTGGACCCCCACACCGCATCCGACGACAAGAGCGACCACGAGAAGAAGGGTCGCCGCTTCATGCTGAAGCTGTCCGGCGAAGCCTTCTCCGGCGGCGGCGGACTGGGTGTCGACCCCGACGTCGTGCACGCCATCGCCCGCGAGATCGCGGCCGTGGTCCGCGACGGGGCCGAGATCGCGGTCGTCATCGGCGGCGGCAACTTCTTCCGCGGCGCGGAGCTTCAGCAGCGCGGCATGGACCGGGCCCGGTCCGACTACATGGGCATGCTCGGAACCGTCATGAACTGCCTCGCCCTCCAGGACTTCCTGGAGAAGGAGGGCATCGACAGCCGGGTCCAGACGGCCATCACCATGGGGCAGGTCGCGGAGCCGTACATCCCGCTGCGCGCCGTGCGCCACCTGGAGAAGGGCCGCGTCGTCATCTTCGGCGCGGGCATGGGCATGCCCTACTTCTCCACCGACACCACGGCCGCCCAGCGCGCCCTGGAGATCGACGCCGAAGCCCTCCTCATGGGCAAGAACGGTGTCGACGGGGTCTACGACTCCGACCCGAAGACCAACCCGGACGCGGTGAAGTTCGACGCGCTGGAGTACAGCGAGGTGCTGTCCCGGGACCTCAAGGTCGCCGACGCCACGGCCATCACGCTGTGCCGCGACAACCAGCTGCCGATCCTGGTCTTCGAGCTGCTCGCCGAAGGCAATATCGCCCGCGCCGTCAAGGGTGAGAAGATCGGCACGCTCGTGAGCGACCAGGGCACCCGGGCCTGAGCCCACCGAGCCGGACCCGCAGGGGTCCGGTCCGGGCGGCCCGGACCGCCCGCGCCCGCCTGAACCATCCATATCTGACATGCAGGAGCACGTGGTGATCGAAGAAATCCTCCTCGAGGCCGAGGAGAAGATGGAGAAGGCCGTCGTCGTCGCCAAGGAGGACTTCGCCGCGATCCGCACCGGCCGTGCGCACCCGGCGATGTTCAACAAGATCGTGGCGGACTACTACGGCGCCATCACGCCCATCAACCAGCTCGCCTCCTTCGCCGTGCCCGAGCCGCGCATGGCGATCGTGACGCCGTTCGACGCCTCCGCGCTGCGCAACATCGAGCAGGCGATCCGGGACTCCGACCTCGGTGTCAACCCGAGCAACGACGGCCGCATCATCCGGGTGACCTTCCCGGAGCTGACGCAGGACCGCCGCAAGGAGTTCATCAAGGTCGCCAAGACCAAGGCCGAGGACTCCAGGGTCTCCATCCGCTCCGTGCGCCGCAAGGCCAAGGACGCCCTCGACAAGCTGGTCAAGGACAAGGAGGCCGGCGAGGACGAGGTGCGCCGCGCCGAGAAGGAGCTCGACGACACCACCGCGAAGTACGTCGCGCAGGTGGACGAGCTGCTCAAGCACAAGGAAGCCGAGCTCCTCGAGGTCTGATGAACGACTCTCCCTGGGCCGCTGAGCCGGTTCCGGCGGGTCCCGCATACGATGCGCTGGTGGGCCCGCAGACTGCGCCCATGCCCATCGTGCCCGATGCCGCCGGCCGTGCCTTCGACGACCGGGAAGCACGCGATCGGGGGGCCGCCTTCGCCGGCGGCCCCCCGTTCCGCGCCGAGACGCCGTTGCAGGAGCCCATGCCCAGCCCCCCGCCTCCGCCTCCGCAGGCCCCGCAGGACGCCTCGCCCCCGCCGCAGAAGAAGCGCGCGGGGCGGGATCTGCGTGCCGCCATAGGGGTCGGCGTCGGCCTCGGTGCGGTGATCTTCGCTTCGCTGTTCATCGTCAAGGCCGTCTTCGTCGGCGTCATCGTCGTCGCGGTCGTGGTCGGCCTGTGGGAGCTCACCTCCCGGCTCCAGGAGAAGAAGGGCATCAAGGCCCCGCTGGTCCCGCTCGCGGTCGGCGGCGCGGCGATGATCATCGCCGGGTACGTCCGCGGGGCCGAGGGCGCCTGGGTGGCGATGGCGCTCACCGCGCTGGCCGTCCTCGTGTGGCGGATGACGGAGCCCCCCGAGGACTACCTCAAGGACGTCACGGCCGGCGTCTTCGCGGCGTTCTACGTGCCCTTCCTGGCCACCTTCGTCGCGATGCTGCTGACCCCCGACGACGGTCCGCAGCGGGTGGTGACCTTCCTGCTGCTGACCGTGGTCAGCGACACCGGGGCGTACGCGGTCGGCTGGCGCTTCGGCAAGACCAAGCTGGCCCCGCGCATCAGCCCCGGCAAGACCCGCGAGGGGCTCTTCGGGGCGGTGGCCTTCGCGATGGCGGCCGGCGCCCTGTGCATGGAGTTCCTCATCGACGACGGCGCCTGGTGGCAGGGCCTGCTGCTGGGCCTCGCGGTGGCGGTCTCCGCCACCCTGGGCGACCTCGGCGAGTCGATGATCAAGCGTGACCTGGGCATCAAGGACATGGGCACGCTGCTCCCGGGTCACGGCGGCATCATGGACCGGCTGGACTCGCTGCTGCCGACCGCTCCGGTGGTCTGGCTGCTGCTGGCGGCGTTCGTCGGCACCGGCTGACCGGTCCGGGCCGGGTTATCCTGGAGGGCGCGCCACGTGCACGTGGCGCGCCTTTTCCGTCCGGCGGCCGAGTCGCCGCGGACCGGCCCTGCACGCGCGGGGTGACCCCCACCCCGTCGTACCGAGGAGTACAGCATGGCCCCCCGTCCCGTTCCGGGCGAGCTCACCTTCGTCGCGCCCCGAGGAGCGAAGAAGCCCCCGCGGCACCTCGCCGACCTCACGCCGGCCGAGCGCCGCGAGGCGGTGGCCGCGATCGGCGAGAAGCCGTTCCGGGCCAAGCAGCTCTCCCAGCACTACTTCGCCCGCTACGCGCACGACCCGGCCGAGTGGACGGACATCCCCGCCGCCGCGCGGGAGAAGCTCCAGCAGGAGCTGCTGCCGGAGCTCATGAACGTCGTGCGGCACATCAGCTGCGACAACGACACCACCCGCAAGACCCTGTGGAAGCTGCACGACGGCACGCTCGTCGAGTCCGTGCTGATGCGCTACCCCGACCGGGTGACGATGTGCATCTCCTCGCAGGCCGGCTGTGGCATGAACTGCCCGTTCTGCGCCACCGGCCAGGCCGGCCTGGACCGCAACCTCTCCACCGCCGAGATCGTGCACCAGATCGTCGACGGCATGCGCGCCCTGCGCGACGGCGAGGTCCCCGGCGGCCCGGCCCGGCTCTCCAACATCGTCTTCATGGGCATGGGCGAGCCGCTCGCGAACTACAAGCGCGTCGTCGGCGCCATCCGCCGCCTCACCGACCCGGAGCCCGACGGCCTGGGCCTGTCGCAGCGCGGCATCACCGTCTCCACCGTCGGCCTGGTCCCGGCGATGCTGCGGTTCGCCGACGAGGGCTTCAAGTGCCGCCTCGCGGTCTCCCTGCACGCCCCGGACGACGAGCTGCGCGACACCCTCGTCCCCGTGAACACGCGCTGGAAGGTCCGCGAGGTCCTCGACGCCGCCTGGGAGTACGCGGAGAAGTCCGGCCGCCGGATCTCCATCGAGTACGCCCTGATCCGCGACATCAACGACCAGGCCTGGCGCGGCGACCTGCTCGGCCGCCTGCTCAAGGGCAAGCGCGTGCACGTCAACCTGATCCCGCTGAACCCGACGCCTGGCTCGAAGTGGACCGCCTCGCGCCCCGAGGACGAGAAGGCCTTCGTCGAGGCGATCGCCCGCCACGGGGTGCCCGTGACCGTCCGCGACACCCGCGGCCAGGAGATCGACGGCGCCTGCGGCCAGCTCGCCGCCTCGGAACGCTAGATTCCGGTCACGGGTCCGCGTAAATCGGCCACGGGGTACCCTGTGGCCGAACCAATTGCATATTCCGACAGGGGAGCGCCACAGCGCTGAGAGTGCGGCATCCGTCATCCGCAGACCCTCTGAACCTCGCCCCGGTCATTCGGGGTAGGAAGTTCGGTCACCACTCAAGCTGTTGCGCCCTGCCCGGCGTCCGCTCCCACAGAGCGCCGGGCAGGGCCGCGTCTTCTCCTGGTCATCCCAGGAGGAATCACCAGTGAGCACCACCAAGAAGATCGCGGGCGCGGCGCTCGCGGCCGCGCTCGGCGTGACCACGCTCAGCGCCTGCGGCGGCGGCGACGCCAAGGACAAGTCCGCGGGCGCGAGCGACGCCCCGAAGTCCAAGACGGTCACGCTCGTCTCCCACGACTCCTTCAACGTGACCGAGGCGGTCCTCAAGGAGTTCGAGCAGCAGAGCGGCTACACCGTCAAGGTGCTGAAGTCCGGCGACGCCGGCGCCGCCCTCAACCAGGAGATCCTCACCAAGGGCTCCCCGCGCGGCGACGTCTTCTTCGGCGTCGACAACACCCTGCTCTCGCGCGCCCTCGACAACGGCGTCTTCACCCCCTACCAGGCCAAGGGCCTGGACACGGTGAAGCCCGAGTTCGTGCTCGACAAGCAGCACCGCGTCACCCCGGTCGACTCCGGCGACATCTGCGTCAACTACGACAAGGCGTACTTCGCCGACAAGAAGATCGCCCCGCCGCAGACGCTGGACGACCTGGTCAAGCCGGAGTACAAGAACCTGCTGGTCACCGAGAACGCCGCGACCTCCTCGCCCGGCCTCGGCTTCCTCCTCGCCTCCGTCGGCAAGTACGGCGAGGAGGGCTGGAAGGACTACTGGAGCAAGCTCAAGGCCAACGGCGTCGAGGTCGTCGACGGCTGGGAGCAGGCCTACAACGAGCGCTTCTCCGGCTCCGCCGGCGGCAAGAAGGCCAAGGGCGACCGCCCGCTGGTCGTCTCCTACGCCTCCAGCCCGCCGGTCGAGGTCCTCTACGGCGAGCCGCAGCCGGCCGAGGCGCCCACGGGCGTGGCCACCGGAACCTGCTTCCGCCAGGTCGAGTTCGCGGGCCTGCTCAAGGGCGCGAAGAACGAGGAGGGCGGCAAGGCCCTCATCGACTTCCTGGTCTCCAAGAAGTTCCAGGAGGACATGCCGCTCCAGATGTTCGTGAACCCGGTCGTCAAGGACGCGAAGCTGCCGGAGCTGTTCACGAAGCACGGTGTCGTGGTCGACAAGCCGGAGAACGTCGCTCCGGAGGCCATCGCCAAGAACCGTGAGCAGTGGGTCAAGACGTGGTCCTCGCTCGTCGTGAAGTAGAGCGCCTTCCCGCGGAGGGCGGGCGCGCCACGGCCGTCAGACTCGCTCTGATGGCCGTGCCGCTCGCCTTCTTCGGACTGTTCTTCGCCTACCCCGTCGCCGCGATCGTCGGCCGCGGGCTCAAGACGGACGAGGGCTGGCAGTTCGGCCGGATCGGCGAGGTCCTCGCCCGGCCCGACATCGGCGGCGTGCTGTGGTTCACCACCTGGCAGGCGCTCGCCTCGACCGCCCTCACCCTGCTCCTCGCGCTGCCGGGCGCGTACGTCTTCGCGCGCCTGGAGTTCCCCGGCAAGCAGCTGCTGCGCGCGCTGGTCACCGTCCCCTTCGTGCTGCCGACCGTGGTCGTCGGCAGTGCCTTCCTCGCGCTGGTCGGGCGGGGAGGGCTGCTCGACGAGCTGTGGGGCGTCCGGCTGGACACCACCGTGTGGGCGATCCTGCTCGCCCACGTCTTCTTCAACTACGCCGTCGTGGTGCGGACCGTCGGCGGGCTCTGGGCGCAGCTGGACCCGCGCCAGGAGGAGGCCGCGCGGGTGCTGGGCGCCGGGCGGTTCGCGGCGTGGCGGCGGGTGGTGCTGCCCGCGCTCGGGCCGGCGGTGGCCGCGGCCTCGCTGATGGTCTTCCTGTTCACGTTCAGCTCCTTCGGCGTCGTGCAGATCCTGGGCGGGCCCGCGTACGCCACCCTGGAGGTGGAGGTCTACCGGCAGACGGCGCAGCTGCTGGACCTGCCGACCGCCGCCGTGCTGACGATGGTGCAGTTCGCGGCCATCGCCGCCGTCCTCGCCGTGCACGCGTGGACCGTGCGCCGGCGGGAGACCGCGCTGCGGCTCGTCGACCCCTCGCGCACCGCCCGTCCGCCGCGCGGCTGGGCGCAGCGGGGCCTGCTGGGCGGGGTGCTGCTGTCGGTGGCGCTGCTGGTGGTGGCGCCGCTGGCGGTGCTGGTGGAGCGGTCCTTCGACGCCCCGGGCGGGTACGGCCTCGGCTTCTACCGGGCGCTGCAGGACGCGGGCTCCGGGGGCGGAACGTTTCTGGTGCCGCCGCTGGAGGCGGTCTGGAACTCCCTCCAGTACGCGCTGGCCGCCACCGCCATCGCCCTGGCCGTCGGGGGGCTCGCCGCCGCGGCCCTGACGCGGCGCGGGGGCCGATTCGTACGCGGCTTCGACGCGCTGCTGATGCTGCCGCTCGGGGTGTCCGCCGTGACGGTGGGCTTCGGGTTCCTGATCACCCTGGACGAGCCGCCGCTGGACCTGCGGACCTCGTGGATCCTGGTGCCGCTCGCGCAGGCGCTGGTCGGGGTGCCGTTCGTCGTACGGACCATGCTGCCGGTGCTGCGGGCCGTCGACGGCCGGCTGCGGGAGGCGGCCGCCGTGCTCGGTGCCTCGCCGCTGCGGGCCTGGCGCGAGGTGGACCTGCCGCTGGTGCGGCGGGCGCTGCTGATCGCGGCCGGATTCGCCTTCGCCGTCTCGCTGGGCGAGTTCGGTGCGACCGTCTTCATCGCCCGGCCCGACCACCCGACGCTGCCGGTGGCCGTGGCGCGGCTGCTGGGGAGGGCCGGGGAGATGAACTACGGGCAGGCCATGGCCCTGAGCACGATTCTGATGCTGGTGTGCGCGGTGTCCCTGCTGGTGCTGGAGCGACTGCGACCCGACAAGACCTCGGGAGAGTTCTGATGACCCTGCTCCGGCTCGAAGGGGTGACGGTCCGCTTCGGCGACCGGGCGGTCGTGGACGCGGTCGACCTGGAGGTCGCCGAGCACGAGACCGTGTGCGTGCTGGGCCCCAGCGGCAGCGGCAAGTCCACCCTGCTGCGGGTGGTGGCCGGCCTCCAGCAGGTCTCCGCGGGGCGGGTGCTGCTCGGAGGCGCCGACCAGGCCGGGGTGCCGGTCCACCGGCGGGGGGTGGGCCTGATGTTCCAGGACCACCAGCTGTTCCCGCACCGGGACGTCGGCGGGAACGTCTCCTTCGGCCTGCGCGTGCAGGGCACCCCGAAGGGCTCGTACCGGGCCCGGGTCGCGGAGCTGCTGGAGCTGGTCGGGCTCCCGGGGGCCCAGGGCCGGGCGGTCTCCTCGCTGTCCGGCGGGGAGCAGCAGCGGGTCGCCCTCGCCCGGGCACTGGCCCCCTCGCCCCGGCTGCTGATGCTGGACGAGCCGCTCGGCCAGCTGGACCGGGGGCTGCGCGAGCGGCTGGTGGTCGAGCTCCAGGGGCTGTTCTCCCGGCTGGGCACCACCGTCCTGGCCGTCACCCACGACCAGGGCGAGGCCTTCGCGCTGGCCGACCGGGTGGTGGTGATGCGGGACGGGCGGATCGCGCAGGCCGGGACCCCGCTGGAGGTGTGGCAGCGGCCCGCGTCGGAGTTCGTGGCCCGCTTCCTCGGCTTCGAGAACGTGCTCCCGGGCACGGTGGCCGGTACCGCCGCCGCGACCGCGTGGGGCAGGCTGCCGGTCCCGGCCGGCACGCCCGAGGGGGAGTGCCGGCTGCTGGTCCGCCCCGCCGGGGTGGTGCTGTGCGAGGCCGGGCTGGGCTGCGTGGTGGAGTCCCGGACCTTCCGCGGCACGCACGTGGCCCTGCGGCTGAGGCCCGCGTCGGGGCCCGTACTGGAGGCCGAGTGC
This sequence comes from Streptomyces sp. NPDC044002, assembly GCF_056434525.1. Lineage (NCBI taxonomy): Bacteria > Bacillati > Actinomycetota > Actinomycetes > Kitasatosporales > Streptomycetaceae > Streptomyces > Streptomyces sp. NPDC044002. The sequence goes on from NZ_JBWKEZ010000019.1 coordinate 81,037, forward strand.
GAGCTGGCCACCGCGCCGGCCGTGGGGGACCGGGTCGCGGTGGCGTTCAGCCCGTCGGAGGTCGTCGTCCTTCCGGGCCGGGCCGTCTCGGGCTAGTCCCGGATGCCGTCGACGGCGATCGGCAGGTGGCGCGGGCCGCGCAGGACCGCGTTCTGCCGGTAGGGCGGCGGGTCCTCCAGCAGCCGGGGGTTCTCCAGCCTGCGGGCCAGCTCGCTCAGCGCCAGCGCCGCCTCCAGCCGGGCCAGCGGCGCGCCGAAGCAGCTGTGGATACCGCTGCCGAGGCCGAGGTGCTGGACGTCCTGGCGGTCCGGGTCGAAGCGGTCCGGGTCCTCGAACCGCTTCGGGTCGCGGTTCCCGGAGGCCAGGATCAGCCAGAGCGAGGAGCCCTTGGGGATGGTCACCCCCGCCACCTCGATGTCGGAGAGGGTGCTGCGCTGCGGCAGCAGCTGCACCGGCGGCTCGTAGCGCAGCAGCTCCTCCACGATCGGCACGCCGAGGTCCGGCTCGGCACGCAGCCGGGCCAGGTGCTCCGGATGTCTCAGCAGGGTGAGCATGCCGTTCGTGATCAGGTTGACGGTGGTCTCGTGCCCCGCGATCAGCAGCAGCGCCGCCGTGCTGAGCACCTCCATCGTGGTCATGGTGCCGTCCGGGCCCTGCCCGGTCGCCAGCTCCGACAGCATGTCCCCGGTGGGGTTCTTGCGCCGCTCCTCGATCAGCCCGGCCAGGTACATGCCGAGCTCCATCCGGGCGCCCTTCGTTTTGTCCGCGCGCTCGGCGGGATCGGCGTCCGGATCCGGGTCCAGGCTCGCGGCGAGGGTGTCGGCCCAGACGTGGAAGCGCGCCTCGTCCTCGGGCGGGATGCCCAGCAGCCGGCAGATCACCGTGACCGGGAACGGGTACGAGAACTCCTCGACCAGGTCGATCCGCGCGGGGTCGCCCTCCTTGGCGATCGCGTCGACCAGCCCCTTGACGATGCCGCCCAGCTCACCGCGCATCTGCTCGACGCGGCGCGGAGAATGCGGCGGCCCGAACGGGCGGTTCGTCATCCGGCGCAGCCGGTCGTGGTCGGGCGGGTCCAGCTTCAGGAAGGAGGGCGGCAGGACGCCCTCCCCCTCGTCCTCGCCGGCCTCGCTCAGCGGGTCTCCGGGGACCGCCGTCAGGTTGCGGGAGTCGGAGCTGATCCGCGGATCGTGCAGCAGGCCCTTGATCTCGTGGTACGTGCTGAGGACGTACGGGCCGTCCCCGTCGTGGAACACCGGGGTCTTGCGGAGCTCCGCGTACAGGGGGTACGGATTGGCCCGGCTGGAGTAGTCGAGGATCTGCCGCAGGATGCCTTCAGTCATGAGAGGTCCTCGTGCTCAGTTGTGCGCCGGCGTGAACGTCATCCGCCGGTCGGCCGGTGAGTAGCCGCTCAGGGTGATCGTCGGGCCGTGCGTGGGCACCGACGGGTCGGGGAAGTCCGCGTCCAGCGGCCGGTTCCCCTCGGGCCTGCGGTCCACCGTCGAGTAGGGCGGCGGGAACGGCGCGGTCTGCTCGATCTGCTGCTCGTAGAAGTCCAGCCAGCGGCACTGGTCGAAGGTGACGGCACCGATGACGCGCCCCTGGTAGCCGTAGACGCCGACGAACCGGCGCTCGGCGCGCGAGCCCTGGGTGATGACGATCTCGGTCCCCATCGAGGGGACCCCGACCGACTTGATGTTCACCCCGAACTGGGACGACCAGAAGGCCGGGACCCATACGTGCGGGCGGCGCTCCGCGCTCTCGCTGAGCATGTTGTGCGCGGCAGTCTCGGCCTGGGCGACGGCGTTGCCCCAGTGCTCCAGGGACAGGAACTGGTAGCCGAAGAGGGCGTGCGGGGAGCGGGCCACGTCGCCGGCCACGTAGATGTCGTCGGTGACGATGCCCCAGATGTCGAAGGCCCGGCAGCCCGCGTCGCAGGCGATGCCGCGCGGGCCGGCGCCGAGTCCGGACCCGGTCAGCCACTCGGTGTTGCGCTGGGCGCCGAGCGAGACGACCACCACCTCCGCCTCCAGCGTGGTGCCGTCGGAGAGGTGCGCGGCGCGGACCCTGCCGGAGGAGTCGCCCTCCAGCGCCGTCACCATGATCCCGGTGCGCAGGTCCACCCCGTTCTCGCGGTGCATCTCGGCCGCGACCGCTCCGACCACCCCGCCGAGCGCGCCGACCAGGGGCGCGTCGCCGCGTTCCGCCACGGTGACGGCCAGGCCGCGTTCCCGGCAGGCGGAGGCGATTTCGGAGCCGGTGAACCCGGCGCCGATGACGAGGACCCGGCCGGGCCCCGCCGCGAGCGCGCGTTCCAGGGCCGCGCCGTCGTCCCGGGTGCGCAGGACGAAGACCCCGTCGAGGGCGCCCTCCTCGGGCTTGGGCCACGGCCGGGCGCGGACGCCGGTGGCGATCAGGAGCCGGTCGTACTCCACCTCGTCCCCGTCGGCGAGGCGGACCCGGCGGGCCTTCATGTCCAGGCCGGCGGCCGGTACGCCGAGCCGCCACTTGGCGTCGATGTCCAGGCGCCGGGGGAGGGCCGTGCGGTCCGCGGTGGCCTTGCCGAGCAGGACCTGCTTGGACAGCGGGGGCCGGTCGTACGGCTCGTGGGGTTCGTCGCCGATCATCGTCAGGGATCCGGCGAACCCCTTCTCGCGCAGGGTCTCGGCGGCCCGCAGGCCGGCCAGGGAGGCTCCCACGACGACGATGCGGCCTTCGCGCTTGAGCCGCTCCAGGGCTGCGTCACCGCTCACCACGCGCCTCCGCGGTCGACAGGGACCCGTTCACCGCGTCCAGCAGGATGGCCCGGACGGGGCAGGCGTGGACGGCGCGGACGACGTCCTCGCGGTGCTCCTCGTCGGGCTGCGGGTCGTAGAGCAGGGACTCGTCGCCGTGCATGGCGAAGACGTCCGGTGCGAGGAACGCGCACTGCGCGTACCCCTGGCACCGGTTGAGGTCCACGACAAGCCTCATGGGGCATCAGCCTTTCCGTGACCTGTTGACCCCCACGGACCCCCGACACCCTCCCGCTCTCCAGCATGCGCGCGAGACCCGTGCGCCGCCCGCCGGGACGGACGGGCCGGGCCTCAGGCGGTCCGGCGCAGGTTGGTGCGCAGGACGTGCAGGCTGACGACGAGCACCCAGAACGGGAAGACCATCTCGGCCCAGGGCACCCCGGAGCCGAGGAGGAGCAGCACCAGCCCGGTGGCGAAGCCCAGCGCGACCAGCGGGCGCGGGAAGAAGCCCAGGCGGCGCCCGATGGTGGAGGTCACGAAGACGAAGACGGCCGCCATGCGCATCGCGTACGTGGTGAGCACGGTGTACGCGAAGGGGCGGCCGAATCCGGACGGCGGGACGGTCTCCTGGAGCACGGTGCCGGCCGCGGCGGCGGCGACGAACAGGGTCCCGACGAAGACGTAGCCGCTGCCGAGGAACACCGCCGCGACGAACCGGTCCTCGCCCCCGCCGGAGTGCGCGCGCAGGGCTCCCATGAACCAGAGGAAGAAGATCCCGGCGAAGGGGACGATCTCCAGGGCCAGCCGGACGGCCCAGCGGTCGGCGTCGGCGACGGGGGCGTCGGAGGGGCTCCCGGAGGGGATGGCGAGCCTCATCAGCACGATCGCCACCGCGAGCAGCACGGCGAAGACGAGCCCGGCCGTCCCGGCGGCCCGTGGCGTGCGCATCCGCGTGGTGGTGGACTCCATGCCCCCAGCAGGCGGCACCCGCCGGGCCCCCGCCACCGGGGGGACCCCACGGGAGTGAATACCGGCCCGGCCCGCCGGGGGCCGGGCCGGGAGGGTCAGGCGACCGGTGCCGGAACCGGTTCCTCGGCGGGCTCCTCGGCCCCGTCGTGGTTGCCGTACCAGGCCACCGCGACGGCGCCGGCGACGGCCAGCACGAAGCCGGTCACCGCGAGCCAGGCCAGCCCCGGGCGGGAGGCGTCGCCGAGCCACAGGACGCCGATCGCGCCCGGCAGCACCGTCTCGCCGACGACCAGGGCGGCGGTGGCACCGTTGACCGAGCCGATCTGGAGGGCGACCGTGTGCAGGTACATGCCTCCGAAGCCCGCGATGAGGATGGCGTACAGCGCCGGGTCGGTGGCGAGGGTGGCCAGGTCGAAGGGGTCCACGCCGTCGAGGATGCGCACGCCGACGCCCAGCGCGCCGAAGGCCAGGCCGGACAGCAGACCCGCCAGGATCGCGGCCCGGGCGCCGAGGAAGCGCACGGCCACCGTGCCGCCGACGATGATGACCAGGGTCACGGCCAGCAGCCACCAGTGGGTGGACATCGGGGCGTGGTGGTCGCCCTCGTGGCCGGCGGCGGTCGCCAGCAGCACCAGCGCCGCGCAGACGACGCCGATCGAGGTCCATTCCTTGCGGGTCAGCCGGATGCCCAGCATCTTCACGCTGAGGACGGCGGTGATCACCAGGTTGGCGCTGATGACCGTCTGGGAGAGGAACAGGGGCAGCATGCGGGCCGCCAGCGCGCCCAGCCCGAAGCCCACGAAGTCGAGGATGGTGCCGACGATGAACTCCCAGGTCATCGCGGCCTTGGCGGTGGAGGTCAGGTTCGGTCCGCCGTGGGCGGTCACGCCGGCGGCGGCCGGGGACATCCGGGCGGCGCGGCGCGAGCCCACGGCTTGCAGGACAGAGCCCGTGCCGTAGCAGATGGACGCCGCGACAGCGGTCAGCAGGCCTATGAGCACAGAAGGCTCCGTTCAACGTCTGGCAGGTAAGGCGGTACCTCTGCCAGACGTCATATCGGGCCGGGAAGTTGCCTCCGCAAGGGAGTTCGTTGACCGGTTCTTTGCCCTGGGACCGGCTCAGGCCATGGCGGCGAGCGCGTCCGGGACCTCGTCCACCGAGTCCACCAGCGCGATCCGCGACTCCATCGCCCGGCCCGACGCCAGCGCCCGCAGCAGCGGCCAGACCGGCAGCCGCTCCGTCCAGTGGGCGCGGCCGACCAGGACCATCGGGGTCGGCGCGGACCGCGACTCGTAGTAGTTCGGCGTGGCGTTGTCGAAGACCTCCTGCACGGTGCCCGCGGCGCCCGGCAGGAAGACCACGCCCGCGTTGGACCGGGCGAGCAGCCCGTCCTCGCGGGTGGCGTTCGCGAAGTACTTGGCGATCTGCCCCGCGAAGGCGTTCGGCGGCTCGTGGCCGTAGAACCAGGTGGGGATCCCGACCGAGTCCCCGCCCAGCGGCCAGCGCTCCCGTACGGAGAAGGCGGCGCGCGCCCAGTCGGAGACGGACGGGCTGAAGGAGGGCACCTTCGCCAGCAGCTCCAGCGCCTCGGGCAGGGCCTCGTCCGGCGCGGGCGCCAGGTAGGCGCCCAGGTTGGCGGCCTCCATCGCGCCCGGGCCGCCGCCGGTGGCGACCGTCAGCCCGGACCGGGCCAGGGTCCGGCCCAGTTCCGCCGCGCCGCGGTAGTCCGTACCGCCGCGGGCCATGGCGTGGCCGCCCATCACGCCGATGACGCGGGCGCCCGCGAGGTGTTCGTCGAGGGCGTCGGAGATGGCGTCGTCGTGGATGGAGCGGAGCATCGAGGAGAAGACGTCGCCGTCGGACTTGGTCTCCTGGAACCAGGCGTACGCCTGGGCGTCCGGGGTGGTCTCGTAGCCGTCGGCCAGACCGGTGAACAGCTCCTCGGCCGTGTACAGCAGACCCCGGTACGGGTTGAACGGCAGGTCCGGTATCGGCGGGAAGACGAGCGCGCCGTCCGCGCGGACCTTCACCGAGGCGTCGGGCTCCATGGCGCAGCCCAGGAACACGGCCGCGGAGGTGTCGGCGGACAGCAGGGCGAAGCTCCGCTCCAGGAGGTTGACCGACTGGATCCGGTAGCCGCTCAGGGACCCCCGGGCGACGACCCGGTCGAACTCCGCGAGCGTCTCGATCTCGATGTCTGCGTTGACCATTCGGCCCACCCTAAGGGCTGGCCGGCTCAGCGGGTCAGAGCCAGCGACGTCAGCTGCGCCACACCCCAGCCGAGCCCCGCCGCGGCCGCGAGCAGTGCGGCCGCCCGCAGGGCCGCGGCCGTACGCAGCACCGTGCCCGGAGCCCCGAGGCCGGCCAGCGCCTCCCGGGCGGCGGTGCGGGCCTGCCGGGACTCGACGGCCGAGGTGAGCAGGGTCCCGGCCGCGCAGAGGGCCACCAGGGCGGCGGCGGGGCCGGTCAGCGGCCCGAGCGGGGTGAGGGGGCCGCCCTGGCCGTGCGGGGGGAGGGCGGTGAGGGCGGCGGCGCCGACGGCGGTGAGCACGCCGAGGGGCCGTCCCAGCCGGGGCGCCTCCTCCTGGAGGCCGCGCCCGGCCAGCAGCCGCAGCAGCCCGGGCCGGACGGCCTGCACCAGGGTCCCGCAGGCGTAGGCCAGTCCCGGGCCGGCGAGGGCCAGCCCGACCGCGATCAGCGCGCAGCCGGCCGGTACGGCGGCTCCGCCGGGCCGCGCGTACGCCAGCGCGGCGAGCCCGCAGGCGGCCAGCGCCACCCCCCAGGGGACACCGGTCTGCGGGGCCAGTCCGGAGTGCGGCGGGCGGGGGCGCAGGGCGAGGGCGGTGGCCGCGGCGGCCGTCAGCGGGACCAGGGCCAGCAGGGTGAGGGCGGCGGCCACCGGCAGGGGCCGGCCGGCGTGCAGCAGGCGGGCGCCGGCTCCGTCGAAGGGCAGTCCCGCCAGGTCGCCCCTCAGGTGGAGGAAGGCGGCCAGGGCGAGGGCGCTGCCGAGGGCGCACGCGACGGCGGTGGAGAGGGCCGCGACCAGGGTGAGCCGTACGGGGCCGAGCCCGGCGGCGTCGAGCCCGTCTCGGGGGCGGGTCGCGGGGTCGGTGCGGGCGACGGCCACCGCGAACTGGGCGGTGGCGGCGAGCGGGACCAGCGCCCACAGCAGGCGAGGGAACGATCCGGCGGGCCGGGCGGTCGCGTCCGCGAGGACGTACAGCAGGAGGAACCCGCTGCCGGCGGAGGCGGCCGCGACCAGCAGCCGGCGCAGCTGGACCAGGGGGCGGGAGCCGCGGACTAGGCGGAGAGCGAGCACGCGGCCTGGTCCTCCGTGGTGAGGGCGGAGGCGGCGGCCGCGGCGCCGGCCGGGCGGCCGTCGAGCAGGGCCAGCGCGCGGTCGGCGCCGGCCGCGGCCTCCTCGTCGTGGGTGGCCAGCAGGACCGTGATGCCGTGGGAGCGGGCGGCCGTGGTCAGGGTGCGCAGCAGCAGTGCGCGTTCGGCGCGGTGCAGCGGGGCGGTCGGCTCGTCGGCGAAGAGCACCGCGGGCTCCGCGACCAGGGCGCGGGCCAGGGCGACCCGCTGGGCCTCGGCGCGGTTGAGGGCGCCGGGGCGCTTGCCGGCGAAGCGGTCGAGGTCGAGGCGCTCCAGCCATTCGAGGGCGGCCCGGCGGGCGGCGCGGTGCGGGGCGCCGCCGATCAGGAGGGGCAGGGCGGCGTTCTCCCAGACCTTGAGCTCGGGCAGCAGCTGCGGTTCGGGGCCGATCCAGGCGAACCGGTCGCGGCGCAGGCGTTCGCGGGCGGCGGTGCCCAGGGTGTGGACGGGGACGCTGTTGAACCAGACCTCGCCCTGCTCGGGCAGCAGCTGCCCGGCCAGACAGCGCAGCAGGGTGGTCTTCCCGCAGCCGCGCGGGCCGGTCACGGCGAGGATCTCACCCTGGCGGACTCCGGCGGAGACCCCGATCAGGCCGGGCGTGCCTCCGTGGGAGTAGTGCAGGGACCGGGCCCAGAGCAGGTCGTCCTGCGGTGGGGCCTGGTCGGGCCGGGCCTTGTCCGGGGGAGCCACCATGACGTACACCTCCGTCCGGGGGAACGAAGCGGAGCCCTTTCGGTCACTGGCACCGCAAGGAGATGTAAAGAGATGAACGTCGTGAAAGCTGACAGCACACGGCCCGGACCCCCGCGTTCTACTCGAACGGGGGATCCGGGCCGTGTGTTCGGGCTACTGCGTTCCCGGACCGGTTACAGCTTGGTCCACGCCTCGGTGAGCACCGAGCGCAGGATGCCTTCGATCTCGTCGAAGGTGCCCTGGTCGGCGATCAGCGGCGGGGCCAGCTGGATGACCGGGTCCCCACGGTCGTCGGCGCGGCAGTACAGGCCGTTGTCGAAGAGCGCCTTGGAGAGGAAGCCGTAGAGCACGCGCTCGGTCTCCTCGTCCGTGAAGGACTCCTTGGTGACCTTGTCCTTGACGAGCTCGATGCCGTAGAAGAAGCCGTTGCCGCGGACGTCGCCGACGATCGGAAGGTCGTGCAGCTTCTTCAGGGTGTTGAAGAAGTTGCCCTCCTGGTCCAGCACGTGCTGGTTCAGGCCTTCCTTGTCGAAGATGTCGAGGTTGGCGATGGCCACCGCGGAGGACACGGGGTGTCCGCCGAAGGTGTAGCCGTGCAGGAAGGTGTTGTCGCCCTTGTAGAAGGGCTCCGCGATGCGGTCCGAGACGATGCAGGCGCCGATCGGGGAGTAGCCCGAGGTCATGCCCTTGGCGCAGGTGATCATGTCCGGCACGTAGCCGAACTTGTCACAGGCGAACATCGTGCCGAGGCGGCCGAACGCGCAGATGGTCTCGTCGGAGACGAGCAGCACGTCGTAGGTGTCGCAGATCTCGCGGACGCGCTGGAAGTAGCCGGGCGGGGGCGGGAAGCAGCCGCCGGCGTTCTGCACGGGCTCCAGGAAGACGGCCGCGACGGTGTCGGGGCCCTCGAAGAGGATCTGCTGCTCGATCTGGTCGGCGGCCCAGCGGCCGAAGGCCTCGGGGTCGTCGCCGTGGATCGGGGCGCGGTAGATGTTGGTGTTCGGCACCTTGTGCGCGCCGGGGACCAGCGGCTCGAAGGGGGCCTTCAGGGCCGGCAGGCCGGTGATGGACAGCGCGCCCTGCGGGGTGCCGTGGTAGGCGACCGCACGCGAGATGACCTTGTACTTGGTGTGCTTGCCCTGCAGCTTGTAGTACTGCTTGGCCAGCTTCCAGGCGGTCTCGACGGCCTCGCCGCCACCGGTGGTGAAGAAGACCTTGTTCAGGTCGCCCGGGGCGTAGTCGGCGAGGCGCTCGGCGAGCTCGACGGCCTTGGGGTGCGCGTACGACCACACGGGGAAGAACGCGAGCTCCTGGGCCTGCTTGTACGCGACCTCGGCCAGCTCCTTGCGGCCGTGACCGGCGTTGACCACGAACAGTCCGGCGAGACCGTCCAGGTAGCGCTTGCCCTTGTCGTCGAAGATGTAGGTGCCCTCACCCCGCACGATGGTGGGGACGGGCGCGTTCTCGTACGACGACATGCGGGTGAAGTGCATCCACAGGTGGTCGTACGCGGTTTTGGAGAGGTCCTGGCTCACGGGCTATCGAGTTCCCCACATGTAGGTCTGCTTCTTCAGCTTCAGATAAACGAAGCTTTCGGTTGATCGCACGCCGGGGAGCGTGCGGATCTTCTTGTTGATCGTTTCGAGCAGGTGGTCGTCGTCCTCGCAGACGATCTCCACCATCAGGTCGAACGACCCCGCGGTCATCACGACGTATTCGCACTCGGCCATGGCGGTCAGTGCGTCGGCCACCGGGTCGAGGTCTCCCTCGACGTTGATGCCGACCATCGCCTGGCGCCGCAGGCCCACGGTGAGCGGGTCGGTGACGGCGACGATCTGCATGACGCCCTGGTCGAGCAGCTTCTGTACGCGCTGGCGCACCGCCGCTTCGGACAGGCCCACCGCCTTGCCGATCGATGCATACGGACGGCGACCGTCCTCTTGCAGTTGCTCGATGATCGCCAGGGACACAGCATCGACCGAAGGGGACGGTTGTCTGTTCCTGGAATCTGCGCTTCGACTGACCACGACCTCACTGTGCACGAGGAGTCGTCTGTTCCGCAACCCGTAATCGATGAAATTCGTTGTCGAGCGTCTTCGATTGCACGGATTTCGTAGTTGGCCGGGTCTGGCTCTGTCGAAAGCGTCTGAGGAGGGGCTAGGCTTAGCAGGTCGTCTCAATCATTGGACATGTGATCAGGAGAGTGGCTGTAGTGACCACCGAACTGCGTCGTCTGCGCAACTACATCGGCGGGGAGTTCAAGGACGCCGCCGACGGGCGGACCACCGACGTGGTCAACCCCGCGACCGGCGAGGTGTACGCCACCGCCCCGCTCTCGGGCCAGGCCGACGTCGACGCCGCCATGGCCGCTGCCGCGGCGGCCTTCCCGGGCTGGCGTGACACCACGCCCTCGGAGCGCCAGAAGGCCCTGCTGAAGATCGCGGACGCCTTCGAGGCGCGCGCCGAGGAGCTCGTCGCCGCGGAGTCGGAGAACACCGGCAAGCCGCTGGGCCTGACGGCCAGCGAGGAGCTCCCGCCGATGGTGGACCAGATCCGCTTCTTCGCGGGCGCCGCGCGCCTGCTGGAGGGCCGCTCGGCCGGCGAGTACATGGACGGGATGACCTCGATCATCCGCCGCGAGCCGGTCGGCGTCTGCGCCCAGGTGGCGCCGTGGAACTACCCGATGATGATGGCCGTGTGGAAGTTCGCCCCGGCGATCGCCGCGGGCAACACCGTCGTCCTCAAGCCCTCGGACACCACTCCGGCCTCGACCGTCCTGATGGCCGAGATCATCGACTCGATCCTGCCCAAGGGCGTCTTCAACGTCGTCTGCGGCGACCGCGAGACCGGCAAGGCCATGGTCGAGCACTCCACCCCGGCGATGGCCTCCATCACCGGCTCGGTGCGCGCCGGCATGCAGGTCGCCGAGAGCGCCTCCAAGGACGTCAAGCGCGTCCACCTGGAGCTCGGCGGCAAGGCCCCCGTCGTGGTCTTCGAGGACGCCGACCTGGCCAAGGCCGTCGAGGACATCGCGGTCGCCGGCTACTTCAACGCCGGCCAGGACTGTACGGCCGCCACCCGCGTGCTCGTGCACGAGTCGATCCACGACGAGTTCGTGGCCGCGCTGGCCAAGGCCGCCGCGGAGACCAAGACCGGCCAGCCGGACGACGAGGACGTGCTCTACGGCCCGCTGAACAACCCGAACCAGCTGGCGCAGGTCGCGGGCTTCGTCGACCGCCTCCCCGCCCACGCCAAGGTCGAGGCCGGTGGCCACCGGGTCGGCGAGAAGGGCTACTTCTACGCCCCGACCGTCGTCTCCGGCCTGAAGCAGGACGACGAGATCATCCAGAACGAGGTCTTCGGCCCCGTCATCACCGTCCAGTCCTTCACCGACGAGGCCCAGGCCCTGGAGTTCGCGAACGGCGTCGAGTTCGCCCTCGCGTCCTCCGTGTGGACCAAGGACCACGCCCGCGCGATGCGCATGTCCAAGAACCTCGACTTCGGCTGCGTGTGGATCAACACCCACATCCCGCTCGTCGCCGAGATGCCGCACGGCGGCTTCAAGAAGTCCGGCTACGGCAAGGACCTCTCCGCCTACGGCTTCGAGGACTACACCCGCATCAAGCACGTGATGACCTCGCTCGACGCCTGATCCGCGGCCGCCGCCCGGGCGGCGGCGCACTGATCACCGAAGGGCCCTGACGGGGCGGGCAGTAGACATCTTGTCTATTGCCCGCCCCTTCGCGTTGTCCGAGGCTTTGGCCATGCCTGAACTCCTCTCCCGTCGCGCGGCGCTGCGCGGCCTCGGTGCCGCGGGCCTGCTCGCCGCCCTCGCCGGCTGCGGCGTGCCCGCCGCGTACGTCCCGGAGGACCGGCGCCAGGCCCCGGACCGCTCGGACCGCGACCGCGCTCTCGCCTTCTCCAACTGGCCGCTCTACATCGACACCGACGACGAGGACGAGGAGAGCCGCCCGACCCTGGAGGCCTTCACCCGCAAGACCGGCATCCGGGTCCGCTACACCGAGGAGATCAACGACAACGACGAGTTCTTCGGCAAGGTCAGCCCGGCCCTGATGAACCGCCAGGCCACCGGCCACGACCTGGTCGTGGTCAGCGACTGGATGGCCGCCCGCTTCGTCCACCTGGGCTGGGCCCAGAAGATGGACCGCTCGGCGCAGTCCAACGTCGCCGAGTACCTCGACCCGCAGCTGCGTTCGCCCGCCTTCGACGAGGGCCGGCTGTACACCGTCCCCTGGCAGTCGGGGATCACCGGCATCGCCTACAACCGCAGGGCCCTGGGCCGCGAGATCAAGTCCGTCAAGGACCTCTGGCACCCGGATCTGGCGGGCAAGGTGACCCTTTTCTCGGGCCTGGACGAGTCCTTCTCCCTGCTGATGCAGGGCAACGGCACCGACGTCACCCGCTGGACCGAATCCGACTTCCACCGGATGTGCGACCAGGTCGAGAACATGGTCCGCAAGAAGCACGTCCGCCGGTTCACCGGCAACGACTACACCTCCGATCTCGGCAAGGGCGACGTCCTCGCCTGTCAGGCCTACTCGGGTGATGCCATCCAGCTCCGGGCCGACAATCCCGACATCGAGTTCGTGGTCCCCGAGGAGGGCGGCGAGCTGTGGGCCGAGAGCCTCCTCGTCCCCAACCTCGCGCGGCACAAGGCCAATGCGGAGGCCCTCGTCGACCACTACTACGACCCGGAGGTGGCGGCGGAGCTCGCGGCTGCGGTCAACTACGTCTGCCCGGTGCCCGCCGCCCGCGAGGTGCTGGCCGCCTCACCGGACAAGGAGACCGCCCAACTGGCGGAGAACCCGCTGGTCTTCCCCGACGACGCGATGCGCCGGCGCCTTGCGGTGGCCCGGGACATCTCCTCCGCCGAACGCCCCGCGCTCGCCAAGCGCTGGAACGCCATCGTCGGACTGTGATCACCATCTCGCGGCAGAACTGAACATGTTCAGGAAATCGGCTGAACGTGTTCAGTTCTGTGTGTAGGCTCCCTTCCATGAGCGAGAGAAGCGCCCTCCAGCGGCGGATCCGTGCCTGGCTTGTGCTGTTCCTGATCTGCCTCGTCCTCAGCGGACTCACCGCCTTCCCCCTGGTCACCGAACTCCGCTGGGCCAACGGGCTGGTCTCCAACGACTGGCTGCGCCGTGTCGGCGACGGACTGGACCGGGCCGACTCCGAATACCCCTTCCTCCTCTACGGCACCGACTGGCTCGCCTTCGCCCACCTGGTCATCGCGGTCTTCTTCTACGGGGTCCACCGCGACCCGGTACGCAACGTCTGGATCGTCGAAGCCGGCATGGTCGCCTGCGCCGGCATCGTCCCCCTCGCCCTGTTCAGCGCGCCGGTCCGCGGGATCCCCGGCTGGTGGTCGCTCATCGACATCTCCTTCGGGGTCTTCGGCATCCTCCCCCTGATCGCGCTGCGCCGCCTGATCAAGCGCCTGGAGGCGCTCGAAGCCGCGGAGGGCGCCGGCTACTTGGCGAAGGCCGCCCCGATGATGCCGTAGGCCACCGGGTTCATGTCCCGCCCCTTGGCGTCGGTGGCGTTCACCGAATAGACCAGGGTGCGGGACAGGTCGCGGGTGCCGCCGATGACCGTGCTGTAGCCGTGCCGCGAGCCCGTCTTGCCGTACAGCTTCGTGCCGTCCGGCAGCACGAACTCCTTCAGGCCGGCCGTCTGCACCGCGTGCGCGCCGGTCTCGCCCGCGGCGTCCGGGACGTCGGGCACCGTGAACATCTCCTCCAGCTGCGCCCTCGGGACGACCTTGCCGCCGAACAGCGCCACCGTGAAGCGCTCCAGGTCCGCCGTGGTCGATATCAGGTCCCCCGCGGCCCAGTTGGACGAGGAGTTCCACTCCGACACGTCCACCAGCGAGCGGCTCCCGTCGGCCCCCGCCACCGCCTGGTAGCCGTGGTTGAACGGGCCCGGTATGCGGTTCTGGGTACGCGACGGGAACGAGGTGTGGCGCAGGCCCAGCGGCCTGATGACCCGGTCCCCGACGGCCTTCTCGTACGCCGTCCCCGTCACCTTCTCGATCAGCACGCCCAGCACGGTGTAGTGGATGTTGCTGTACCGCTGCTTCTCGCCCGGCCTGAACTCCGGCCCCTTCGCGACCGCGTCGGCGATCAGCGCGCGCGGATCGACCACGTCGAAACGGTGGGCGTACTCGTCCGCGAACGTGTCCCCGGGGCCGTCGGCGGACTGCAGGCCGCTCGTGTAGTTCAGCAGCTGCCGCACCTTCACCGGCTCGAAGCCCGGCAGCAGCCCCGGCAGGTAGTCCTGCACCGGCCGGTCCAGGTCCACCTTCCCCTCGGCCGCCAACTGGAGGACCATCGCCGCCGTGAAGGCCTTCGTCACCGAACCGGCCCGGAAGCGGGCCTCCTCCACCGCCGCGCGCCCGCTGCGGACGTCCGCGACACCCGCGCTGCCGCGCCAGGCGCCGCTCGTACCGCCCACCCGGACCAGCGCGGCGGTCGCGAACTCGTTCCCCGCCCCTACACCCGCGATCGCCTTCGCCAGCGCCGCCGCGTTCGGCGGCGTGCTGAAGACGGGCGCGGGCACCCCCGCCGAGACGGGCGCCGACGCCGGAGCGGCCTCGGCGGCCGCCACCGGACCGGCGGCCACCCCCAGGACCAGAGCGGCGGCGATGAGCGTGCGCGTACGTGCCTTCATGACGGTTCCCCCGTGTGCGACCCGGAGGGCCCGCTGCCCCCCGATGACCTCAATGCTCCAGGTCACAGGGGTGGTTGCGGATCACCAACAAGAGGGGTCTTCAGCGGTACGACAACTCACCGGCGCGGGGGAGCCGACACGCCGCCCCTCACCCTCCAGAGGGAGAAACCCAGGAGGGACCCGCCGAGCCCGCCGCGATCAGGCCCGTCTCGTACGCGCAGATCACCGCCTGGATCCGGTCCCGCAGCCCCAGCTTCGACAGCACGTTCCCCACATGCGACTTCACCGTGTGCTCGCTCACCACCAGCGCCGCCGCGATCTCCGCGTTCGACAGCCCCCGGCCCAGGTGCAGCAGCGTCTCCCGCTCCCGGGCCGTCAGCACCCCCAGCCGCTCCGCCGCCAGCGGGTCCGGCGCGGAAGGCCGGGCCGTCGCCGCCGTGTACTCCTCGATCAGCCGCCGCGCCACCGAAGGCGCCAGCAGCGACTCGCCCGCCGCCACCACCCGCACCGCGTGCACCAGGTCGTCCCGCCGCACGTCCTTCAGCAGGAACCCGCTCGCCCCCGCGTGCAGCGCCTCGTAGACGTACTCGTCCGAGTCGAAGGTCGTCAGCATCACCGTCCGGCACGCGCTCCGAGCCGAGATCGCCCGGCAGGCCTCGATCCCGTCCAGCACCGGCATCCGGATGTCCAGCAGCGCCACGTCGGGGGACAGCCGCTCGACCGCCGAGACGGCCTCCGCCCCGTCCCCGGCCTCCGCCACGACCTCGATGTCCTCCTGCGCGTCCAGGATCATCGCGAAGCCGCTGCGCACGAGCTCCTGGTCGTCGGCCACCACCACACGGATCGTCAATTCCCCACCTCCAGCGGCGAGGTTACAAGCACCGTGAACCCGCGCCCGTCCGCACCCGGCCCGGTCCACGCCGTCCCGCCGTGCGCCGCCGCCCGCTCCCGGATCCCGATCAGCCCGTGCCCGCCCGGGGCGCCGCCGGCCGCGCCCCGCCCGGGTCCGCGCCCGTCGTCCGTGACCCGCACCGCGAGTTCCCGGGGCCCGTACTCCAGGCGCACGTCCACCGCCGAGGCCCCCGCGTGCTTCACCACGTTGGTCAGCGCCTCCTGCACCACCCGGTGCACCGTCGCCTCCAGCGCCGCCGGCAGCTCGCGCACCTCGCCCGTCCGCTCGTACGACACCGCGAGCCCGCTCGCCCGCACCCGGTCCACCAGCGCCGGCAGGCCCCCGATCCCCGGCTGGGGGGCGCGCGGCGCCGCCTCCTCCGCCCGCAGGACCCCCAGCATCGTCCGCAGCTGCGCCATCGCGTCCCGGCCCGTCTCGGCGATCGCCTCGAAGGCCGCCTCCGCACGCTCCGGCGCCCGGCGCACCGCCACCGGACCGGCCTCCGCCTGCACGATCATGATGCTGACGGCGTGCGAGAGGACGTCGTGCATCTCCCGCGCGATGCGCGCCCGTTCACGCGCCGCGGCCTGCTCCGCCTCGATCCGGTTCGCCCGCTCCAGCTGAGCCGCCCGGTCCTCCACCGCCGCCGTGTACGCCTGCCGCGTGGCCTGCAGCCGGCCGAGGGCGAACGCCGCCCCGAACACGAACAGCGCGAACAACAGCTCCCTGGCCGTACCGCTGTTGAGCGCCACGGACACGGGGATCAGCCCGGCCAGGGCCGTCCCGACGGCCAGCCGCACCCGCGACGCCCCCAGGAGCGCGATCGAGTAGACGCAGACCAGCGCGGCGTACGGCAGCGGCTGCCCGGGGCCGTCCAGGGCCAGCTGGTAGGCCGAACCGGCCGCGACCACCCCGAGCAGCGCCGTCACGGGCGCCCGCCGCCGCCACACCAGCGGTGCGTTGCCCAGGGTCGTGACCAGGTAGGCCGTCCAGGTGGCCGGCGGGTACCCCGGGTCGCGGGGCACCACGAAGGGGATGGTCGTCGCCACCTGCACCAGCAGCGTCAGCCCCACGTCCCGCCAGCGCGGATCGGCCCGCAGGACCAGCGCACGCAGGCGTCCGGCCGGTCCGCTCGTCACCGCCCGAGCCCGGCCCTCACCGCGGCCAGCGCGTCCAGCCGGTTGGTGGTGACGGAGTCCACCCCGGCCCGGACGACGGCGCGCATCGACCGCCTGGTGTCCGGCGTCCAGGCCGACACCAGCAGCCCGTCCCGGTGCAGCGCGTCCGTCAGCTCCCGGCTGACCAGTCCGAAGCGGTAGTTGAGCCAGCGCGGCTTCACCGCGTCGATCAGCACCCGGCGCGGCGGCGAGAGGGTGGTCCAGGTCAGCGAGATCTCCGCGCCCGGGTCGGCGGCGCGGACCGCGAGCATGGTGTTCGGCCCGGCGCAGTAGTACGCGCGGTCGCGCGCCCCGCACTCGCGCACCAGGTCGACGACGGTCTTCACGGCCTCGTAGGAGGCACCAGGCAGGTCGATCATCAGCCGGCCGGCCCCGGCCTCCATCAGCGCCTCGCGCAGGCTCGGGACCCGGCCGTCCGTCAGCTCCTTCAACTGTGGTGCGGTGACGGCGTCGAGCCGCACGTCGTGGCCCCACAGCCGCTCCAGCGTCTCGTCGTGGAGCAGGACCGGCACTCCGTCCCGGGTCAGCCGTACGTCGATCTCCACCGCGTCCGCTCCGCGCGCGAAGGCGGAGCGGACGGAGGGGAGGGTGTTCTCACGGAAACGGTAGGGATCGCCGCGGTGGCCGACGGCAGTCAGATCGCTCATGCACCCCATTCTCGGGGGCGCCGGCGATCAAGGGGAGTCAGCGGGCGAGCCATTCGGTGGTGTACGCGTCGATCTCGGCGGTGAGTTTCGCCTTGCCGGCCTCGTCCAGGAAGGAGGCCTCGACGGCGTTCTTGGCGAGCTGCGCGAGGCCCTGCTCGTCGAGGTCGAGGAGCCGGGCGGCGACCGCGTACTCGTTGTTGAGGTCGGTGCCGAACATCGGCGGGTCGTCGCTGTTGATGGTGACGAGCACGCCCGCCGCGACCATCTCCTTGACGGGATGCAGGTCGAGGTCGGTCACCACGCGGGTGGCGATGTTGGAGGTGGGGCAGACCTCCAGCGCGATCCGGTGCTCCGCGAGGTACTTCAGCAGCTCCGGGTCCTGGGTGGCGCTGGTGCCGTGGCCGATGCGCACGGCGCCCAGCTCGCGGATGGCGTCCCAGATCGTCTCCGGGCCGGTGCTCTCGCCGGCGTGCGGGACGCTGTGCAGGCCGGCGGCCCTGGCCCGGTCGAAGTACGGCTTGAACTGCGGCCGCGGCACGCCGATCTCGGGGCCGCCCAGGCCGAAGGAGACCAGGCCTTCGGGGCGCAGGTCGACGGCGAGGCGCGCGGTCTCGGACGCGGCGTCGGGGCCGGCCTCGCCGGGGATGTCGAAGCACCAGCGCAGGATGACGCCGAGCTCGGTCTCGGCGGCCTTGCGGGCGTCCTCGATGGCCTCCATGAAGGCGTTCTCGTCGATGCCGCGACGGGTGGAGGAGTAGGGGGTGATGGTGAGTTCGGCGTAGCGGATGTTCTGCCGGGCCATGTCGCGGGCGACTTCGAAGGTGAGCGTGCGCACGTCGTCCGGGGTGCGGACCAGGTCGACGACCGACAGGTAGACCTCGATGAAGTGGGCGAAGTCGGTGAAGGTGAAGTAGTCGGCCAGCGCTTCGGGGTCGGTGGGGACCTTCGAGTCGGGGTGGCGGGAGGCCAGTTCGGCCACGATGCGGGGGGAAGCCGAGCCGACGTGGTGGACGTGCAGTTCGGCCTTGGGCAGCCCCGCGATGAAGGGGTGCAGGTCGGGCATGGGGGCCTCCGGGAGGACACGGGTGCGGTCGGTCGGCCTCATCGTAGGCAGGCCCCGGCCGTGTCGGTGGCAGCGCTTAGCATGGCCGTACGAGAGAGGGGGCGCCGCATGACCGACCACAGCCCTGAACCGAGGGACCCGTGGGCGCCGCCCGAGCGGCCGGCGCCCGACCAGGCGAAGCCGCAGGGCGCGCAGCCGGCCCCGCCGGTGCCGCCGGTGCACGAGCAGCCGACGATGGTGGGCATGCCCGGCGTGCCCCCCGCGCCCGCGGCGCCCGGGTACCCGCCGCCGCAGCCGGCCCCGCCGGCCGCCGCTCCGTACCCGCAGCCCCAGGCCCCCGGGCCCGCGTACGGGTACCCGGCGCAGCCGGCTCCCGGTGCTTACGCCTACCCCGGCCCGCCGGTGTCCCCGGGGCAGCCCCAGGCCGGCTACCCCGGGTACCCCGGTCAGCCCGGCTATCCGGGCTACCCCGGATACCCCGGCCAGCCGGGGTATCCGTACCCGTACGCGACGCCGCCCGCGAGCAACGGCTTCGGGGTCACGGCCCTCGTGCTCGGCATCCTGTCGGTGTTCGCCTGCGCCACCATGTTCGGGGCCATCGCCCTCGGCATCGCCGCGGTCGTCTTCGGGGCGCTGGGCAGGGGCAAGGCCGCCCGGGGCGAGGCCACCAACGGCGGTGTGGCCCTGTCCGGCATCATCCTCGGCGCGGTCGGCCTGGTGCTGGGCATAGGCATGACCCTGCTCATCTTCGTCGGCCCCGACTTCGACGAGCCGGACGGCGGCTCGGACTCCCCGTCCTCCGTGTCCCAGGTCGACGGCCCGCGCGAGCGGGCCTGAGCGGCCCGCCGGCCCGTCGGCCCCCGCCCTCCCGGCCCCCCCCGTCAGAGCGGGGCGGCCGACAGGAGGGTGGGGACCATCCAGGGCCCGTCCGGGTCGGCGCGGGGGACCGGGACCCAGGTCAGCCCCACCATCCGGGGGCAGGCGCAGTCCAGGTCCCCGTCCACCCCCAGGACCGGCTCGCCGGGTGCGACCTCCACCCGGAAGCAGGTGGTCCACCCGGAGGGGTACGGCGCCTCGTAGGAGTACCGCACCTCCAGGGGCCGCAGCCCCGTCTCCTCCGCGACCTCCCGCCGGACCGCCGCCTCCAGGTCCTCCCCGGGCTCCACGCCGCCGCCCGGCAGCGTCCAGTACTCCTCCCCGTCGTGGCGCCCGGACGGCCCCCGGTGCCGCTCGCGCACCATCAGGACGCTGCCGTCGCGCACGATGACGGCCGCCACCCGGCGCCGCTCCGTCACGCCGCCTCCCCGCGCAGCCGCTCCCGGGCCTCCATCAGGGCGAAGCCCAGCAGGTTCAGGCCGCGCCACTGGTCCGGCCGCAGCGCCCGCTCGTCGTCCGCGGCCAGGCCGATGCCCCAGATCCGGTCCACGGGGCTCGCCTCGACCAGCACCCGCGACCCCGTGCCCAGCAGGTAGGAGCGCAGCGCCGGGTCGGAGCCGAACTTGTGCACGCTGCCCTCGACGACCAGCGCGAACCGCTCCCGCCGCCAGACCTCCTCGTCGAAGCGGCGCACCAGCCGCCCGGCCTTCTTGGCCGCCGCCGGACTTCCGGCCTCCAGGGCGGCGCGCTCGGCCTCGGCGTCCCCGAACAGGCGTGCCTTTCCGGCCATCATCCAGTGCTCCGCGGTGGCGTACCGGACATCACCCACAGTGAAGGGAGAGGGCCACCACTGGCTGAGACAGCTGGGCCCGAGCCTCCCGTCGGGCTGCGGCCGGTGTCCCCAGAAGGGCAGGTACTTCACCCGCTCACCACGGCTGACCTGCTCGATCAACTTGTCGATCATCTCCATGCACGCGAGTCTTGCAGTCACCACTGACACTTCGTACGGGATTTCGGGGATGCCTCGACACATGGTCGACCGATTCCGTCGCGTAATCAAAAGGCAACAACGGAATCCCTTGGCGGGGGAGAACGCCTCTGCCAGGATCGGCACTCAATTCGAGCTGTAGCTACGGAGAGCGTGAGAGCGATGGGTAACCGCTTCCAGGTCAAGGACCGCTTCGCAGACGGCGCGCAGTACATCGACGGCCGGCTCCGGTCCGGCACCTCGGGGCGGTCGCACACCGTCGTCGACCCCGCCACCGGCGAGGAGGTCCTCACCTACGAACTGGCCGGAACGGCGGAGGTGGACGAGGCCGTGGCCGCCGCCAAGCGGGCCTTCCCCGCATGGTCGGCCGCCACTCCGGGCGAGCGCTCGGACGCCCTGCACCGGCTGGCCGCCGTACTGGCCGAGCAGGCCGCCGACTTCGCGTACGCCGAGTCACTCCAGTGCGGCAAGCCCCTCAAGCTGTCGACCGAGTTCGACGTGCCGGGGACCATCGACAACACCGCGTTCTTCGCCGGCGCGGCCCGCCACCTCCAGGGCCAGGCGGCCGGAGAGTACTCGGGGGACCACACCTCCTACGTACGCCGCGAGGCCATCGGCGTCGTCGGCTCCATCGCACCCTGGAACTACCCCCTCCAGATGGCCGCCTGGAAGATCCTCCCGGCCATCGCGGCGGGCAACACGATCGTCCTCAAGCCCGCCGAGCTCACCCCGCTGACCTCCCTGATGTTCGCCCAGGCGGCCAAGGACGCGGGCATCCCCGACGGCGTGGTCAACATCGTCACGGGCGCCGGACGGGACGCCGGCGAGCACCTGGTCGGCCACCCCGACGTGGTCATGACCTCCTTCACCGGCTCCACCGCCGTCGGCAAGCGGGTCGCCGAGATCGCGACCGCCACCGTCAAGCGGCTCCACCTGGAGCTCGGCGGCAAGGCGCCCTTCGTCGTCTTCGACGACGCCGACGTCGAGGCCGCCGCCCACGGCGCGGTCGCCGCCTCGCTCATCAACACCGGCCAGGACTGCACCGCCGCCACCCGCGCCTACGTGCAGCGCCCGCTGCACGACGCGTTCACCGCCCGGGTCGCGGAGCTGATGGAGACCGTCCGCCTGGGCGACCCCTTCGCGCCCACCACCGACCTCGGCCCGCTCGTCTCGCACGCCCAGCGCGACCGGGTCGCCGCGTTCGTCGAGCGCGCCCGCTCGTACGCCACCGTCGTCACCGGCGGCGAGATCCCCGGAGGGGACCTCGCCGAGGGCGCCTACTACCGGCCCACCCTGATCTCCGGCGCCGCGCAGGACAGCGAGGTCGTCCAGTCCGAGATCTTCGGCCCGGTCCTGGTCGTGCTGCCCTTCGACACCGACGACGAGGGACTCGCCCTCGCCAACGACACCCCGTACGGGCTCGCGGCCTCCGCCTGGACCCGCGACCTCTACCGGGCGAACCGCGCCACCCGCGAACTCAAGGCGGGCTGCGTCTGGGTCAACGACCACATTCCGATCATCAGCGAGATGCCGCACGGCGGATACAAGGCGAGCGGCTTCGGAAAGGACATGAGCGCCTACTCGTTCGAGGAGTACACGCAGGTCAAGCACGTGATGTTCGACAATACTGCGGTGGCCGCGAAGGACTGGCACCGCACGATCTTCGGGGACCGATAGAAGTACGCCGTGACCAGCGGCCATCCTCCCGAAAGGGCAACGCGCATGGAGCAGTTCGAGCCCGACCGCCTCTCGGCGGCGCAGACCGCAGCGATGCGGCGCAGCCTCACCAGCGGGCGCGGCGCCCTCACCCGCCGCTCGCTGCTGCGCGCCTCCGGAGTCGGGGCGCTCACCCTGGGCGGCCTCTCCGCCCTCACCGCCTGCGGCATCCCGCCCGCCAAGCGCGAGGGCGCGGCCGTGGCCTCCGACGACCACTCGGACCGGGAGAAGGAGATCAACTTCTCCAACTGGACCGAGTACATGGACACCAGCGACGACGAGAAGACCCGTCCCACGCTGGAGGAGTTCACCAAGCGGACCGGGATCCAGGTCAAGTACACCGAGGACATCAACGACAACGTCGAGTTCTTCGGCAAGATCCGCCCGCAGCTCGCCGCCGGCCAGGACACCGGCCGCGACCTGATCGTGGTCACCGACTGGCTCGCCGCCCGCATCATCCGCCTCGGCTGGGCGCAGAAGCTCGACCCCTCCCACCTCCCGCACGCCTACACCAACCTGATCCCGCAGTTCCGCAACCCCGACTGGGACCCGGGCCGCGCCCACAGCTACCCGTGGACCGGCATCGACACCGTCATCGCCTACAACTCCAAGGCCACCGGCGGCAAGAAGGTCGACTCCGTCACGCAGCTCCTCGACGACCCCTCCCTCAAGGGCCGCGTCGGCTTCCTCACCGAGATGCGCGACTCCGTCGGCATGACCCTCCTCGACCAGGGCAAGGACCCGGCGAACTTCACCACGGCGGACTACGACGCGGCGATCGGCCGGCTCCAGAAGGGCGTGGACACCAAGCAGATCCGGCGCTTCACCGGCAACGACTACACCGCCGACCTCGACAAGGGCGACCTGGCGGCCTGCATCGCCTGGGCGGGCGACGTCATCCAGCTCCAGGCCGGCAACCCGGACATCAAGTACGCGATCCCGGCCGCCGGATACATCACCTCCAGCGACAACCTGCTCGTCCCCGTCAAGGCCCGGCACAAGGCCAACGCCGAGAAGCTCATCGACTACTACTACGAGCCCGAGGTCGCGGCCCAGCTCGCCGCGTTCATCAGCTACGTCTGCCCCGTCGAAGGCGTCAAGGAAGAACTCGCCAAGATCGACCCGGCGCTCGCGGACAACCCGCTGATCGTCCCGGACAAGGAGATGGCCGCCAAGGCCCACGCCTTCCGCTCCCTCACCAGCGAGGAAGAGACGGAGTACGAGGAGAAGTTCGCCAAGCTCATCGGCGCCTGACCGGACCCACCCGCCGGCGGCCCCGCCGGCACTTCCGCGCCCCGTCCCCTTCCCACGACACACCACCGAAGGCCCAGGCCCATGACCGACAAGACCGCGAGCGGCGACGTCCGCCTCGCCGGGATCAGCAAGCACTACGGCTCCTTCACCGCGGTGCACCCGCTGGACCTCACCATCCCCCAGGGCTCCTTCTTCGCCCTGCTCGGCGCCTCGGGCTGCGGGAAGACCACCACCCTGCGCATGATCGCCGGCCTGGAGGAGCCCTCCACCGGCACGGTCAGCCTCGGCGACCGCGAGGTCACCCACCTCCCGCCGTACAAGCGCCCGGTGAACACCGTCTTCCAGAGCTACGCGCTGTTCCCGCACATGGACATCTTCGAGAACATCGCCTTCGGCCTGCGCCGCCGCGGCATCAAGTCCGTCAAGAAGCAGGTCGACGAGATGATCGACCTGGTGCAGCTCGGCGAGCACGCCCGCAAGAAGCCCCACCAGCTCTCCGGCGGCCAGCAGCAGCGCGTGGCCGTCGCCCGCGCCCTCATCAACCACCCCCAGGTACTGCTGCTCGACGAGCCGCTCGGCGCCCTCGACCTCAAGCTGCGCCGCCAGATGCAGCTGGAGCTCAAGCGGATCCAGACCGAGGTGGGCATCACCTTCGTCCACGTCACCCACGACCAGGAGGAGGCCATGACCATGGCCGACACGGTCGCGGTGATGAACGGCGGCCGAGTCGAGCAGCTGGGCGCCCCCGCCGAGCTGTACGAGAACCCGCGCACCACCTTCGTCGCCAACTTCCTCGGCACCTCGAACCTCATCGAGGCCTCCGTCGAGTCCACCGGCTCCGACGTGACCGTCTCCGCCTCCGGCACCGCCCTGCGGCTGCCCGCCGCCCGATGTTCGACCACGCCCCGCGCGGGCGGAAAGCTCCTCGTCGGCGTCCGCCCGGAGAAGATCTCCCTGGTCCCGGCGGCCGACGAGCACACCATCGCGGCCGGCCGTAACAAGATCGCCGGCAAGATCGCCGACTCCTCCTTCATCGGCGTCTCCACCCAGTTCGTCATCGACAGCCGGGTCTGCCCGGAGCTGGAGGTGTACGTCCAGAACATCGAGCGCGACGCCCGCCTCGTCCCGGGCGCCGACGTGGTCCTGCACTGGAACCCGGAGCACACCTTCGGCCTCGACGCGGACCAGGACATCGACGCGGGCGTCGAGACCGTCGAGGAGAGCGCGTGACCGCCACCGCCGCGCCCCCCGAGGCCCCGGCCCCCGCCGAGCCCCCGGTGCACAAGGCGTCCCTGAAGAAGCGCCTCGTCCCCTACTGGCTGCTGCTCCCCGGCATCGTCTGGCTGCTCGTCTTCTTCGTGCTGCCGATGATCTACCAGGCCTCCACCTCGGTGCAGACCGGCTCGCTCGAAGAGGGCTTCGAGGTCACCTGGCACTTCCAGACCTACTGGGACGCCCTGACCGAGTACTTCCCGCAGTTCCTGCGCTCCCTGCTGTACGCGGGCACCGCGACCGCCCTGTGCCTGCTGCTCGGCTACCCGCTGGCCTACCTGATCGCCTTCAAGGCGGGCCGCTGGCGCAACCTCCTGCTGGTCCTCGTCATCGCCCCCTTCTTCACCAGCTTCCTCATCCGCACGCTGGCCTGGAAGACGATCCTGGCCGACGGCGGCCCGGTGGTCGGCGCCCTCAACGCCGTCGGCTTCCTCGACGTCACCAGCTGGCTCGGCATGACCGAGGGGGACCGCGTGCTGGCCACACCGCTCGCGGTGGTCTGCGGCCTGACGTACAACTTCCTCCCCTTCATGATCCTGCCGCTCTACACCTCGCTGGAGCGCATCGACACCCGCCTCCACGAGGCCGCCGGCGACCTCTACGCCACCCCCGCCACCGTGTTCCGCAAGGTGACCTTCCCGCTCTCGATGCCGGGCGTGGTCTCCGGGACCCTGCTCACCTTCATCCCGGCGAGCGGCGACTACGTCAACGCCGAACTGCTCGGCTCCACGGACACCCGGATGATCGGCAACGTCATCCAGTCGCAGTACCTGCGGATCCTCGACTACCCGACGGCGGCCGCGCTGTCCTTCATCCTCATGGCCATCGTGCTGATCATGGTCACCATCTACATCCGCCGAGCGGGGACGGAGGACCTGGTCTGATGCGTTGGCTCCGCCGCAATCTCGTGGTCATCGCGGGCCTCGCCACGCTCGCGTACATGATCCTGCCGAACGTCGTCGTGACGGTGTTCTCCTTCAACAACCCCACCGGGAAGTTCAACTACGCCTGGCAGGAGTTCTCCCTCGACGCCTGGAAGGATCCCTGCGGGGTCGCCGACCTGTGCGGCTCCCTCGCCCTGTCCCTCCAGATCGCCCTGTGGGCCACCATCGG
Organism: Streptomyces sp. NPDC044002; assembly: GCF_056434525.1. NCBI lineage: Bacteria > Bacillati > Actinomycetota > Actinomycetes > Kitasatosporales > Streptomycetaceae > Streptomyces > Streptomyces sp. NPDC044002. Next base: position 106,501 of record NZ_JBWKEZ010000019.1, read on the forward strand.
CGCCACGGTCCTCGGCACCGCCATAGCCTTCGCGCTGGTCCGGTACCGGTTCCGGGCGCGCGGCGCGGTGAACTCGCTGATCTTCCTGCCCATGGCCATGCCCGAGATCGTGATGGCGGCCTCGCTGCTCGCCCTCTTCCTCAACATGGGCATCCAGCTGGGCTTCTGGACGATCCTCATCGCCCACGTGATGTTCTGCCTCAGCTTCGTCGTCGCCGCCGTCAAGGCACGCGTCCTGTCCATGGACCCGCGCCTGGAGGAGGCCGCCCGCGACCTCTACGCCGGACCGGTGCAGACCTTCCTCAGGGTCACCCTGCCGATCGCGGCCCCCGGCATCGCGGCGGGCGCGCTGCTGTCCTTCGCGCTCTCCTTCGACGACTTCATCATCACCAACTTCAACTCGGGCAACACCGTCACCTTCCCCATGTTCGTGTGGGGATCGGCCCAGCGCGGTACGCCCGTCCAGATCAACGTCATCGGCACGGCGATGTTCGTCATCGCGGTGCTGGTGGTCCTCGCCGGCCAGTGGGCCGGCAACCGCCGCAAGAAGGCACAACCGAAGTAGACCCCGTAGGGAGTTGGAAGCCATGGCCCCAGTCGCCATGCGTAGTGTTGCGAAATCCCTTTCCGAGGCCAAGCCGGTCTCGTACTGGCTGGACGACCCCGGCCGCCCGGCGCCACAGCCGGCCCTCACCTCCGACGAGCGCTGCGACCTGCTGGTCGTCGGCGGCGGCTACAGCGGCCTGTGGACCGCGCTGATCGCCAAGGAGCGCGACCCCGGCCGGGACGTCGTACTGATCGAGAGCAAGGAGGCGGGCTGGGCCGCCTCCGGCCGCAACGGAGGATTCTGCGCGGCCTCCCTCACGCACGGCCTGGCCAACGGCATCGCCCGCTGGCCGGGCGAGCTGGCCAAGCTGGAGGAGCTGGGCGCACGCAACCTCGACGCCATCGAGGAGGCCGTCGCCCGCTACGGCATCGACTGCGACTTCGAACGCACCGGCGAGATCGACGTGGCCACCGAACCGCACCAGGTCGAGGAGCTGAGGGAACTGCACGAGGAGGCCGTGGGGCTCGGCCTCGGCGACGGCTCCGAGTGGCTGGAGGGCGAGGCCCTGCGGGCGGAGGTCAACTCGCCGACCTTCCTCGCGGGCCTGTGGGACCGCGACGGCGTCGCCATGCTCAACCCCGCAAAGCTGGCCTGGGGCCTCAAGCGGGCCTGCCTGGAGCAGGGCGTGCGGATCTACGAGAACACGCGCGGCCTGAAGATGGCGCAGACCGGCGCCGGGATGACCGTGGAGACCCCCTACGGGACGATCCTCGCCCGCCGGGTCGCCCTGGGCACCAACATCTTCCCGTCGCTGGTCCGCCGGATCCGGCCCTTCACCGTCCCCGTCTACGACTACGCGCTGATGACGGAGCCGCTGGACGAGGAGCAGCTCGCCTCGATCGGCTGGAAGAACCGCCAGGGGCTCGGCGACAGCGCCAACCAGTTCCACTACTTCCGGATCACCAAGGACAACCGGATCCTGTGGGGCGGCTACGACGCGATCTACCCCTACCGGGGCAAGCTCGACTCGGAGTACGACCACCGCCCCGAGACCTACCTCAAGCTCGCCGAGCACTTCTTCACCGCCTTCCCGCAGCTGGAAGGGGTGCGCTTCAGCCACGCCTGGGGCGGGGCCATCGACACCTGCTCCCGGTTCTCCGCCTTCTTCGGCACCGCGCACCGGGGCAGGGTGGCCTACGCCGCCGGGTACACCGGGCTCGGCGTGGGCGCCACCCGCTTCGGCGCCGAGGTGATGCTGGACCTGCTCGACGGCCTGTCCACCGAGCGCACCCGGCTGGAGATGGTGAAGTCCAAGCCCATGCCGTTCCCGCCCGAGCCGTTCGCCTGGACCGGGATCGCCCTGACCAAGTGGTCGCTGGCCCGCGCCGACGCCCGGGGCGGCCACCGCAACCTGTGGCTCAAGACGCTGGACCGCCTCGGGCTCGGCTTCGACAGCTGACGCCCGTAAGCCCGTAAGCCCGTAAGCCCGTAAGTCCGTAAGTCCGTACGCCCCGGCGTGCGCCCGCGGTTCGCCCCGTGACCCGGTTCACCCCCATGGAGCAGCGCAACCCGCGTCATAGCCCCGCCCGGCCCCGCTCTCTCCCGGTGAGGACCCCTCACCGCGACGAGACGAACGGAGGCCGGGCGATGACGCTCCCGGGAGCGAGGACCGCAGTGGAATGGCTGGTCACGGCGGCGCCGGATCCGGACGCCTGCCGGTGGGAGTGGGAGCGCAGCCCCCTCGGGGTCGCCCTGCTGCCCGCCGGCCGGCACTGGGACGTGCTCGTCGTGCCCGGGGAGCTGGGACGGGCCGCCCACGGCGTACTGCGGCTGCTGCCCGCCCCGCCCGGCCCGGTGCTGGCGGACTCCGGCGACGCCCGGGTGGGCTTCTTCGTGCCCCCGGGCACGGCCTCCCGCTGGATCGGCACGGGCGTACGGGGAGCAGGGCGCGGGAGCTGGATCGCGGTCCCGCACCCCGGCAGGGCCGCGGACGGCCCGCGCTGGCTCGAACTCCCGGACGGCCGGGGCACCCTCACCGACCCGGCGCTGCTGGAGCTCGCACTCCACGAGGCGGCGGCGAGGGCCCTGACGGGGGAGGGGCGGGGAGCCCGCGCGAAGCCTTGACAAGGGGATTGGTCTGGACCATCTTGGTCGCCGTCGTGCCCGGATCCTCCATCCCCCCATGTTCCGGAGGCAGTCGTGCGCAGAGCCCTGTCCCTCCTCACGGCCGCCGCCCTCGCGGCGGCCGCCCTCCTCACCGCGGGACCGCCCGCCTCCGCCGCGGACGCCGACCTCGTCCGCAACGGCGGCTTCGAATCCGGCCTCGACGGCTGGACCTGCACCGGCGGCAGCGGAAGCACCGTCAGCACCCCCGTCCACAGCGGAACGTCCGCCCTCAAGGCCACCCCCGCCGGCCAGGACAACGCCCGCTGCTCCCAGACCGTCACCGTCAAGCCCGACTCGGCGTACACCCTCTCCGCCTGGATGCAGGGCGCGTACGTCTACCTCGGCGCGACCGGCACCGGCACCACCGACGTCTCCACCTGGACCCAGGCCCCGGGTGCCTGGAAGCAGCTCACCACGGCCTTCCGCACCGGCCCCGCCACCACCTCCGTCACCGTCTGGACCCACGGCTGGTACGGCCAGAGCGCCCACCTCACCGACGACCTCACCCTCGTCGGGCCCGTCCCCGGCGGCGGCCAGACCCAGCCGCCCGCGACCCCCGCCGGCCTGACCGCCGGCCAGGCCACCGCGAACAGCGTCACCCTCACCTGGACCGCCTCCGCAGGCGCCACCGGCTACCGCGTCCACCGCGAAGGCGCCCCCGCCCTCGCGGTCACCGGCACCTCGGCCACCGTGACCGGCCTCGCGCCCTCGACCACGTACGGCTTCCAGGTCAGCGCGACCAACGCCGCGGGCGAGTCGCCCAGGAGCGCCACCGTCCCCGCCACCACCACCTCCGGCGGCGGGAACCCCGGCGGCGGGCTGCCCGCCCACGCCCTCGTCGGCTACCTCCATGCGAGCTTCGCCAACGGCTCAGGCCACCTCCGGATGGCCGACGTCCCCGCCTCCTGGGACGTCGTCAACCTCGCCTTCGGCGAACCGACCTCGGTGACCTCCGGCGACATCCGCTTCCGGCTCTGCCCGGTCACCGAATGCCCGGGCGCCGAGACCCCCGCCGAGTTCAAGGCCGCCATCAAGGCCAGGCAGGCGGCCGGCAAGAAGGTGCTGATCTCCATAGGCGGCCAGAACGGCCAGGTCCAGCTCGCCACCACCGCCGCCCGCGACGCCTTCGTCACCTCCGTCGCGAAGATCATCGACGAGTACGGCCTCGACGGCCTCGACATCGACTTCGAGGGCCACTCCCTCTCCCTCGCCGCCGCGGACACCGACTTCCGCACCCCCACCACCCCGGTGATCACCAACCTGATCTCCGCGATCAGGACCCTCAAGGCCAGGTACGGCCCCGGATTCGTGCTGACCATGGCCCCCGAGACCTTCTTCGTCCAGCTGGGCCACCAGTTCTACGGACCAGGTCCCTGGGGCGGCCAGGACCCGCGCGCGGGCGCCTACCTCCCCGTCATCCACGCCCTGCGCGACGACCTGACCCTGCTCCACGTCCAGGACTACAACTCCGGACCGGTCATGGGCCTCGACGGCCAGTACCACTCCATGGGCGGCGCCGACTTCCACATCGCCATGACCGACATGCTGCTCACCGGCTTCCCCGTCGCCGGCGACGCCACCCGCTTCTTCCCCGCGCTGCGCCCCGACCAGGTCGCCATCGGCCTCCCGGCCACCACCAACGCGGGCAACGGGCACACCCCGCCGGCCGAGGTGAACAAGGCCCTGGACTGCCTGACGAAGAAGCAGAACTGCGGCACCTACCAGACCCACGGCAGCTGGCCCGCCCTGCGCGGCCTGATGACCTGGTCCGTCAACTGGGACCGCTTCGGCGGCTGGGAGTTCAGCCGGAACTTCGACGCCTACTACGGCCGCTGACGGCCGCCGGCCACCCGGCGCACCCCCAGCAGCAGCGGTACGCACAGCAGGACGCTGGCCAGCACGTCGAGCGGCCAGTGGAAGCCGCGCAGCACCAGGCCCGTGGCCGTCGCCGCCGACAGCACCAGGGCGGCGGCCATCGGCCAGCGGCGCCGGGTGTACGGGGAGAGCAGCAGGGCCGCGCCCACGTACGCCGTCAGGGCCGTAGCCGTGTGGCCCGAGGGGAAGTAGCCGGCCGCCCAGGGCTCCAGCGGGCCGGGGCGGGCGGTCCACGCCTTGAGGGGCACGATCAGCGCCGGCACCAGGGCCATCGCCAGGCCGGCCGCGAGCGCCGCGAGCCGCCGCCCGCGCCAGGCGGCGTACGCCATGGCCAGCGCGAGGACGGGCACGGCGACCGGGACGTTGCCCAGGTCCGCGAGGCGCTCGGTGACGGCGTCGGGCACGGTGCGCACCAGGGCGCGGCTGAGGGCGTGGTCCGGGACCAGGAGCGGCCCCGACACCAGGACCTGCCAGGTGATCAGGGCGAAGAGGCCGAGGCACAGGGCCGTCGGGAGGATGGCCGGCCGCCCCGGAACAGGGGGGATGGTTCCGGGGCGGCCGCCCGGATCGGGTTGCCGTGCGCCCCGGGGGGTTTGGGGCGGACGGCCGTCCGATCTGAGAGGAGTGTGCGCGAACGCATGACCAGTACGGCGCTGGGGAAGCCCGGTACCGGTGTCGCTCCCGGTGGCCCGGGAACGGTCTGTCTCACTCATCTGCAGAAACCGTACGCCAGCGAAAGGGGGACCGACAGCGGGAACGCGCTCCCGCCATCGGCCCCCCACAGCTTCTTCACAGCGCCCGACCGTTACCGGTGGTAGAGGGCGGGCGCCGCGAGCAAGCGTTCCAGTCCTTCGAACTGAACGTTCGGTCAGATGGCCGCGAACGCGGCCTCGATGACGTCCAGGCCCTCGTTCAGCAGGTCCTCGCCGATGACGATCGGCGGGAGGAAACGGAGCACGTTGCCGTAGGTGCCGCAGGTGAGGACGATGACGCCCTCGGCGTGGCAGGCCTTGGCCAGGGCGCCGGCCGCCTCCGGGTTCGGGGTCTTCGACTCCGGGTCCTTGACCAGCTCGATGGCGATCATGGCGCCGCGGCCGCGGATGTCGCCGATGATCTCGTACTTCTCCTGCATCGCGGACAGGCGCGACTTCATGATGGACTCGATCTTCTTCGCCTTGGCGTTGAGGTCGAGCTCCTTCATCGTCTCGATGGAGCCCAGCGCACCGGCGCAGGCCACCGGGTTGCCGCCGTAGGTGCCGCCCAGGCCGCCCGCGTGCGGGGCGTCCATGATCTCGGCGCGGCCGGTCACGGCGGCCAGCGGCAGACCGCCGGCGATGCCCTTGGCGGTGGTGATCAGGTCCGGGACGATGCCCTCGTCCTCACACGCGAACCACTGGCCGGTGCGGCAGAAGCCGGACTGGATCTCGTCCGCGACGAAGACGATGCCGTTGTCGTTGGCGAACTTCACGATCGCCGGCAGGAAGCCCTTGGCCGGCTCGATGAAGCCGCCCTCGCCGAGGACCGGCTCGATGATGATCGCGGCGACGTTCTCGGCGCCGATCTGCTTGGTGATCTGGTCGATCGCCTGGGCGGCGGCCTCGGGGCCGCAGTTCTCGGCACCGGTGGGCCAGCGGTAGCCGTAGGCGACCGGGACGCGGTAGACCTCGGGGGCGAACGGGCCGAAGCCGTGCTTGTACGGCATGTTCTTCGCCGTCAGCGCCATCGTGAGGTTCGTGCGGCCGTGGTAGCCGTGGTCGAAGACCACGACGGCCTGGCGCTTGGTGTACGCACGGGCGATCTTGACGGCGTTCTCGACGGCCTCGGCGCCCGAGTTGAACAGGGCCGACTTCTTGGCGTGGTCACCCGGGGTCAGCTCGGCCAGCGCCTCGCAGACCTCGACGTAGCCCTCGTACGGCGTGACCATGAAGCAGGTGTGGGTGAAGTCGGCGAGCTGCGCGGTGGCGCGGCGCACGACGGCCTCGGCGGAGCCGCCGACCGAGGTCACGGCGATGCCGGAGCCGAAGTCGATCATGCGGTTGCCGTCGACGTCCTCGAGGATGCCGCCGTCCAGGCGCTTCGTGAAGACGGGAAGCACGGAGCCCACGCCACCGGCCACCGTGCCGAGGCGGCGGGCCTGCAGCTCCTGCGACTTGGGGCCGGGGATCGCGGTGACGAGCTTGCGCTCCTGCGGGACAGCGGTCATGGAGGGCTCCTGGGGGGTGTTTTCGGACGCACTTGTGTCTTTGTCCGCAGGCTAGGCCCGGGGGAGGGGGTAAGGCATGCTCCGTTCGGGAGTGGTGCCCGCGTGTCCTTGTCCGTGACGGCCATAGGAAGGAACCGGCGCGTGTCCCGCGGAACGCCTGGCCGGGCACTAGATTGAGCGCCGCGGCGCGTTGGAACGGGCAGGGGGCAGGGGTTTCATGAACACCGAGGGCACGCACGACGGACAGTCGACCCGCGAGGGCCACGTCCCCCGGCCGGCGGGCCCGCCACCACCCCTCGGCACCCCGCCGAAGCCGCAGCACGCGCCGACGGTCGGGACACCGTTCACGGACTGGCTGCGCACCGGGCGGCCGACGGCCGATCCGGGGGTGTGGCGGTTCGGGCATGTGCCGCGCGCCGAAGAAGAACCCGAGGAGGCCTCGGACCGTTCTCTGATCAGCGGTGCCGCCATCTCGGCCCTGGCCTGCGTGCTCGTGTGGTCGCTGATGCGCAACGGCTACATCCCGTACTGGACCGTGCCGCTCAAGCTCTTCACTCCGGACGAATGGTGGGCCCCGCTCACCGGCGCAGCCGTCAAGGGGACCGGCGGCGAGGTGGCCCAGCCGCTCTACGAGCTCCTCTTCGACGCCGCCCTGCTCTACGGATTCGGGCGCCTCGGCGCCTGGGCGAAGGCGTGGCGACGTGTGGTCGTCGCACGCGGCCGATTGGTCCAAGCGGGGACGGTTGCCGGCGCTTGTCTGATCACGCTCTGGCTGGTGGCGCAGTATTCACTGCCGATCGGGCTCGTCGTGTATCCGTTGCTGCCCCTCGTGCCCGGCGACGGGAACGGCAACGAGGCCACCATGGCCCAGGCGGACACGGTCATCACTGTGCTCATCGTCCTCGCCTTCCTGTGGCCCGCGCTGCACCGACCTGCCGGCACCACACGGACGTCCCGGGGCACCCGGTCCGCACAAACGCGTCCGGTCGAGCCGGACTCGTCCCCTGGCCCCGCCGACTGGCCCGAGGTGCGGGCGGCGGGACTGGTCGAGGCGGCCGAGCGGTTGGGGCGGGAGGCCGGGGGTGGGGGGATGAACGACGTCGACTTCGCCCGGATCCGGCGGGCCTGGGAGTCCGTGCGGGCCGACCCGACCCGGCTGCGGGCCTTCGACGACGCCGTGAGGGACAAGGGCGCCGGCGCCTGCGTGCACCCCTCCGGCGACCGCGACCTGCCGGTCCGCGCCGCCCGCCACGACCTGCTCACCCGGCAGGTGCTGCTCGGCACCGTCGAGGACGGGGAACGCAACCCCTACCCCCGCCGCGGCACCGGGCTCGCCCTCGACCCCGGGGTGCTCGGGACCTCCCTGCTGGCCGTCGGCCCCTCCGGCACCGGCAAGACCGCCCGCCTCGTGCGGCCCGTCGTCGAGTCGCTCGCGCTCCAGGCACTGGCCGGGCAGGCCGCCGTCGTCGCCGTCGGCGCGGCCGGCTCCCGGCTCGGCCCCGACGACGCCTACGACATCGTCGTCCGCGTCGGCGACCCCGCCTCCGTCCACGACCTCGACCTCTACGGCGGCACCGCCGACCCCGACGAGGCCGCCGGCCTCCTCGCCGAGGCCTTCGTCGGAGACGTCCCCGGCATCGACGTACGCCGCGCCGCGACCACCCTCGCCCAGCTGATCGGCCCCTTCCGCGAGGCCTACGGCCGCTTCCCCGCCGTACCCGAACTGCGCGAGCTCCTCGACGGAGTGCCCTCCGCCCTCACCGCGCTCCGCCAGGCACTGGAGGGCACCGGCCGGCAGGCCATGCTCCGCGAGCTCGACGCGCGCCTGCGCCAGCAGGGCGCCCCGGGCGACCCCGGCCCGGCCCTCGCCGACCGTGCCGCCCTGCTCGACCGGCCGGCGTTCAGCGGCTTCTTCGACGTCGGGGCCGTCGTCGGCGGCTCCGAGCGACGCGGGCGCCCCTTCTCGCTGCGCGCCCTCGAACACCCCGTCCGGGTCCGCGTCGACCTCCCCGAGCGCGCGCACGCCGACGCCTCCCGGATGCTGGCCCGGCTGCTCCTCGCCCAGTTCAACGCGGCCGCCGCGGCCCGCGCCGACCGCTCGCTGTTCGCCTTCCTCGCCCTGGACGACGCCTCGCACACCCTGACCCCGGAGACCGTCCGGGGCGTGCAGCGGCTGAGGTCGGCCAACGCCGGGGTGCTGCTGACCCTGCGCACCCTGGACGACGTACCGGAACCCCTGCGCACGCCGCTGCTCGGCGCGGTCGGCTGCCGGATGGCCTTCTCCGGGGTCACCACCTGGGACGGGCAGCGCTTCGCCGAGGCCTGGGGCACCGAGTGGGTCGAGACCCGGGACGTCACCCACCGCACGGTCTTCGCCGACCAGCCGCTCACCCGGGCCATCCACGCCTTCCGCAAGCTGGTCACCGGCAAGGCCGTGACCACCGACGCCGTCACCGTGCGCCAGGTCGAGCGCGAGCGCTGGTCCGCCTCCGAGCTGGCGCACGCCGTTCCGCCCGGCTGTGCGGTGCTGTCGCTGACCTCCGTCCGGGGTGAACGAGCCGCCCCGCTGCTGCTCCGGCTGTCGGGAACCGGCTGAGGGGACCCGTACGGGGTGGCAGAATCGAAAGGGGCCGTTCGTACGACATGGCGAAAACCCGTGCCGGTCCCCCTCCTCCCGCCCTCCCGTCTGGAAACCGATGCCGCTCACCCTCGCCTCGCTCGTCCAGCACTCGGCGCTGAAGCTCACCGTCCGGGCCGGGGAGGACCGCCTGGACACCCCCGTGCGCTGGGCGCACGTCAGCGAGCTCGCCGACCCCGTCCCGTACATGGAGGGCGGCGAGCTGCTGCTCGTCACCGCGATGAAGCTGGACGCGGACGACCGCGAGGAGATGCGCCGCTACGTACGCCGGCTGGCCGCCGCCGGGGTCGTCGGCATCGGCTTCGCCGTCGGGGTCAACTACGAGGCCATCCCCGAAGCGCTGCTCCAGGCCGCCCGCGAGGAGGACCTGCCGCTGCTGGAGGTGCCCCGGCGGACCCCGTTCCTCGCCATCAGCAAGGCCGTCTCCGCCGCCCTGGCCGCCGACCAGTACCGGGCCGTGACCGCCGGCTTCGAGGCGCAGCGGGAGCTGACCCGGGCCGCGCTCTCCGCCGACGGTCCGGCCGACCTGCTGGCGAAGCTGGCGGCCCACGTGCACGGCTGGGCCGCGCTGTACGACACCTCCGGCGCCGTCGTCGCCGCCGCCCCCGACTGGGCGGCGCGCCGGGCCGCCCGGCTCACCCCCGACGTGGAGCGGCTGCGGGAGCGGCCCGCGCCGGCGAGCGCGGTGGTGGGCGGCGCGGAGGACCGGGTCGAGCTCCAGTCCCTCGGCACCGGGCGGCGGGCCAGGGGCGCCCTCGCGGTCGGGACGGCGGCCCCGCTCGGCACCGCCGAGCGGTACGCGGTGCACTCCGCCGTCGCGCTGCTGACCCTGACCACCGAGCGCTCCCGGTCGCTGCACGACGCGGAGTCCCGGCTCGGCGCGGCCGTGCTGCGGATGCTGCTGGAGGGGGAGCCCGAGCACGCCCGGACCGTGGCCGGGGACCTGTACGGGGCACTGCTGGAGGCACCGTTCCGGATCGTCGTCGCCGAGCCGGCGCTGCCGGGCACCGCCCAGCCGGAGGGGCTGGCGCTGCTGGCCGACGCGGTGGAGTCGGCGGCGGCCAGGACCGGGGAGACGCTGCTGGTGGTCCCCGAGCCGGGCCGGCTGGTGGTGCTGGCCGCCGACGGGGGCTCGGCGGTGCAGGCGTGCGCGGATCACGCGGAGGCCCTGGAGTCCCGGCGCGGCCGGGAGACGACCGGGCCGGAGCCCGACGAACTGGTGGTCGGCCTGTCGGCGGCGGCCGGCCCGGCGGGGGTGGCGGCCGCCTTCAAGCAGGCCGACCAGGCGCTGGCCGTGGCCCGGCGGCGGGGGCGGGCGCTGGTCGAGCACGAGGACCTCGCGGCGGGGTCGGTCCTGCCGCTGCTCGCCGACGACGCCGTACGCGCCTTCGCGGACGGCACCCTGCGGGCCCTGCGGGAGCACGACGCGACCGGCCGCGGCGACCTGGTCGCCTCCCTCCAGGCGTGGCTCTCCCGCCACGGGCAGTGGGACGCCGCCGCCGCCGACCTCGGCGTGCACCGGCACACCCTGCGCTACCGGATGAAGCGCGTCGAGGAGATCCTCGGCCGCTCCCTGGACGACCCGGACGTCCGCATGGAGCTCTGGCTCGCCCTCAAGGCCAGCCCGGGTCCTGCCTGAGGCGCCGCACCGGACCCCTCCGGGTGGGAGTGCGGGGGCTGGGGCCGGTGTGCCACTGCGCGGGCTGCTCCCCGCCCCGCCCTTCGCCCGTTCCCTGGGGGCTCCGCCCCCAGACCCCCGCGCCTCAAACGCCGGCGGGGCTATAGATAGCCCCGCCGGCGTTTGAG
>NZ_JBWKEZ010000020.1:0-49098 GCF_056434525.1 Streptomyces sp. NPDC044002
CTCAAACGCCGGCGGGGCTATGAATAGCCCCGCCGGCGTTTGAGGCGACGGGCGCGCAGCGCCCGTACCGGGGTCAGGGGCAGCGCCCCTGGGAACGGTGGAAGGGCGGGTAGGGGACCCTCGCCCCGCGCAGCGGCCCACCTACCCGCAGACGACCCACCGGCACCGGCCACGCGAACCGGCCCCGCCCCGGCCCCGACGGACGGAGTCCGGCGCAGCGGCGCGAAGCCGGTAAGGCGCCCCGGCGCCGCACCGCGCGAGCGGCGCGTCAAAAGGGGGCGCGGCGCGTCCAAAAGGAGTGCGGCGCATCAAGAAGGAGCAGGGGCGTTTTCCGGGTGGTGGCAGGCCGTCTGGTGGCCCGGCTTGATCGTCAGCAGCGGCGGATCCTGCTTCGCGCACAGCTCCGTCGCCTTCCAGCACCGCGTGTGGAAGCGGCAGCCGGCCGGCGGGGAGATCGGCGAGGGGACGTCTCCCTTGAGCAGGATGCGGCCGCTCTTCGCCCCGCGCCGCCTCGGGTCCGGGACGGGGACGGCGGACAGCAGGGCGTTCGTGTACGGGTGCATCGGGGTCTCGTACAGCGACTTGCGGTCCGCCAGCTCCACGATCTTGCCGAGGTACATCACCGCGATGCGGTCCGAGACGTGCCGGATGACCGACAGGTCGTGCGCAATGATCACGTACGTCAGGCCGAGCTCCTGCTGGAGGTCGTCCAGCAGGTTGACCACCTGCGCCTGGATCGACACGTCCAGCGCCGACACCGGCTCGTCCGCGACGACCAGCTTCGGCTTCAGCGCCAGGGCGCGGGCGATGCCGATGCGCTGGCGCTGGCCGCCGGAGAACTCGTGCGGGTAGCGGTTGTAGTGCTCCGGGTTCAGGCCGACGAGCGAGAGCAGGCGCTGGACCTCCTTCTTGACGCCGCCCTCGGGCGTGACGCCCTGGAGCTTGAAGGGGGCCGAGACGATCGCGCCGACCGTGTGGCGCGGGTTCAGGGAGCCGTACGGGTCCTGGAAGATCATCTGCACGTCGCGGCGCAGCGGGCGCATGCCGGCCACGCCGAGGTGGGTGATGTCCTTGCCCTCGAACTCGATCCGGCCGCCGGTCGGCTCCAGCAGCCGCGTGATGAGGCGGCCCATCGTCGACTTGCCGCAGCCGGACTCGCCGACGACGCCGAGGGTCTCACCCCGGCGGACGTCGAAGTCGATCCCGTCGACGGCCTTGACGGCGGCGGTCTGCCGGCGCAGCAGCCCCTTGTTGATGGGGAAGTGCTTGACCAGGCCGGTGACCTTCAGCAGCGGCTCCGCCTCGGCCACGGCCGTACCCGCCGCCGCGTCCTGGGCGGCGGTGTCGGTGTCCTTCTTCATGTCCGTCACAGCTTCGGCGCAATCTCTTCGGTCCAGATCCGGGTCCGCTCCTCCTGCGACATGTGGCAGGCGGACCAGTGCCGGCTGTCGTCCTGGGTCAGCTCGGGCCGCTGGGTGCGGGTGATGCCCCCCTTGGGCACGTCGGCGTAGGGGCACCGGGGGTTGAACGCGCAGCCGCTCGGGATGTTGATGAGGCTGGGCGGCGAGCCCTTGACCGGGATCAGCCGCTCGGTCTGGTCGCGGTCGATGCGCGGCATGGAGCCGAGCAGTCCCCAGGTGTAGGGGTGGCGGGGCTCGTAGAAGACCTTCTCGGCGGTGCCGCGCTCGACGCACCGGCCGCCGTACATCACGAGGATCTCGTCGGCCATCTCGGCGACCACGCCGAGGTCGTGCGTGATCATGATGACCGCGGAGCCGAACTCCTTCTGCAGGTCGCGGATCAGGTCGAGGATCTGCGCCTGGACGGTGACGTCGAGGGCGGTGGTCGGCTCGTCCGCGATGAGCAGTTCGGGGTTGTTGACGAGTGCCATCGCGATCATCGCGCGCTGGCGCATGCCGCCGGAGAACTCGTGGGGGTACGCGTCCACGCGCCGGTGGGGCTCCGGGATGCCGACGCGGTCGAGCATCTCGACGGCGCGGGCGCGGGCCTTCTTCTTGTCGACGTCGTGGTGGGTCCGGTACGCCTCGACGATCTGCTTGCCGACCGAGTAGTACGGGTGCATCGCGGACAGCGGGTCCTGGAAGACCATCGCCATCTTGCGGCCGCGGAGCCGGCGCACGTGGTCGGCGTCGGCGCTGACCAGGTCCTCGCCGTCGAGCACGACCTCGCCGGAGATGTTCGGGCGGCTGCGGGCGTTGCCGGTGCGGTGCAGGCCCATGATGGCCAGCGAGGTCACCGACTTGCCGGAGCCGGACTCGCCGACGATGCCGAGGGTCTTGCCGCGCTCCAGGTCGAAGGTGAGGCCGTCCACGGACTTGACCAGGCCGTCGTCGGTCGGGAAGTGGACCTTGAGGTCGCGCACGGAGAGGAAGGGGGCCGCGTCGGGCGCGCCGCCCTGCTCGGGCACGAAGGCCGGCTGGTCGGAATCGTTCTTGGTCACGTCAGCCTCACGCGCGGGTCGATGACGGCGTACAGCAGGTCCACGATCAGGTTGGCGAGGACCACGAACAGGGCGGCGAGCAGGGTGACGCCCATGATCACGGGAAGGTCGCCGGCGCTGATGGCGGCCACTGCGGCCGTGCCCAGGCCCTGGAAGTTGAAGGTGGTCTCGGTGAGCACCGCGCCGCCGAGGAGGCCGCCGAGGTCCAGGCCGAACATGGTGACGACCGGGGTGAGCGTGGAGCGCAGGGCGTGCTTGCGGATGACCACGCCCTCCTTGAGGCCCTTGGCGCGGGCGGTGCGGATGTAGTCCTCGCCCATGACCTCCAGCATGGTCGCCCGGGTGATGCGGGCGTAGGTCGCGGCGAAGAGGAAGGCCAGGGTGACCCAGGGCAGGATCATGCTGTTGAGCCAGGCCAGCGGATCCTCGGTCAGGGGCTTGTAGTTGGAGACGTCCAGCCAGCCGAGGCTGTAGACGAAGATCGCGGGAGCCACCATGCCGGTGAAGAAGATCGGCAGGGAGACGCCGGCGAGCGCGCCGACCATGACGGTGCGGTCGACGGCGGTGCGGCGTTTGAGTGCGGAGATCACGCCCGTGGCGACGCCGGCGATCACCCAGAGCACGGCCGCCCCGAGGGCGAGCGAGAGGGTGACCGGGATGCGGTCCATCATGGTCTCCCAGACGGGCGCCTCGGTCTTGAAGGAGTAGCCGAAGCAGGGGGCCGCACAGTGGGTGATCTCGGTGCCGCCGTCGTAGTCGCGGCCGGCGAAGATGCCCTTGACGAAGAGCAGGTACTGCTCGGAGATGGGCTTGTCGAAGCCCATCTTCACGCGGATGCCCGCCAGGGCGGTCTCGTTGGTCTCCCGGCCTGCGTACATGAGCGCGGGATCGCTGCCGGTCAGCTTCGGGACCGCGAAGAAGATGCCGAAGGTGACCACGGAGACCACCAGCAGCGTGGCGGCGACGTTGAACAGCCGCCGTATGAGGTAGACGAGCACTGCAGTCGGCCGCCCGGGGCTGGTGGCCGCCGCCCCTCGTGGGGACGGCGGCCAGCGCCTGCGGCCTTCACCTGCCCTTCGGACTAGCGCATGTGCGGTGAAGGCACTTACTTACGTGCTGAGTTGCGGGTTGCGTGCCCGGCGGTCGGCCGGGCCGCCTGCTGCTACTGCTTGATGCCCACGGTGGCGAGGTCGATCTTGCCGAAGGACTCGTTGAAGAAGACGTTCGTCAGGCGCGGGTTGTGGTAGACGAGGGCCTTGTCGAAGTTGATCGGCAGGTAGAGCGCCTTGTCCATGACCTTCTTGTTGATCTCCGTGTAGAACGGAGCGGCAGCCTCCGGGGTCGCGGCGGCAGCGGCCTTGTCGAACAGGCCGTTGATCTCCGTGTCGTTGACCTCGGTGTAGTTGTTGTTGCCGTTCGGCAGGATGAACGATCCGTCGACCAGCGGCTGCAGGAAGCCCGCGCCGGAGTTGTAGTCGGCGCCCCAGCCCATGACGATGATGCCGTAGCCCTTCTTCTTCACGTTCTCGGGCGAACCGATCGTGGAGGAGGAGAGCTTGCCGTCGAACTGGTCGATCGTCGCCTTGATGCCGACCTTGGCGAGCGAGGCCTGCAGGGACTCGGCCGTCTTCACCTCGGGGGCGCGGTTGTTGCGCACGGCGATGACGGTCTCGAAGCCGTCGGGCTTGCCACAGGCCTTGAGGGCCGCCTTGGCCTTGGCCTCCTGCGGCTTGCCCTTCGTCAGGCTGAAGGGGTCGTAGGCCTTGTCTGAGCCGGGGACGCCGGCCGGCAGCATGTTCGCGCCGAGGTCACCGCTGGTCGGGCCGCCGCGGGCGGTCTGGAGGGACTTCGGGTCGGCCGCGTAGATGACGGCCTTGCGGCACTCGATGTTGTCGAACGGCGCGACCGTCTGCGGGAAGGCGAAGTAGCGGATGTAGCCCGTGAACGGGTTGTCCGCGTTGGCCTTGAGCTTCTCGTCCTTGAGGATCTTGTTCTTCGCGGCCTGCTGGACACCGGTGCCGTCGACGGCCATGTCGATGTCGCCCGAGAGCAGGCGCTGGTCCATGTCGTCCGGGTTGGTGGTGACCGTGAAGGAGACCTTGTCCGGCAGACCCTTGCGGATCGGGTCCGTCTTCGGGTCCCAGTTCTCGTTGCGGACGAAGGTCGCGCCCTTGCCGGCGGTGAAGCTCTCGACCTTGTAGGGGCCCGTGGATATGGGCTTGTTGGTGTACGTGGCACCCGTGTCCTTGCCCGCCGGGACCGGCGAGGAGGACGGCATGGCCAGCAGGTAGCTGAAGTCGGAGTTCGCGCTCGCCAGGTTGAAGACGATCGTCTTGTCGTCCGGCGTCTCGACGGTCTTCAGACCCATCTTGTTCGGGTCGGTGTCCTTGTACGGGCCGGGGTACTTCTGGCCCTGGTCCAGGAGGTCGATCAGGTAGGTCGGACCGCCGGACAGGACGTCCTGCGCGAAGACGCGCTCGACGCCGTACTTGATGTCCTTCGAGGTGATCGGCGTACCGTCCTCGAACTTCACCCCGTCCTTGAGCTTCAGGGTGTAGGTCTTGCCGTCGTTGCTGATGACCGGCAGGGCCTCGGCGAGGTCGGGGACGACCTTCGTTCCGTCCTTGCCCGGCTTGGCGTCGTAGGCCAGCAGGCTGCGGACGTAGAGGCGCTGCATGTTCCAGACGAAGCCGTAGTAGGCGCGCGCCGGGTCGAGGTAGTCGACGTCCTGCGGGGACCAGAGCTTGAGCTCGCCGCCCTTGGCGTCGGAGGGGTTGATCACGGCGGTGGCGGCGCCGCTGTAGCCCTTGCCGCTGTCGCCGTCGGCCTTGTCGTCCTTCTTCGCCCCGTTGTCACCGCACGCGGCGGTCATCGAGAGCGCGGCGATCACAGCGGTGATCGCGAGGGCCTGCTTTCTGCGGGTCACGTTGTCCAACCTCCATAGGTGGTGAATCGAAGAAGCGGTTCAGCTGCCCTTGGGGTCGAGTGCGTCACGCAGCCCGTCCCCGAAGAGGTTGAACGCCAGGACGGTGATGAAGATCGTCATACCGGGAACCACCATGTACATGGGGTCGTCCTGGTAGATGGGGACGGCGTCGGAGAGCATCTTTCCCCAGGAAGCGGTGGGCGGCTTGACGCCGGCACCCAGGAAGCTGAGGGCCGCTTCGGTCAGGATGTTGGTCGGGATGATCAGCGTGGCGTACACGAGGATCGGCGCGACCAGGTTCGGCAGCAGCTCCTTGAGGAGGATGTAGCCGCGCCCGGCTCCGAGGCTGCGCGCCGCCTCGACGTACTCGCGCTCCCGCAGGGAGATCGTCTGGCCCCGGACGATGCGGCCGATGTACGGCCAGCCGAAGAAGCCGATGACGAGGATGAGCACGCCCATCCGGACGCCCGAACCCTCGAACCCCCACACGGAGTTGGGGACCACGGAGACCAGGGCGATGGTGAACAGCAGCTGGGGGAAGGCCAGCAGCAGGTCCATCAGGCGGCTGATGATCCCGTCCACCCAGCCGCCGAGGAAGCCGGCGAGGGCGCCCAGGAGGCTGCCGAGGACGACCGAGACGAAGGCCGCCAGGAAGGCGACGACCAGCGAGATGCGGGCGCCGTAGACGATCCGGCTGAACACGTCGCGCCCGTTGGTCGGTTCGACGCCCAGCAGGAAGTCGGAGCTGATGCCGCCGAAGGATCCGAGCGGCGTGCCCAGGTCCGGATCGATCATGTCCTCGTGGAACTCGTTGGGGTCGTGGCCCAGCAGGCTCACGATCAGCGGCGCGAAGACCGCCACCAGGATCAGGAGGATCACGATCACGCCGCCGGTCAGCGCGACCTTGTCGCGCTTGAGCCGCATCCAGGCGATGCGGCCGGGCGAGCGGCCTTCGATGGCCTTGGCAGGGACTTCGGCTACGGACACGGGTGCGGGCGTTTCCGCGTCCGTGTCGTGCAGTGGTGCCGTCATCGTGGTGGGGACCCCTCTCGGCCGACCTGTGGGTCGGCCCATGCCCGCCGCTGTGGCGGCGTTGGTGCGGAGTGGCGCTCCAGTGCTCGGGGCACGTGAACGCGTACGAGGTGCGAGGTGCTGGCTGTGCTGGCAGTGCGGCCGTGCTGTGGGTGGAGCAGGGTGCGGTGCGTGCGGTGCGGTGCAGCTGAGGTGCGGGAAGTGCGGAAGCGCCGCGTCGGGACGAGCGGCGAGGTCCACGTGCCGAACCGCGTCCTGGAGGACTGACCGGCTCTTGGGTGGGGAGTCTTCATCGGGCGCTCGACCAGCCGCCAGACCCGCAGATGAATGGATGCGCAACCGTGATCTGACGCCGGGGTTCCCGTTATCCGGACTCCGCTCACGGCTCAGCGGAGCAAGACCGTCCGTTCGGTACGCAAACGGACATCACGGCCAACTCCGGGGAGGAGTGCGCCAATTGGGCGCCCACCTGCGGCGAAATCCGGACAAGACGAAGGCCGCCGGGAACCGTGGTTCCCGGCGGCCTGGTGTCCGTCGGAGGGGGTCGTCCCAGAGTGCGGGCGCACCCCGGCAATCCCTGTAGGAAGCTCGGGGAACGCGTCCCCGCAGCGCCCGCGGGGGCTCAGTAGGCGGCCGCCTGCCCCTCGCGGTCGTAGAAGGGCCGGGTCTGCGCGCGCAGCCACATCGCCACCGGGTCGTGCTCGTCCGCGAGCGCGACCGTGCACACCGGGACCCCCTCGGGCACGGCGCCGACCGACTGGCGCATCATCTCGCGCACGGACTCCAGCGCGGGCGGCGAGGCGTCGTACAGGTCGAGCCCGACCGCGAGGTACGCGGACCCCAGCGAGGGCTGCACCCAGGCGCGGCGCAGCGACCTCACGGCCGGCGTGCGGTGCGCGTGCTGGGTCAGCAGCCCGTAGAACTGCGGGAGCTCCAGGGACGGCTCGGACAGCCGCAGCGGCCCCGCCGGCATCCGGTCCAGGCCGGTGGCGACCCGGCGCAGGTCGGCCCAGGGGATGCCGAGACCGCCGCCCTGGGCGTGCGGGTTGACCCACAGCCCCCAGCGGTCCGGGTAGAGGGCGCGGGCGATGTCCCGGCCCGTGACCACCTCGTAGCCGCGGTTCCAGCCGCTCGCGGCCAGCTCCTGCGGGGAGGTCACGCAGGGGGCGTAGCCCAGCCCCTCGACCTCCATGCCGCCGTACTGGGCGTCCGGTGAGCCCGGCTGCCCCTGCCACAGGAGCATCCACAGCCTGCCCTCGGCGAGGGCGTGCAGGAATGACTCATAGCTCTCATAGCGCCCGGGAGTCACCTGGCGCAGCATGTGCTCGACCTGCCCGGCCGCGGCCGTGCCTGACGCACTCACCCGGTACCCCTCTTCGTCTTCGTCCGCCCGTCGTCCACACGTCCCGACCAGCTTAAGCGGCGCTACGGGAGGTAGAAGGGGCGTACGCGCTCACGAATCCACTCCGTGACCGGGTCCTCGGCGGCGTCCAGCAGGATCAACTGCACCGGCCAGGGCGCCGGTACGCGGCCCAGGGCGCGGCCGAGCGCCTCCAGCGGGGCGCTGCGCGACTCGGGATCCCATCCCAGCAGGCGGACGCCGATGTAGAGCTGGGGGTCGCCGCCCTCGACGCTGGCGAGGCAGCGGTGGGCGGCGGCGACGGCCCCGGTGGCCCGGAACTCCTCGGCCGCGGCGGCGAGGAAGTCGACCGGGTCGTCCTGCCAGTCGGGCTCGAAGAGCCGGACCCGGGCTCCGCCGGCCGGACCGTCGAGCTCGGTGCGGCCGGCGCGGCAGAGCTCCGCGACGGCGGCCGGGGGGAGCGGGACCCCGACGGCGCCCTCGGGGTTCACGGCGATGCCGAGCTGCGGGGGCAGGCCGCGGGCGAACTCGACGGCGGGGGCGACCGCGAAGTCCATGGCGGGGCCGGCGGCGATGCGGAACTGGGCCTCGGAGCTGTAGACGGGTACGTACGCGGCTCCGTCGATCAGCATCGTGGGGAGGTCGAGGGAGGCGCTGTCGGGCCCGCCGCCGTTGGGGAGCGGCACCCAGACCTGGCTGCGGCCGAGCGCGTCCATGATCCGCGGGCCCGCGTCCGGCAGGCCGAGCGCCGCCCCGAGCACCTGCTCCAACTCGTTCGCCGGCCAGCCGTTGCCTTGCGCCTGCATCTGCCCGTGCCTCCGTGTGGTTCCGCCCTTGTGTGACCCCGAGGCTATCGGGGGCGGGGCCGCCGTGGCGCCCCGGTCCGCCGCGCGGGCTGCCGCTGCGCGGGCTGCTCCCCGCCCCGCCCTTCGCCCGTTCCCCGGGGCGCTGCCCCGGACCCCCTGGGGGCTCCGCCCCCAGACCCCCGCGCCTCAAACGCCGGCGAGGCTGGATTCTCCAGCCCGCGCGGCGATTGAGCGCAACGGGGTCAGGGGCCGAACGTGATCCGGGTCAGGGCGGCGGCCGACGGCCGGTCCAGGAGGGTGACCGAGGCGCAGCCGCGCGGGGTGCGCCCGGCTTCCGCGGAGCGCAGGAGGCGGGACACCGCCCCCCGGTGCCGCGCGAAGGCGTACGCCGACACCCGCCGCCCCCGGACCGCCTGCCCGGACAGCGCCTCCTCGGGGGTGGTGTCCAGCAGCAGCAGGTGCAGCCCCCGCCCCCGCCGCCGGGCGACGGCGGCCAGCAGGCCCCGCACCCACGGCTGGGTGCCGCAGTCGTGGACCACCACAGAGGCGCCGGAGCGCAGCTCGCGCCACAGCCCCCCGTAGTGCGCGGCGCGGACCAGCGGCCGGTACACCGCGTACGGCAGCCCGGACGGCATCCGGCGCTCCCAGCGCTCGCGGGTGTCCTGCGAGTCGATGGCGGCTTCGGCGGCCCGCTTGATCAGGGTGCTCTTGCCGCCGCCGGGCAGCCCGGACACCACCACGATGTCCCCGGCGGCGTACCTCAGCCGGTGCGGCCGCGCGGGCCGTCCGCGCAGGTCGCGGACGGGTCCGCCGGCGGCCGGCGCGGGCCGGGCGGTGTTCCGCCGCTCCGGGGCCGCCCCGACCGCGCCTGTAGTCGTCGCCACTCCGAGTCTCCGCACAGTGATCGTCTCCCCCGAATCGGGCCGCGAGGGCCCCATGCCCACTGAATGTAAAGAGACGGTAATCCGACGGCCCCGGTTGCGGCCGGGCGTTCCACAGCGCGGACGGCCGGCCCCGTCCGGACCGCACGTTCTTCCGGGCCCCACTGCCCTCCCCCGCCCGTCCCGTGCAATGATGTGCGCCATCTGGACACCAAACTGCATACCGGCCGCTTGAATCCGCGCGGGAGAGTCCCGGCAGGCCGCGAGGCCGTGCCCGGGCGCCGAAGGAGCAAGTACCTCCCTTGAATCTCTCAGGCCCCGTACCGCGTGGATGAGGCAGATCTGAAAAGCGAGCCCCGCCGCGTCCGTCCCCGACGGCCGCCCGGCGCGTGCTCCACCCAAGGTGCAAGTCGGCGTTCCCCCTCCGGGAACTCTCGGCGAACCTCTCAGGTTCCGATGACAGATGGGGAGGAACCTCCTCGTCATGTCATGCCCTGGGACCCGGGAGCCACACCCATGAGCACTGCCCCCCGCCTGACCGCGCTCGACGCGCTGCACCGCTCGCTCGGTGCGACCATGACCGACTTCGCGGGCTGGGACATGCCGCTGCGCTACGCCAGTGAGCGCGACGAGCACAACGCCGTACGCACCAAGGCCGGCCTCTTCGACCTGTCCCACATGGGTGAGATCACCCTGACCGGCCCGGAGGCCGTGAAGGCGCTGGACTACGCGCTCGTCGGGAACATCTCCACCGTCGGCGTCGGCCGCGCCCGCTACACGCACATCTGCCAGGAGGACGGCGGGATCGTCGACGACCTGATCGTCTACCGCCTCGGCGAGACCGAGTACATGGTCGTCGCCAACGCCTCCAACGCCCAGGTCGTGCTGGACGCGCTCACCGAGCGCGCGGCCGGCTTCGACACCGAGGTCCGCGACGACCGTGACGCGTACGCGCTGATCGCCGTCCAGGGCCCGGAGTCCCCCGGCATCCTGAAGTCCCTCACGGACGCCGACCTGGACGGCCTGAAGTACTACGCCGGCCTGCCGGGCACCGTCGCGGGCGTGCCCGCGCTGATCGCCCGCACCGGCTACACGGGTGAGGACGGCTTCGAGCTGTTCGTCTCCCCCGAGCACGCCGTGGAGCTGTGGCAGGCGCTGACCGAGGCGGGCGAGGACGCCGGTCTGGTGCCGGCCGGCCTGTCCTGCCGCGACACGCTGCGCCTGGAGGCGGGCATGCCGCTGTACGGGCACGAGCTGACCACCGCGCTGACCCCCTTCGACGCCGGGCTGGGCCGGGTCGTGAAGTTCGAGAAGGAGGGCGACTTCGTCGGCCGCGCCGCCCTGGAGGCCGCCGCCGAGGTCGCCGCCACCAAGCCGCCGCGCAAGCTGGTCGGCCTGGTCGCCGAAGGCCGCCGCGTCCCGCGTGCCGGCTTCCCCGTCGTCGCGGGCGGCGAGGTCATCGGCGAGGTGACCTCCGGCGCCCCCTCCCCGACGCTGGGCAAGCCGATCGCGATGGCGTACGTCGACGCGGAGCACGCCGCGCCCGGCACCTCCGGCGTCGGCGTCGACATTCGCGGTACGCATGAGCCGTACGAGGTCGTGGCCCTGCCCTTCTACAAGCGGCAGAAGTAACCCTCGTACCGGGTCCCCCCGTCTCAGCACGCAAGACCACCGTTCGTATCCACCTCCCCGCATCCAGGAGAATCAGGTCATGAGCAACCCCCAGCAGCTGCGTTACACCAAGGAGCACGAGTGGCTGTCGGCCGCCGAGGACGGCGTCGCCACGGTCGGCATCACGGAGTTCGCGGCCAACGCGCTCGGTGACGTCGTCTACGCCCAGCTCCCCGAGGTCGGCGAGACCGTCACCGAGGGCGAGACCTGTGGCGAGCTGGAGTCGACCAAGTCGGTCAGCGACCTGTACTCCCCCGTCTCCGGTGAGATCACCGAGTTCAACCAGGACGTCGTGGACGACCCGTCGCTGGTGAACTCCGCCCCGTTCGAGGGTGGCTGGCTGTTCAAGGTGCGCCTGTCGGAGGAGCCGAAGGACGCGCTCTCCGCCGACGAGTACGCCGCGCTCACCCACTCCGACAACTGACACCCCAGGGGCCCTGAATGTCCGTTCTGAACACCCCCCTCCACGAGCTCGACCCCGACGTCGCCGCCGCCGTCGACGCGGAGCTCGTGCGCCAGCAGTCGACCCTGGAAATGATCGCGTCGGAGAACTTCGCTCCGGTCGCCGTCATGGAGGCCCAGGGCTCGGTCCTGACCAACAAGTACGCCGAGGGCTACCCGGGCCGCCGCTACTACGGCGGCTGCGAGCACGTCGACGTGGTCGAGCAGATCGCGATCGACCGCATCAAGGCGCTCTTCGGCGCCGAGGCCGCGAACGTCCAGCCGCACTCGGGCGCGCAGGCCAACGCCGCCGCGATGTTCGCGCTGCTGAAGCCGGGCGACACGATCATGGGCCTGAACCTGGCCCACGGCGGTCACCTGACCCACGGCATGAAGATCAACTTCTCCGGCAAGCTCTACAACGTGGTCCCGTACCACGTCGGCGAGGACGGCCAGGTCGACATGGCCGAGGTCGAGCGCCTCGCCAAGGAGTCCAAGCCGCAGCTGATCGTCGCCGGCTGGTCCGCGTACCCGCGCCAGCTGGACTTCGCCGCGTTCCGCCGGATCGCGGACGAGGTCGGCGCGTACCTGATGGTCGACATGGCGCACTTCGCGGGCCTGGTCGCCGCGGGCCTGCACCCGAACCCGGTGCCGCACGCCCACGTGGTCACCACCACCACGCACAAGACCCTCGGCGGTCCGCGCGGCGGCGTCATCCTGTCGACGCAGGAGCTGGCCAAGAAGATCAACTCCGCGGTCTTCCCGGGCCAGCAGGGCGGTCCGCTGGAGCACGTGATCGCGGCCAAGGCCGTCTCCTTCAAGGTCGCGGCCTCGCCGGAGTTCAAGGAGCGCCAGGAGCGGACCCTGGAGGGCGCGAAGATCCTCGCCGCCCGCCTGGTCCAGGACGACGTCAAGGCCGTGGGCGTGGACGTCCTCACCGGCGGCACCGACGTGCACCTGGTCCTGGTCGACCTGCGCAACTCGGAGCTGGACGGCCAGCAGGCCGAGGACCGCCTCCACGAGGTCGGCATCACGGTCAACCGCAACGCCATCCCGAACGACCCGCGGCCGCCGATGGTCACCTCGGGTCTGCGGATCGGCACGCCGGCCCTCGCGACCCGCGGTTTCGACGCCGAGGCCTTCACCGAGGTCGCCGAGATCATCGCGCAGGCGCTGAAGCCGAGCTACGACGCCGCCGACCTCAAGGCGCGCGTCTCGGCCCTGGCCGCGAAGTTCCCGCTGTACCCGTCGCTCTAGGCACGGTTTCGGGGGCCCGGCCTTGTTCTCCACAAGGCCGGGCCCTTTTCATGACCGGAATCCGGCACCGGAACGCGATCCGGCTCACGCCTGACGGCCCCGTCCGGGAGGCGAACCGTTCATCTCCACGCGTTACGCTCGTCTGCCGGACAAAATCCGCACATCCCCCGTTTTGATCACACCCCTGCCCCCTCTCCACCCCACGAGCAGACAAGGGAGTCCGCCAGTGGCCATCTCCGTCTTCGACCTCTTCTCCATCGGCATCGGCCCGTCCTCCTCCCACACGGTCGGCCCGATGCGCGCGGCGCGCATGTTCGTGACGCGGCTGAAGAAGGACGGCGTCCTCGCCCAGACCGCCGCCGTGCGGGCGGAGCTCTTCGGCTCCCTCGGCGCGACCGGCCACGGCCACGGCACGCCCAAGGCGGTCCTGCTGGGCCTGGAGGGCCACTCCCCCCGCACCGTGGACGTCGAGACCGCCGACGACGAGGTGGAGCGCATCCGCAAGAGCGGCAAGCTGCGGCTGCTGGGTGCGGAAATAGGCGGTGCCCACGAGATCGACTTCGACGAGCCGAGCCAGCTGATCCTGCACCGCCGCCGCTCGCTGCCCTACCACGCGAACGGCATGACCCTCTTCGCGTACGACGCCTCCGGCGCGCCGCTGCTGGAGAAGACGTACTACTCGGTGGGCGGCGGCTTCGTCGTGGACGAGGACGCGGTCGGCGAGGACCGGATCAAGCTCGACGACACCGTGCTGAAGTACCCCTTCCGCTCCGGTGACGAGATGCTGCGCCTGGCGAACGAGACCGGCCTGTCGATCTCCTCCCTGATGCTGGAGAACGAGAAGGCCTGGCGCACCGAGGAGGAGATCCGCGAGGGCCTGCTGGAGATCTGGCGGGTCATGCAGTCCTGCGTCTCGCGCGGCATGTCCCGCGAGGGCATCCTCCCGGGCGGCCTGCGCGTCAAGCGCCGCGCCGCGTCCACGGCGCGCCAGCTGCGCACCGAGGGCGACCCGATGATGCACCGCAGCGAGTGGACGACGATCTACGCGATGGCCGTCAACGAGGAGAACGCCGCGGGCGGCCGTGTCGTCACCGCCCCCACGAACGGCGCAGCGGGCGTCCTGCCGGCCGTCCTGCACTACTACGTGAACTTCGTGCCCGGCGCGGACGAGGACGGCGTGGTCCGCTTCCTGCTGGCCGCGGGCGCGATCGGCATGCTCTTCAAGGAGAACGCGTCGATCTCCGGCGCCGAGGTCGGCTGCCAGGGCGAGGTGGGCTCGGCCTGCTCGATGGCGGCCGGCGCCCTCGCCGAGGTGCTGGGCGGCACCCCCGAGCAGGTGGAGAACGCCGCCGAGATCGGCATGGAGCACAACCTGGGCCTGACCTGCGACCCGGTGGGCGGCCTCGTGCAGATCCCCTGCATCGAGCGCAACGGCATGGCGGCCGTCAAGGCCGTCACCGCCGCGAAGATGGCGATGCGCGGGGACGGCAGCCACAAGGTCTCCCTCGACAAGGTCATCAAGACCATGAAGGAGACCGGCGCCGACATGAAGATCAAGTACAAGGAGACGGCGCGCGGCGGCCTCGCGGTCAACGTCATCGAGTGCTGATCCGAGAAATACGCAAATGATCTCCGGTTTGGGGTTTCAACCGAGTTGATCACGCTTGCGAGGGAAGAAGCAGGTCCGGGCTGGTTTCTCGATGATCACGTAGGCCAATCTGGTCACGCGACGTCGCGTCACCCCCGGGCGGTCGGCCAACCGCCTTACCCCCTTGCTGTTTTGCGTACTGGAGGCTTCACCATGGCAGGCATCCGCAGCATCCGCGTGATGGCGGCGCTCGCATCGCTCCCCCTCGCCGCCGCCCTCTTCACGGGCACGGCCCAGGCGGACAACGGGGCCGGCGCCGCCGGCACCGCCTCGAACGCCGCCCTCGCCGGGATCCTCGGCAGCGGCGTCGGCGGCAGCAACCTCGGCAACTCCTCCACCGCGCAGCAGGTCGCGTCGGGCTTCGGGGCGTCGAACCAGAACAACGGCGCCCAGGCCAACGGCTCCGGCTTCACCGCGATCGGCCAGTCCAACAACCACGACTCGCTGATCTACAACCCGGTCCCGTAGCGGCCGGCCGCGCGGCCCTGCCGCAGCGTGCCACCGGGCCCGCCCTCCCCCCGGAGGGCGGGCCCTTCGCATGCCCCTGGCACGTGACCCGCGGTGCACCCTGTGGCCGAAAAGAGGCCCTGCGGCCCGGTGGCTCGGGACCTTCGGCCCCGCGCCGCCCACCCGAGCCGGGGATAGCGTGCCGGGAGGGGCGCGGGAAGCACCCACGCGCGACGAGAGGCAGCCGCCGATGGCCACCATCACCGAACACAGACTCCTGCCGCTGCGGCTGGAAGCCGCCCCCCTGTCCGTGCCCCTGACCGGCCGGTTCGTCTACCGCACGGACCGCCCGTACGAGGTGGCCGTGGACTTCCGGGGCGCCGGGGCGCACCTCGCCCGCTGGGTGTTCTCGCGGGAGCTGCTGCTCGACGGGCAGAACAGCGCCACCGGCGAGGGCGACATACAGGTCTGGCCGCGCTGGAGCGGCACGGAGCCGCGCGTCCTGCTCGGCTTCAGCAACGGCGAGCAGAGCTGCGTGGTCTCCGCCCGCGCCAAGGACGTGCGCGAGCTGTGCCGGCGGATGACGGAGCTGGTGCCGCGCGGGCAGGAACAGCGCCACTACGACCTGGATGCCGAGCTGAGCGCGCTGCTGACCTTCTGACGCGGCGGGCGCACGCCCCGTGGAACCGGTGGCGGCCCGGCGCTGTCTTATGAGATGACAGGCAAGTCCCCGTCTCACGGAACCGGGGAGACACCATGAGTCACCCGCACCGCCGCCGGATCGTGGCCATCGCCACGGGTGCCCTGCTCACCGCCGGGCTCGCGCTCTCCACGTCGCCGGCCTCCGCCGCCACCACGACCACCCGCACCCAGACGCCGCTCGTCGTCAATGCCCGCTGGGGCGGGCACTGCACGTACGACCGGCTCGTCATCGACCTCCAGGGCTACGTGCCCCCGGTCACCGTCACTCCCGTGTCCGAGCTCGTCTACGACGGGTCGGGACAGCCCGTCCCGCTGGCCGGGAAGTACTTCCTGGAGATCCGCCTGCACCCGGCCGCCGGGCACAATGACGCCGGGGAGAACGTCTACCAGGGGCCCAGGCTCCAGAAGATCTACCTCAGCAAGCTCAAGGGCATGGCCATGACCGGCGACTACGAGGGGTACGTGACCTTCGGCGCCGCCTTCGACACCGCCCCGACCTGGAAGACCTCCGTCCTGCACTCGCCCGAGCGGCTCGTGCTGGACTTCCCGCACCCCAACACCTGCTGACCCGCGGACGGCCCCGGAGCCGCCCGGCTAGCGGTGTTCGGGGTTGGGGAAGTCGAAACGGCAGCCGGCGTCCCACAGGGAACGCTGGTTGCCGTGGGCCGGCATGCCGCCGGCCCGCTTGAGGAGCGCCGCCAGGTGCATCAGGTTCCACGACATGAACGTGGTGTTCCGGTTGGTGAAGTCGTTCTCCGGACCGCCCGAGCCCGGGTCCAGGTAGGAGGGGCCGGGGCCGGCCTCGCCGATCCAGCCCGCGTCGGCCTGGGGCGGAATGGCGTAGCCGAGGTGCTGGAGGCTGTAGAGGATGTTCATGGCGCAGTGCTTGACGCCGTCCTCGTTCCCCGTGATCAGCGCTCCGCCGACGCGCCCGTAGTAGGCGTACTGCCCCTGCTCGTTCAGCAGGGAGGAGCAGGCGTAGAGCCGCTCGATGACCTGCTTCATGACGGAGCTGTTGTCCCCGAGCCAGATCGGGCCGCACAGCACCAGGATGTCGGCGTCCATGATCTGGCTGTACAGGACCGGCCACTGGTCGCTCTCCCAGCCGTGGTCGGTCATGTCCGGCCAGACGCCGGTGGCGATGTCGTGGTCGACGGCGCGGATCAGCGAGGTGCGGGCGCCGGCCGCTTCCATGACGGCCCGGCTCCGCGCGATCAGGCCCTCGGTGTTGCTGGTCTCGGGAGAGCGTTTGAGGGTGCAGTTGACGTAGACGGCGGAGAGGTCCTCGTAGCGGGGGCTGTCGTCGGCGGCCATGCCCTCCACCGTGCCGCGCGCCCGGCGGCCCGGCCAGCGGGCCTGGCCCGTACGGGTGCCCGCGGCCGGGTGGCCGGGTGGCCGGATCGGTCCGGGTTGTGACGGTCCGTGCGGGCGACTAGGGTCGTCTGGCCTTGGTGTTCGGGAAACCGGTGCAAGACCGGTGCGGCCCTCGCCACTGTGATCGGGAAGTCCGGCTCCACTCTCTCCCCCAGACTCCGTCCGGGAGGTGCCCCCACCGCGGGAAGCCACTGGGCCCGCGCGGGAGACCGCACGGTCCCGGGAAGGCGGAGCCAGGGCATCAGCACCCGTGAGCCAGGAGACCGGCCGGGGCGCGTCGTCCATCCACGAGGTGCTGGAGAGGTCTCCCAACCCATGCATATAGCCGAGGGGTTCCTGCCCCCTTTGCACGCGGCCGCCTGGGGCGCCGCGTCCGCCCCCTTCGTCGTCCACGGGGTCCGCGCGCTCACCCGCGAGGTGAAGGCGAACCCGGAGAGCACGCTGCTGCTCGGGGCGTCCGGTGCGTTCACGTTCGTCCTGTCCGCCCTGAAGATCCCTTCTGTGACGGGCAGTTGTTCGCACCCGACGGGGACGGGGCTCGGGGCCATCCTCTTCCGGCCCCCGATCATGGCGGTGCTCGGCACGATCACCCTCCTCTTCCAGGCGCTGCTGCTGGCCCACGGCGGGCTCACCACGCTGGGCGCCAACGTCTTCTCGATGGCCATCGCCGGGCCCTGGGCCGGCTACGGGGTCTACCGGGTGCTGCGGAAGTCCGGCGCGCCGCTGATGGTGACCGTGTTCTTCGGCGCGTTCTTCGCCGACCTGGTCACCTACTGCGTCACCTCCGTCCAGCTGGCGCTGGCCTTCCCCGACCCGGCGAGCGGCTTCCTCGGCTCCCTGGAGAAGTTCGCGGGCATCTTCGCCCTGACCCAGATCCCGCTCGCGATCAGCGAGGGGCTGCTGACGGTGCTCGTGATGCGGCTGCTGATGCAGTCCAGCAAGTCGGACCTGGTCCGGCTCGGCGTCGCGAAGCTGACCGGCGGCACTCAGGCGAAGCAGGAGGCGGCCCTCTGATGAGCCGGAACGCGAAGATCAACACCCTGCTGCTGCTCCTGGTGGCGGCGCTGGCCGTGATCCCGCTCGCGCTGGGGCTCGGCGACGGCAAGGAGGAGCCGTTCGCCGGCGCCGACGCGCAGGCCGAGGCGGCCATCACCGAACTGAAGCCGGACTACGAGCCCTGGTTCGCCCCGCTGTACGAGCCCCCCTCGGGCGAGGTCGAGTCGGCGCTGTTCGCCCTCCAGGCGGCGCTCGGGGCGGGCGTGCTCGCCTACTACTTCGGCATCCGCAAGGGCCGCCGCCAGGGCGCGGCGCAGGCCCTCGCCCAGGCCGCGGCCGCCGAGGCCGGGCCGGACCGCCCGGCCCGGGAGTCGTAGGCGGTGCTGCCGATCGACGTGGCGGCGCACTCCAGCCGCTGGCGGGGCCGCCACCCCCTGGAGAAGGCCCTCCTCGGGCTCGGGCTCACCGTCACCGCGGTGTGCCTGCCGCCCTGGCCGGGCGGGCCGCTGGTGGCCGCCGCGACCCTGGCCGTGCTGCTCGGGCCGGCCGGCGTGGCCGGGCGGCAGCTGTGGCGGGCCTTCCGGGTCCCGCTGGGCTTCTGCGTGACCGGTGCGCTGCCGCTGCTGGTGTCGGTGGGCGGCCCGGACGGGTTCCTCGCCCCGGCCCCGGACGGGCCCCGGCACGCGGCGGAGCTGCTGCTGCGCACCTCGGCGGCCTCGCTCGGGGTGCTGCTGTTCGCCTTCACGACGCCGGTCTCGGACGTGCTGCCGCGGCTGGTGCGGGCCGGGGTGCCGGCGCCGGTGGTGGACGTGGCCCTGGTGATGTACCGGATCGGCTTCCTGCTGCTGGACTCGATGGCCCAGGTCCGGCGCGCCCAGGCGGCCCGGCTGGGGCAGGCGGGCCGGGCGGCGGTGTGGCGTTCGCTGGCCGGGCTCGCGGCGACCTCGTTCGTCCGGGCCTTCGACCGCGCGGCCCGGCTCCAGGAGGGGCTGGCGGGGCGCGGTTACGACGGTGCGCTGCGGGTGCTGGTACCCGACGCGGCGCTGTCCTGGCGGTTCCTGACGGGGTCCGCCGCCCTGCTGACCGCCCTGGTCGCGGGGACCCTCGTACTGAAGGAGCTGTGGTTGTGACCCCGTTGGTGGAGCTGGTCGGCGCGGGGTACGCGTACGAGGACGGCCCGGCCGTGCTGTCCGGGGTGGACTTCGGCATCGCCGAGGGCCGCGCGCTGGTGCTGCTCGGCCGCAACGGCAGCGGCAAGACCACGCTGATGCGGCTGCTGAGCGGGGGCCTGCGGCCCGGCTCGGGGACGCTGCGGCTCGGCGGGGACGAGGTGGCCTACGACCGCAAGGGCCTGGTCCGGCTGCGCACCTCGGTGCAGCTGGTGGTGCAGGACCCGGACGACCAGCTCTTCGCGGCCTCCGTCGAGCAGGACGTGTCCTTCGGCCCGATGAACCTGGGGCTGCCGGCGGCGGAGGTCCGCGAGCGGGTGGACGCCGCGCTCGCCGCGCTGGACATCACCGCGCTGCGGGACCGCCCGACGCACCTGCTGTCGTACGGGCAGCGCAAGCGCGCGGCGATCGCGGGCGCGGTGGCGATGGCCCCGCGGGTGCTGATCCTGGACGAGCCCACGGCCGGGCTCGACCCGGACGGGCAGGAACGCCTCCTGGACGTCCTCGCGGGGCTGCGGGCGGCCGGCACCACGGTGGTCATGGCCACCCACGACGTGGACCTCGCGGTGCGGTGGGCGGACGACGCGGCCGTGCTGACCCCTTCGGGGATCCGGACGGGGCCGGCCGCCGAGCTGCTCTCGGACCCGGAGCTGCTCGCGTCGGCGGGGCTGCGGTCGGCCTGGGCGCCGGTGGTCGCCGCGTTCCTGCGGGCGCGGGGGGTGCTGACGGACGGGGTGCCGGGGCCGCGGACGCCGGAGGAGCTCGCGGCGCTGGGCTGAGCCGGAGCCCCGCAGGGGCGGACCGTGAAGCGGGGTGGCCCTGCGGGGCGGGGTGTCCGGTGTGCCCACCCGTCCCGCCCTGCGGGACGATTGCCCACACCTAGGATGGCCGCAT
The DNA here is from genome assembly GCF_056434525.1 of Streptomyces sp. NPDC044002. Taxonomy (NCBI): domain Bacteria; kingdom Bacillati; phylum Actinomycetota; class Actinomycetes; order Kitasatosporales; family Streptomycetaceae; genus Streptomyces; species Streptomyces sp. NPDC044002. Next base: position 20,066 of record NZ_JBWKEZ010000020.1, read on the forward strand.
GTCGCTGCCGCACGCCATTCTCACCGCGCTGATGGAGAAGCCCTCGTCGGGGCTGGAGCTGACGCGGCGGTTCGACAAGTCGATCGGCTACTTCTGGTCCTCGACGCACCAGCAGATCTACCGGGAGCTGGGGCGGCTGGAGGAGGCGGGGCTGATCCGGGCGCTGCCCAGCGAGGTGCCCGTGCGCGGGCAGAAGAAGGAGTACGAGGTCCTGCCCGACGGCCGCGCGGAGCTGGCGCGGTGGGTGGACGAGAGCCAGGATCCGAAGCCGGTGCGGGACGCGCTGCTGCTGCGGATCCGCGCGGCGGCGGTGGTCGGGCCGCAGGGGCTGGGCCCGGAGCTGCGGCGCCATCTGGACCTGCACCGGGCGCAGTTGGCCACGTACGAGGCCATCGAGGCGAAGGACTTCCCGGCGGGGCGGGACGCGGACGCCGACCGGCTGCGCCGGCTCGTGCTGCGCGGGGGCATCGCCCTGGAGGGTTTCTGGCTGAGCTGGCTGGAGGAGGCCCTGTCCGAGGTGGAGGCCATGTCCGGAGCGGATGCGCCGGAGGGCGGGGCCTGACGCGCCCCCGCCCCGGCGGGCGGGGCGGAGGCGGACGCGCCGCGCTTACTTGTTCAGGGAGGCCCAGAACTCGTCGAAGCTCATCAGCTTGTCGCCGTCGCTGTCCTTGGCGGCGATCACGGAGTCCGCGACCGCGGCGGTGACGTAGTGGTCACCCATCGCCTTCATGGCCGCGCTGTACTCGTCGGCCGTGACGAAGCCGTCACCGTTCACGTCGAACTTGTCGAACGTCGCCCGTGCGCTCTCGATGTCAGCCACTGGGTCCACCCCTTCTCGGTGCTTGTTGACCGGCTCAGGGTAGCGGCCCGGGGCGCCGGGGGCTCCCGCGGGTCCCGTTCGGGCGGCAGAAAGATATTCAATTACCCGCGCGTAAGCCGCCGGAACGGCTCGGCGGATAGGCGGAATCGATAATTCCACCCAACAAATCCGCTTACCACTTGTCACGCTCCGGGATCACGGCATAACGTACCGGCATTGCCGCCACACCAGGAGCGCAGGGCTCCCAGGGACATGCGGCAACAAGGGCGATCACAGGTGACGATCACAGCTGACGCATCATTCGAAGTTCTGCCCTTCACCCGTACCTGCCGCCACATCTGGGAAGACGGCGACCATGTGCTCATAGGCGTGAGCCCCGGCAACAGCTACTTCAGCGCCGAGCGCGTGTCCAGTCTCGCCCGGTGGGCCGTGAGCCGGTTCGCGCAGGTCGACTTCGTCTACGCGGACCTCCACGTGGACCGGATGTTCGCCGCCTTCGGCTACACCCCGGAGCATGCGAGCAGACGCGCCTCGAAGGAGATCAAGGCGGTCCGGCGGAGGATCATCAAAGGCGTCGAGGATTCGGGCCACGAGCACGCCGAGATACGGGTGAGAGCGCTTTCGGAGTTCCAGGCCAACCCCGTCTACCAACTGCTGCACCGGCGCGTACTGCATTTCCTGGAGACCGATGGCGCATTCCGCAAGGGCTGCGAGGAAATGGCGCTGCATTTCGTCGGGTCGAAGTTGCCCGAGGGTGAATCCATGACGGATTCCCAGTTGCGGGTGTGTTTCGACTACCTGGCGGCCGAGCTGCCCTTCTTCATCGACACCCCCAGCATTCTCGACGTGCCGTCCTCCGTGGCGGCCTACCACGTCAGGATGCCGATGACCGACGTCCTCTTCGCCCGGGGCGGGGGCCTGCGCGCGACCCGCAACCAGGCGTACGCCGTCGTACGCCCCGGGGCCGGCGCCCCGGACGGCGCCACCACCGCAGCAGCCGCCACCGAAGGGACCGCCGATGAGCGTCGAGCAGCTTGAGGACGGCGGGGCCCAGGAGCAGCCCCTCCTCGACTTCCCGCTCTCGCGGCGCGGTGACGTCGTACCGCAGGAGTGCTCGTGGCTGCGCGAGAAGGCGCCCGTCGCCCGGGTCCGCACCCTGACCGGGGACCCGGCCTGGCTGGTGAGCAGCCACGCGCTGGCCCGGCAGGTGCTGGAGGACGAACGCTTCAGCCTCAAGGACACCGCGCGCGCCGGGGTGCCCCGCCAGTACGCGCTGACGATCCCGCCGGAGGTCGTCGACAACATGGGCAGCATCAACAGCGCGGGGCTGCGCAACGCCGTGATGAAGGCGCTCAGCCCGCGCCGGCCCGGCCTGCGGGAGGCGCTGCGCGCCAAGGCCGGGGAGCTGCTGGACGCGGTGGTCGCCGAAGGGGGCCCGGCCGATCTCCGGGCCGGCTTCGCCGATCCCTTCTCGGCGGCCCTGCACTGCGAGGTGCTGGGGGTGCCGTTCGAGGACTGGCGCCGGCTGATGTCCGGGCTGGACGTCGCGTTCATGACCGCTCGCGAGCCGTTCGCCGACTCGGCCCTCAACTGGTACAAGGACGTCGGCTACTTCGCCGGCCGGTTCCGGGAGCAGCTGGCGCTGCCCGCCGAGGAGCGTACGGGGCTCCTCGGCACCTTCGCCGGCCTGCGGGAGGCCGACCCGGAGTCGGCGCACCTGACGGACGAGATGTTCGCGACCGTCGCCGTCTCCCTCTTCGGCGCGGGGGCGGTCTCCACCTCCGCCTTCCTGGTCCTCGCGGTCCTCGCGCTGCTCCAGCGGCCCGAGCTGGCCGGCTACCTGCGCGCGCATCCGGAGCGCACGGCCGGGGCCGTCGAGGAGCTGCTGCGGTGGAACCTGTCCGTCGGGGACGGCCTGCCGCGGATCGCGCTGGCGGACGTCCGGGTCGGGGACGTGCTCGTGAAGGAGGGCGAGCTGGTGCTCGTCCTGCTGGAGGGGGCCAACTTCGACCCGGCGGCCTTCGAGCGTCCCGAGGAGCTGGACCTGGAGCGGGAGGGCGCGGGCGCCCACCTGGCCTTCGGTGCCGGCCGGCACTTCTGTCCGGCCTCGGCGCTGGCCCGGGCGCATGCCGAGATCGCGCTGGGGGTGCTGGTCGAGCGGCTGCCGGGGCTGCGCCTGGCGGTGCCGGCGGAGAACCTGGTGTGGCGCACGGGCTTCATCAAGCGGCTGCCCGAGCGGCTGCCGGTCGCCTGGTAGCGGCCTCACGGACACGGTGTCCCGGGTGCTGTGCGAGCTCCCGGGGCACCGTCGTGTCCGCTACCGGAAGATGCCGGTGTGGCCGAGGGAGTAGCGGCCGGGCTGCGGGTACACGGCGAGGCCGTGGGGGCCGCCGCCGACGGGGATCCGGGCCAGCTGCTTGCCGGTGACGGTGTCGATCGCGTAGACCTCGGAGTTGTAGCGGCCGGAGAGCCACAGCACCTGGCCGTCGGCCGAGACCCCGCCCATGTCGGGGCTGCCGCCGTCGGGCAGCTGCCACTTCTTGGTGAGGCGGTTCTCCTTGAAGTCGAAGACCGAGATGCTGCCCTCGCCGCGGTTGGAGACGTACATCTCCCTGGAGTCGCGGCTGACGTACAGGCCGTGGCAGCCCTTGCCGGTGGGCAGCAGCTTGGGGACGTCGAACTTGTCCCCGCTGAGCACCCACATGCCGTGCGCCATCATGTCCGCGACGTAGAAGGTCTTCCCGTCGGGGGAGATCTTGACGTCCTGCGGCATGGCGCCCTCGAAGGGCAGCTTCTGCTGGCCGATCACCTCCATCTTCTCGGTGTCGACCTTGAGCAGTTCGCCGGAGAACTCGCAGCTGACGATGAAGTAGCGGCCGTCCGCCGAGAAGTCGGCGTGGTTGACGCCGAAGCAGGTGACGGGGACGGTCTTCACCCGGTCCATGGTGTGCGGGTCGCGGAAGACCAGCTCGCGGTCCATGGAGGCCATCACGACGGCGTACTTGCCGTTGGGCGTGAAGTACAGGTTGTACGGGTCGTGCACCTCGACGGGCTTGCCGGCCTCGCCGGTGGCCGGGTTGATCGGGGTGAGCGTGTGGCCGCGGTTGTTGTTGACCCAGAGGGTCTTCATGTCCCAGGAGGGCACGACGTGCTGCGGCTGGACGCCGACGGGGATGGTGTCGATGACCTTGTACGTGGCCGGGTCGATGACGGACACCGTGTTGGAGTTGGTGTTCGGCACGTAGACCCGGGACGGGAAGTCCTTGACCACCGGGGAGAGCTTGTTCGGCCGGTCGGCGGCGTACACGTCGTGGGGGTCGAGCAGCGGGGGCATCCCGGCCAGGCCCGGCGGCACGGCCGGGACGGCCTTGACGGGCTGCCTGGCGGGCCCCTTGGTGCCGAGCGCCTCGGCGGGGGCCTTGTCTGCCGATCCGCAGCCGGCCAGGGCGGCGAGGACCAGACCGGCCAGCAGCACGGTGGCCTTCCGGGGAAGGCGGGTGGTCTTCATGAGGTCAGCAGCTCCGTGGTGGTCACCGCGCGCAGTTCGCGGCGCGCGAGTTCTTCGAGGAGGGGCGGCATCGCGTCGACCGTGTCCGCGTAGCCGAAGTGCAGGCTCACCACCGATCCGGGCCGGATCGTCCCGGTGACGTTGCGGATGACGGCCGCCGCGCCGGGCGAGGTGAAGTCGAGGGAGTCCACGTCGTACGAGAGGACGTGCGGGTAGCCCGCCCGCTGGGCGAGGGTCCGGACGAGGGGGGTGGCGTACTGGGTCTGCGAGGGGCGGAACCAGGTGCCGATGGAGCCGGTGAGCCGCTTGAGGCGCTGGGCGCAGCCGGTGATCTCGGCGTAGGCCTCGGCCTCGGACATGCCGTTGATGGCGAGGTGGCGCTGGGTGTGGTTGCCGAGTTCGTGGCCGCCGTCCAGGATCCGCCGGGCCATGCCGGGGTGTTCGTCGAGCCAACTGCCGATGGCCAGTACGGTGACCCGCGCGCGGGCCTTCTCCGCCGCGGCGAGTACGGCGCGGGCGATGGCGGGGTCCCCGTTGCCGTGGAAGGTGAGGGCGACCCGGGGCCGGTCGCGGGGGCCGTGCGCGATCTCCACGGGCTGTCCCGGGATGCGGCGGGGGGCCGGGGCCGCGGGCGCCTGCCCGGCCGGCCGGGCGGGCGGGGCGGGGGTGGCCCGGACGGGTCCCGGCGCTGCCCGGCCGCCGCCCGTGCCGCAGGCCGCGGTGAGGGCGCCGGCGGCGGCCGCCGCCGTGGCGCGCAGGGCGGTACGGCGGTCTGGATAACAGAGCACCCGCCCATTTAAGAGCCGGATCACCCTCAAGGTAATGATTGACCCAATTTGGGACTTTCGTCGGACGGGGGTCCCGAGCCCGGTGTCCGGTATGTGATCAACGATTTACGCAGAGCGGTCGATATTTATTCGTTGATTGCGAGGCGAGTGGCCCACCTCACCTAGGATTTAGGTGGAAACTCTTGGGATATGCACACTTATGTCCGAGTCGGGACTTTTGGCGTTTGAGCCCTCGTCTGCCATAGTCGGAACCACGACTTCCCTTTGACCCGAGCGAAGTCACCTCGCCGAGGATCACACACCCCACCGATCCTCGGCGCACCCATGAAACCCCCGCAGCGCCCCACCTCGGCGACAGGGGGTTTCTGGCGTTCCGGGGCCGGTCAGCGGTCGGCGACCCGCATCTCGAACCAGGTGATCTTGCCGCGCGGCAGCAGGTCCGCGCCCCAGCGGTCGGAGAGCTTGTCGACGAGGAACAGCCCCCGCCCGGTGGTGTCCAGCTCGTGGACCGGCATCAGGCAGGGCAGCCCCCGCGAGGGGTCGCGCACCTCCACCCGGATCCAGCCGCGCCGCCGCAGCATCCGTAAGCCGAAGGAGCGGGCGCCGGTGTGGCGCACGGCGTTGCCGACGAGCTCCGAGACCAGCAGGACGGCGTGCTCGGCGATCTGCGGCGACAGCCCCCAGAAGCGGATGACCACGCTCTGGGTGAGCCGGCGGGCCGTGCTCGCGGACTCCGGCATGGACGGCAGCGTCACTTCCGCCTCGGCCGGGTTGCCGTACAACTCCAGGGCCCTGAGACCCTGTTCGTCCTCGACCGCCGCCGTGAGCCGTACGGCCGAAGCGCTGCTGCGCTGCCGCGGCTGATCCACACCCTCCAGGCCCGCCATGCACCCATCATGGACGGCCCGCGCGCCCGTCCGGGCCGTTCCGCAGGAATACACCCCCCGGAACCATGGATTCCGAGGGGGTGTCCCGGCATATGCGAAAGGCAATCGAGGGCTGCATGAACCACCCTGACCTGGGGTGACGTTCCGCTGCGCGGCGATCACCGTCAGTGGATCATCAGGTCCCCTTAAGGTTGCCTTAAGGCTGGGCTAATCCACCCGCAGGGGTTCCGCGCAGCGGGGTTCGAGCGTTCCTCAGACGAACTTGGCCTTGCCCGGGCCCTCTTCGACGAAGCTGCGCATCCCGCGCTCGCGGTCCTCGGTGGCGAACAGGCCCGCGAACCAGTTGCGTTCGATGGTCAGGCCGGTGTCGATGTCCGCCTCCAGACCGGCGTCCACGCACTCCTTCGCGGCGCGCAGCGCGATCGCCGGGCCCTGGGCCAGCTTGGCGGCCCAGGCGTGCGCCTGCTCGTACACCTCGGCGGCGGGCACGACGCGGTCCACCAGGCCGAGGGTGAGGGCCTCTTCGGCCTTGACCATGCGGCCGGTGAAGATCAGGTCCTTGGCCTTGGACGGGCCGATCAGCCGGGAGAGCCGCTGGGTGCCGCCCGCGCCCGGGATCAGGCCGAGCAGGATCTCGGGCTGGCCCAGCTTCGCGTTGTCGGCGGCGATCCGGTAGTCGGCGCACAGGGCGAGTTCACAGCCGCCGCCGAGGGCGTAGCCGGTGATCGCGGCGACGACGGGCTTGGGGATCCGGGCCACGGCGGTGAAGGCGTCCTGGAGCGCGCGGGACCGGGCGACCATGGCCGCGTGGTCCATGTTCTGCATCTCCTTGATGTCCGCGCCGGCCGCGAACACCTTCTCCCCGCCGTAGAGGACGACCGTGCGCACGTCGGCGCGGTCGGTGGCCTCCACGGCGAGCTCGCGCAGCCGGTCCTGGGTGGCGATGTCCAGGGCGTTCATGGGCGGGCGGTCCAGCAGGATGGTGCCGACGCCTTCGGAGACTTCGAGAGAGATGGTCATACGGGGAAGGTTAGCCGCGGTTAACGGGGAGTGGCCCGGTGCTGTGGGTCACAGCACCGGGCCACTCGCTCACCTGCGCGGATCGGCTACTTGATCCACTCCGCCCAGTCCATGTTCCAGCCGTTGAGGCCGTTGTCCGGGGCGATCTGCTTGTCCTTGGAGTTCTTCACGACGACCACGTCGCCGATCAGCGACTCGTTGAAGAACCAGGCCGCGGGGGTGTTGGGGTCGCCGGCGCCGCGCTCGTCCTCCAGGCCGACGCAGCCGTGGCTGACGTTCTCCGAGCCGAACGTGCTGGAGGGGGCCCAGTAGTTGCCGTGGACGAAGGTGCCGGAGGTCGACAGGCGCATCGCGTGCGGGACGTCCGAGATGTCGTACTCGCCGCCGAAGCCGACGGTGGCGCCGTTCATCCGGGTCACCTTGTACTTCTCGCTGATGACCATCTGACCGTTGTAGGTGGTCGTCGCCGGGGCGCCCGCGGTGATCGGGATGGTCTTGAGGACCTGGCCGTCGCGGACGACCTCCATCTTCTTGGAGGTGGCGTCGACGGTGGTGACCTGGGAGCGGCCGACGGTGAAGGTGACCGTGCGGGTCTGCTTGCCGTAGACGCCCGGGCGGCCCTCGACGCCGTCGAGCGCGAGCTTCACGGTGACCTTGGTGCCCGCCGCCCAGTACTTCTCGGGGCGGAAGTCGAGGCGGTCGTTGCCGAACCAGTGGCCCTCGATCGGCACGGACGGCTCGGCCGTGACGGTGATGGCCTTCTCGACGGCCTCGGTGTTGGTGATGCCGCGGGTGAAGTTGATGGAGACGGGCATGCCCACGCCGACGGTGGAGCCTTCCTCCGGCGTGTAGTGGCCCACGAAGGTGTTCTGCGGGGTCAGGGTGGTGAAGGTGGTGTCCTTGGCGGACTCGCGGCCGGCCTCGTCCTTGGCCACCGCGTGCACCTTGTACTCGGTGGCGGCGGCCAGGTTGCGGGCGGGCTCCCAGGTCGCGCCGTCGGCGGCCAGCTTGCCCTCGACCGCGTTGCCCTTGGTGTCGGCCACCGTCACGGTGGTCAGCTTGCCCCCGCTGCTGGTGATCTTCAGGACGCCGCTGGTGGCGACTTCCTTCGACCCGTCGTCCGGCTTGACGTTGACCACGGCCTTGGACGCCTCGGTGCCGGTCTTCGCCGTACCGCCGCCGGCCTTGCCGTTGTCCCCGCCGCTGCCCCCGCCGTTGCCGCCGCCGCTGCAGGCGCTGGTCAGCAGCAGGGCCGCCCCCAGCAGAACGGCCGGCAGGCCGGTGCGGACGCGGCCGCGTATCGGCTGCAGGTTCACTCGTGTTCTCCCCATGTCCCCCGCGCACGGACAGTCGCGCGCTTGTCGACAGGAAATCACATGGGGAGATTACGAATAGGCACAGTCGTGTCACCGTTCCGTCCCAAGTGCCGGGGCGGACGGCCTGTCAGGCCTTGCGGTCACCGCCCAGGGGCCACTCGCCGGGGTTCCAGCCGGGGCCGTCGTGGCCGGGACCGTCGTGTTCGGGGCGGCCGTGCTCGGGACGTCCGTGGTCCGGCTTGCCGTGGTCCGGCTTCCCGTGGTCCGGCTTGTCCTTGCAGTGGCAGGTCTGGCCGTCGTGCGCGCGCTTGTTGAGGAGGGTGACGGCGATCCGGTGGCCCGGGGTGCGGTCGTTCAGCGTCAGCGGGCCGGTCACCGGGTCGCGCGGCAGCACGTAGCCGTCCGGGACGTCCACCTCGACCACGTAGTACGAACCGTCCGGGAGCCGGTCGAAGGCGCAGACCCCGTCCCGGCCGGTGGTGCACTCGTCCCCGACCCGCTCGTCGGCGTTGTCGCCGCTCCGCTGGAGGCCCGTCTCCTCTCCGGTCTCCCGCCACAGCTCGAACTCCGCGCCGCGCAGCGGCCGCTTCGTCTTGGCGTCCTTCTTCAGCACCTTGATAGTGCCGCTCGGGTCCTCGTCCTTCTTCGTGTTCGGGACGGTGACGATGAGGTATTCCTCGGTCTCACCGGGTTCCAGCTCGAAGGCGGTCACCGGGTCGCCGGGGCGCTCGTAGCCCGCTGGGAGGCCCACCTCCCGCCAGTAGTAGCGCTGGCCCACCGGCAGCTCGACCGTGCAGGAGCCCCGCTCGTCGGTGACGCAGGCACCGTCCCCCAGCAGCGTGTCGGGGTTCGTCCCGGTCTGGAGGCCGGCGGTGTCGTTGCTCTCGCGCCACAGCTCGAAGCGGGCGCCGGGCAGCGGGGCGCCGGTGTCCTTGTCGATCTTGCGCAGCACGACCCGGGCGCTCTCGTCCGGCGGCACGGGGGTCTTGGTGTTCACGGCCGTCCACCGCACGCCCCGGGTGGCGTTCTCGGCCGTCAGGACCAGGGTGTGGACGGGCTGCGCGGGGAGGTCGTAGCCGGCGGGCGGGGCGGTCTCGCGCCAGTAGTAGGTGCCGAGCTCCTGCTCCCGCGCGCAGATGCCGTCCGCGCCCGTGGTGCAGTCGGCGACCTTGGTGTCGAGCTCGCCGGTGCCCTCGTACTGGAGTCCGTCCCGGCCGTTGGTCTCCTTCCACAGCTCGAACTTCGCCCCGGGCAGGGCCCGGCCGTTCTCGTCGTTCTTGAGGACCGACACCGAGCCCCGGGCCGGCGGGACGGGCGCGCAGTCGGGCAGGTCGCCGTTGAAGGGGTAGGCGTGGAACTCCGCGCCCAGGCCGGTGGTCTCCGTCGGACTGGTGTGGGTGACGTCGCCCGCGGTGAAGAAGCGGCCGTTCATACCGATCACGGAGACGTCGGTGATCGATTCCTGCGGACCGATCAGGACGCTGCCGCCGAGCTGGGCCGAGCCGGCGATGGTGGCAGACTCGGCGCCCGGGAAGTTCCACAGCAGCCGCTCGCGCAGCCCGGTCGGCAGCAGGGCGTTGTTGACACGGATCTGGGGGGACTCGCCGAGCATGTTGACCAGGACGGTGGCGTTCTCCGGGATGTCCGCGAAGCGGATCGTCAGCTGCGCGGTGTCGGGGCCGGAGAGGTTCTGGGAGACGTTGAAGACCTGGAGCGGGGACCTGCCGTCACCGGTGAGGACGGCCTCCTGGCGGGTCACGGCGACCGTGCCCGTCGCGACCTGGTCGGCGTAGCAGGTGCTGGCCGCGGTGAGGGCGCCGCGCAGGCGGGTGTAGTCGTCGGCTGCGTTGGGGTCGGGGACGAGGGTGCCGGTCACGGTGCCGCTGAGGGTGCCCGCGTAGTGGACGCGGCCGCCGTCGGCGAGGAGCCGCTGCCCCGTGGCCACGGTGACGTCGCCTCCGGTGACCAGGAAGTCCGTGTTGTCGGGCGGGGGGACGCGGGAGCCGACTCCGGCGATGCCCACGTTGTAGACGCCGGCCGTCTTGTTCATGTCGAAGTCGCCCAGGACGACGACCTTGCCCTCTGCCTCTGCGGCGCCCCGCCGCACCAGCATGTTCCCGCCGACGAAGACGTTGATGTTCCGGTCCCGGCCGGTGAAGCCCTCGCTGTTGGGGTCCTTCCAGAAGGGCGGGCAGGCCTCCCCCGAATTCCTCCCCGGGATGCAGGGCCCGAGGCCGCCCGGCAGCGGAGCCCTCAGAGTGCGCGCCGTGGCCGGCGGCTCGGTGCCGGGGCCCGCCGCGAGGGCCGTGGGGGACCCGGTGGCGATTACGACGCCCACGGCCAGCCCGAGGGTCCATTTCCTTGCTGACATGACACTCCGTCCGCTGTCTCGGCCACCTGCCCGCGCCGATGGCCCTGACAGGCTGCGGGCGGGCTTCGGCGCGGCGGACGGAAGACACTCGGCGAGTACCGCATTCCGGTCTGACAATCACTCGATTGCACCGCTCCCCCGGGGTGCGGGGAGGTCCGGGGTGTGTCAGCCGATGGCGGAGCCCGCCACCCAGTCGGCCCAGGACATGTTCCAGCCGCCCAGTCCGTTGTTGGGGGCGACGGTCTTGTCCTGCGAGTTCACGACCTCCACCACGTCCCCGACCAGCGTCCGGTCGAAGAACCAGCCCGCCGGGGTGTCCGAGCCGCCGCCCTTGTCGTCGCGCAGGCCCACGCAGCCGTGGCTGGTGTTGGTGGAGCCGAAGGTGTCCGGGCTGGCCCAGTAGTTGCCGTGCAGGAAGGTGCCGGAGGCGGTGAGCCGCATGGCGTGCGGGACGTCCGGGATGTCGTACTCGCCCTTGCCGTCCTCGCTGGTGAAGCCGACGGTGGCACCGTTCATCCGGGTCACGTCGAACATCTCCATCACCACCATCTTGCCGTTGTAGGTGGTGTTCTTGGGCGCCCCGGCGCTGATGGGGATGGTGGACAGCAGCTGCCCGTCCCGGCGGACCTCCATGGTGTGCGCCTCCGCGTCGACGGTGGAGACCTGGGAGCGGCCGACGGTGAAGCGGATGGTCTTGTCCTGGATGCCGTACGAGCCGGGCGCGCCCTCGATGTCGCGCAGCTTCATCTTCACGGTGACCTCGGTGCCGGCCTTCCAGTAGGTCTTGGGCCGGAAGTCGAGGCGCTCGGAGCCGAACCAGTGGCCGACGACCTCCACGGCCGGGTCGGAGGTGATGGTGATGGCCCGCTCCACGTCGGCGCGCTGCTTGATCGACCGGTTGAAGCTGAAGGAGACGATCATGCCGGTGCCGACGGTGGAGCGGTTCTCGGGCTTGAAGTAGCCGATGAACCGTTCCTCGGGGACGTAGGTGGTGAAGGTGGTGTGCCGGGCCTGGCGGCGGTTGTGCCCGTCGAGGGCGACCGCGTCGACGGTGTACTTGGCGGCGAGCGCGAGCCGTCCGGCGTCGGGGTCGGGGCTCCAGCTGAGGCCGTCGGCGGCGATCTCGCCCGGGACCTCCTCCTCCTGGGCGTCCTCGACCTTGGTGACCCGGACCCGTTCGAGGCGGCCCTCGGGGACGTTCACCCGCAGCGGGCCCTCGGCCGGTACGCCCTTGGCGTTGTCGTCGGGGGTGATCCGGATGGCCTCGTCCGGGGAGCGGGGTTTTCCGGGCAGCTGGATCTCGACGGGGGATCCGCCGTCCTCGGTGCAGCCGGTCAGACCGCCCAGCAGGCCCGCCCACGCCGCCACTGCGGCCAACCCCGCCCCTGCCCGCCTCGTCAGAAGAGTCACGTTCCGTCCAACGACCGGGGCCCTCCGGGGGAAACGTGAGGGCCGGGCACGTTCCGGGCAGAACAGTCCGGGCAGAACAGTGGGAAGGACCAGACGGGGCGGGCCCTGGCCGGGACGCCGGGCCGCACTCACCCCGCCGGTACCGAGGAGCCGTGGAGGCGGTCAGTGTCGAGCGCAGCCGAGCAAGAGGCGGTGGATACCGCCGGCAGTGATGCCGGCAGGGCCGTCGAGGGGATGGACGCCGTACGGGAACGGGTCCAGGCGAAGGTGTTACGGGCCGCCGCGCACCCGCCGCCACCGGTGTGGCCGGGCTCCTCGCACCCGCTGGGGGCCCGGTACCACGCGGGGCCGGCCGGGGTGGAGGGCACCAACTTCGCGGTCTGGGCGCAGGGCGCGGAGGCGGTGGAGCTGTGCCTGTTCGACGCCCTCGGGGCGGAGACGCGCTGCACCCTGACCGAGCTGACGCACGAGATCTGGCACGGGTTCGTACCGGGCGTGCGGCCCGGGCAGCGGTACGGCTTCCGGGTGCACGGGCGCTGGGACCCCTGGACGGGTGCCCGGTACAACCCGGCGAAGCTGCTGCTGGACCCGTACGCGCGTGCGGTCGACGGTGACTTCTCGCTGCCGCCGGAGGTGTACGGGCACGTCCGGGACTGGCCGCAGCAGTACATCGCGGACACCGTGCGCGACGACCGGGACTCGGCCCCGTACGTCCCGAAGGGGGTGGTCGTCCACGATGACGACGACTGGTCGGACGACGTCCGGCCGAAGACCCCCTGGGCCGACACGGTGATCTACGAGCTGCACGTGCGCGGGTTCACGATGCGCCATCCGGGTGTTCCCGAGGAGCTGCGCGGCACGTACGCGGGGCTGGCCCATCCGGCGGCGGTGGAGCACCTGAAGGCGCTGGGCGTGACGGCGGTGGAGCTGCTGCCGGTGCACCAGTTCGCGCACGAGGACCACCTGCTGCGGCGGGGCCTGCGCAACTACTGGGGGTACAACTCGGTGGGGTACTTCGCCCCGCACGCCGGGTACTCCGCCAGCGGGACGGCGGGGCAGCAGGTCGGCGAGTTCAAGCGGATGGTGAAGGCCCTGCACGCGGCGGGCATCGAGGTCATCCTCGACGTGGTCTACAACCACACGGCGGAGGCCGGGGAGCTGGGGCCGACCCTGTCGCTGCGCGGGATCGACAACCGGGGCTACTACCGGCTCCAGTCCGACCAGCGCCGCTACGCCGACTACACGGGCTGCGGGAACACCCTGCACGCCGGGCGCCCGCACGTGCTGCGGCTGATCACGGACTCGCTGCGGTACTGGGTGACCGAGATGGGGGTGGACGGCTTCCGCTTCGACCTGGCGGCGGCGCTGGCCCGCTCGATGCACGACGTGGACATGCTGTCGCCGTTCCTCGCGGTGATCTCCCAGGACCCGGTGCTGCGGCGGGTCAAGCTGATCGCGGAGCCGTGGGACGTGGGCTCGGGCGGCTACCAGGTGGGGGCGTTCCCCCCGCTGTGGACGGAGTGGAACGACCGCTACCGGGACGCCGTGCGGGACTTCTGGCGGGGCGCGCTGCCCGACGTACGGGACCTGGGGTACCGGCTGTCGGGCTCCAGCGACCTGTACGCGTGGGGCGGGCGGCGGCCGTACGCCTCGGTGAACTTCGTGACCGCGCACGACGGGTTCACCCTGCGCGACCTGGTGTCGTACGAGCGCAAGCACAACGAGGCGAACGGGGAGGCCAACCGGGACGGCACCAACGACAACCGGTCTTGGAACTGCGGGGCCGAGGGCGAGAGCGGGGACCCGCGGATCGGGGCGCTGCGGCGGCGGCAGCTGCGCAACCTGCTGACGACGCTGCTGCTGTCGACGGGGGTGCCGATGCTGGTGGCGGGCGACGAGTTCGGGCGCACGCAGGGCGGCAACAACAACGCGTACTGCCAGGACAACGAGACGGGGTGGGTGGACTGGTCGCTGCTGTCCGACCCGGAGTGGAGCGGCCTGTTCGCGCTGACCCGGCGGCTGCTCTCGCTGCGCCGGGCGCATCCGGTGCTGCGCCGGCGGGCGTTCTTCTCGGGCCGGGCGCAGGGCGCGGACGGGCTGCGGGACCTGGCCTGGTTCACCCCGGCGGGCGCGGAGATGACGGAGCGGGACTGGTACGCGCCGGCCGCGGCGGTGGGCCTGTACCTGTCGGGGCGGGACATCCCGGGCCGGGACGAGCGGGGCCGCCAGGTGACGGACGACAGTTTCCTCGCGCTGCTGCACGCCGGGGACCGGCCGGTGGAGTGGGTGCTGCCGGGCGCGCCGTGGGCGGCGGCGTACGAGCTGGTGCTGGACACCGCGCGGGAGTCCCAGGAGGCTCCGCCGGGGACGCGGCACCGGGGCGGGGAGCCGCTGACGGTCCCGGCCCGGTCGGTGCTGCTGCTGCGGGTGGTGGGCTGAGGCGGCGGGCTGCGCGGCTTCTTGCGGGAGTTGACCGATCCGGGACCGATCCGGAGCGGAGTCTTTCGTTCCCCCTGCAATGATGTGCCCTTCCTGTGAACACACGATCACATGACCACATGGACAGGGCGATGGACAGGGCAGGGGCAGGCATGGGGAGATTCGGGAGCGCGCTCCGGGAACTGCGGGGGGCCCAGAAGTCGGCCAAGGGGGTGTCGCTCTACTCCCGGTTCGTCAACCGGCCCGCCGGCCGGTACCTGGCCGCCGGGTCCTACGCGCTGGGCCTGACGCCCAACCAGGTCACCCTGGTCAGCGCCGCGTTCAGCTTCGCCGCCGTCGCGGCGGTGGCGCTGGCCGCGCCCTCGTGGGGGCTCGGGATCGCCGTCTGGGCGGCGCTCGCGGTCGGCTTCGCCTTCGACTCGGCCGACGGACAGCTGGCCCGGCTCCGCGGCGGCGGGAGCGCGGCGGGCGAGTGGCTCGACCACGTGGTGGACGCCGCCAAGCTGACCGCGCTGCACGCCTGCGTGCTCATCGCCTTCCACCGCTTCCCCGAGGCGTACGGAACCGCCTCCGACGGCTGGCTGCTGGTGCCGCTGGGCTTCCAGTTCGCCGCCGTCGTCACCTTCTTCGGGGGCCTGCTGACCGAGAAGCTCAAGCCGAAGCCCGCCCCGGGCAGTCCGGCCGCCGCCCCCTCGACCCTGCGCGCGGTGGCCCTGCTCCCCGTGGACTACGGGGTGTTCTGCCTGGTGTTCCTGCTGCTGGGCGGCGGGGCGCTGTTCCGCTGGGCGTACGCGGGGCTGGGCGCGGTCGCCGCCCTGTTCCTGCTGGCGTTCCTGGCGAAGTGGTTCCGCGAGCTCAGCGCCGTTCGGCGGTGAACTGCTCCGGCAGCGGCGGGAGGGACGGCTCGGCCAGGGCGTCCAGGGCGCGGCGCAGCTGGGTGCTGGAGGTGTGGACGGTGTACGGGAAGTAGACGACGTCGACCCCGTGGGCGGCGAAGTCCCGTTCCAGCCGGTCCCCCTTGGGGGTGCCGCGCCAGTCGTCGCCCTTGAAGATGACGTCGAAGCGGACCTGCTTCCAGGTCTCCACCTTGTCCGGGACGGTCTCCACGAAGGCGGCGTCGACGTACTTGACGCTGCGGACGATCTCCAGCCGTTCGACGAGCGGGATCATCGGGCGGCGCCCCTTGGCCAGTTCGGCCATCTCGTCCGAGACCACGCCGGCCACCAGGTAGTCGCACCGACTGCGGGCGTGGCGGAGGATGTTGAGGTGGCCTATGTGGAACAGGTCGTAGGCGCCGGGCGCGTAGCCCACCCGGTACGGCCTGTGCCCGGACGGCACAGGGTCGGTCATGTCGTGCTCCGTCATCGGTTCCCCCCAGCGGCCGCACCCCCCGGCGCGGCGGATCAGCCGACAATAGCGCGCGCGTTCCACTTCCTGTCGGGTGAACGAATAGGGTGACGTGCGCATCATCCAGGGGAGAAGGGGACGTTCAGTGTCCACATCCGGTCACCGGCGCCTGCTGCTGGTTTCCACCAACTACGCCCCGGAGCATGCGGGCATCGGCCCGTACGCCACCCAGATCGCGGAGCACTGGGCGAGTACCGGCCACGACGCGCACGTTCTGGCGGGCATGCCGCACTACCCGGCCTGGTCGGTCGAGCCGGAGTACAAGGGGGTGCTGCGGCGGACCGAGAAGCGCGCGGGAGTCACCGTGCACCGGCGCGCCCACACCGTGCCGCCCCGTCAGACCGCTGTCCGGCGCGCCCTGTTCGAAGGA
The DNA here is from genome assembly GCF_056434525.1 of Streptomyces sp. NPDC044002. NCBI lineage: Bacteria > Bacillati > Actinomycetota > Actinomycetes > Kitasatosporales > Streptomycetaceae > Streptomyces > Streptomyces sp. NPDC044002. Next base: position 36,402 of record NZ_JBWKEZ010000020.1, read on the forward strand.
TCGATTCTGCTGCACGGCGCGGCGGCCCCGCCCCGGATGCCCAGGCCCGACCTGGTCATGGCGCAGATGCCGAGCCTCGCCGGCGGGGTCACGGCCGCACGCCTGGCGGCCCGCTGGAAGGTGCCGTTCGTCCCCGTCGTCCAGGACCTGATGGGCGCCGCGGCCGCGCAGAGCGGCATCAGCGGCGGGGACAAGGCGGCCGCGTTCGCCGGGCGCGCGGAGGCGTACGCCCTCAAGCGGGCCACGCTGGTCGGCGTCATCCACGAGACCTTCGTGGACCGGGTCGTGGCGATGGGCGTGGACCCGGAGAAGATCCGCCTCGTCCCCAACTGGTCGCACGTGGCCAAGCCCACCAAGCCGCGCGGGGAGACCCGCCACCACCTGGGGTGGGCGCCCGGCCAGACCGTGGTCCTGCACTCCGGGAACATGGGCCTCAAGCAGGGCCTCGAAGTCCTCGTCGGCGCCGCCCGGCTGGATCCGGAGGTCCGCTTCGTCCTCATGGGCGACGGCAGCCAGCGCGCGGCCCTCGCCAGCATGGCCGCCGACGTGCCGAACCTGGACATCATCCCGCCCGCCGCCGACAACGGGTTCCCGGACGTCCTCGCCGCGGCTGACGTCCTCGCCGTCACGCAGCACGCCGCGGTGCTGGACATGAGCGTGCCGTCCAAGCTGACCTCCTACTTCCAGGCCGGCCGGCCCGTCGTCGCCTCCGTCGCGGCGCAGGGCGGGACCGCGCAGGAGGTGCGGCGTTCGGGCGCCGGGGTGCTCGTACCGCCGGAGGACCCCGAGGCGCTGCTGGAGGCCGTCCGCTCCCTGGCCGGGGACCCGGAGGGCGCGGACGCCCTGGGCGCGGCCGGGCCCGTCCACGTGGCGGCCCACCTGAGCCGTGAAGCCGGCCTGGCCCGCATCGACGCACTGGTCGACGAAGCACTCGGGGGGAACCGGCCGTGACCGAGACGAACCGCCCGGCGACGGCCCCCGCCGAGGACGAACCCGACCTCCTCCGGGACCAGTTCAAGCAGCTCCTGCGCTACCGCCGGTTCCTCGGCGCCGGCCTGGCCGTCGGCCTGCTGGGCGGCGTCTACCTCGGCGTCTCCACGGCGGACACCTACGTGTCCGTCGCGGACGTGGTGCTGCGCGCGCCCACCGACGACCCGTTCAACCCGAGCCTGGCCCCCGACAAGGCCATCAACATCGGCTCGGAGCGGCAGGTCGCGCTCTCCCGCTCCATAGCCGAGCAGGCCGCGAAGACCCTCGGCGTGGCCGACAAGGACGTCCCGGCGTTCCGCGGCGGCCTCCAGGTGACCAACCCGCCGCAGACGATGGTGCTGCGCTTCACCTACACCGCGGCCTCCCCCAAGGAGGCCGCCAAGCGCGCCAACGGCATGGCTGCCGCCTACCTGCTCAAGCGGCAGGAGGCGCTCGCCGTCACCCGCGACACGATGGTCAAGGGGTACGAGGCCCAGCGCGACCCGGTCGCCAAGCAGCTCGACGAGGTGGCCCGGCAGATCAACAGCATGCCGGCGGGCAACGCCCGCGACGCCTCCCTCTCCTCGCGGACCGACCTCCAGAACAAGGTGAACACCCTCAACGGGAACATCGCCAAGCTCCAGGCCCTGGACATGACCCCCGGCCGGGTCACCAGTGCCGCCGCCCCGCCCGCCGCCCCGGACGGGCCCGGCCTGCCCATGTCCCTCGCGCTCGGCGCGGCCGTCGGCCTGGCGCTCGGCCTGCTCGCCGCGTGGGTCCGGCTGGTCTTCGACCCGGCACCCCGCTCCGAGGGCGACGTGGCCCGGTCCCTGCGCGCACCCGTACTGGGCTACCTGCCCCGGGACCGGACCGGCGGCGGCCCGCTCCTCGCGGCCGGGGAGGCCGATCCGCGGCTCGCCGAGGAGTACCGCTCGGTGGCGTTCCGCCTCGCCTACGACTCCCGGTTCGCCGACCGGCGCCGGCTGCTGGTGGCCGCCCCGCGCGGCAGCAGCGAGACGGCCGCCGCCGTGGCCGTGAACCTGGCCGCCTCCTTCGCCGAGACCGGTAAGGACGTCCTGCTCATCGAGGCCGACCTGCGCACCCCGGTCCTGGCCAGCCAGCTGCCCACCGACACCGGCGACCGGCCGCGCCGGAGCGTGCTCTCGGGCGGCTCCGCGAACGGCGACGCCGAGTGGCCCGACGGGCGCCGGGTCGTCGTGGACGCCGCCGAGTCCGGCGACTTCGACCTGATCCCCGGCGACCGCGTGCGCAACGTGGCGCGGGCCCTGACCTCCCGGCGCACCGGCCAGCTGATCGCCGAGGCCGACACCCCCAACTCCACCGTCGTGGTGCTCGCGCCGCCCGTGCTCTCGTACGCCGACGCGCTCGCCCTCGTCGACCGCGTCGACGGCGTCCTCGTGGTCTGCGACCCGCGCGCCGTGCACCGCAGCGACCTGTCCCGGATCCGCGAGCTGATCAGCGGCGCCGGCGGGACCGTGCTGGGCGCGGTGCTGCACGCCCCGCTGCCCTCAGGCAAGCGCGGCCCCCGCCCCGAGGGGGTGGCCGGCTCCGCCCCGGACGAGGCGGGCGACACCGTGGCGCTGCGTACCGTCCGCACGGGCCAGAGGTGAGCCGGCGGGGTCTCGCCGCGGTCTCCTCGGTCCTGGACCAGGCCGCCTCCAGTGCCACGAACATCCTGGTGCTGGTACTGGCCGCCCGGCTGTCCTCGGCGTCGGGGTTCGCCGCCTTCTCGATGGTCTACGTGGCCTTCAGCGTGCTGCTCGGGCTCAACATGGCCTACGTCGGCCAGACCGTGGTGCTGGAGAAGGGCGAGGGTCTGGGCCGGGTGTGCCGCTCGTCCGTCCTGTTCACGGCCGCGGCGTCCGGCGGGGCCGGACTCGTCCTGGCCGCGGCGGGCCTCGCGGTGCCCGGGGACGCCGGGTGGGCACTGCTCGCGCTGGGCCTCGTACTCCCGGCGGTCCTCGTCCAGGACGGGCTGCGCTACTGCTTCTCCGCCCTGCGGGTGCCCGAGCGGGCGCTGGCCGCGGACGCGCTGCGGCTGGTGTGCGTGGTCGCGGCGCTGGCCGTACAGCCGCAGGGGGTGCCGGCGGGCCGGCTGGTCCTGGTGTGGGGGCTGTCCGCGCTGCCGGCGCTGGCGGTGGGGCTGTGGCTGCTGCGGCCGTTCGTCCGCGGGGTGCGCGCCGACCTGCGGCCCTATCTGCGGCGCGGGCACCTGGGGCGGCGCTTCGCGGTCGAGTTCGCCGTGGGCAACGGCTCCAGCCAGCTCGCGGTGCTCGGGCTCGGGGCGTTCGCGAACCCGCTCGCCGTCGGTGCGCTGCGCGGCGCCGGCACCCTCTTCGGCCCGCTGAACGTGCTGTTCAACTCGGCGAACGCCTTCGGGCCGCCGGTGGTCGGCCGGGCCTCCGGCAAGCGGGGCGTGGTCCGGCTGACCCTGCTGACGGGGGCGGTCCTCGCGGTGCTGGGCGGGGGCTGGGCGGCGTTGCTGTACGCGCTGCCGGACCGGCTGGGCCGGGAGCTGCTCGGCGACACCTGGCCGGCGGCCGCCGCGCTGCTGCCCGCCACGGGCGCGCAGTACGCGGTCATGGGCCTGGGCACCTGCGCCCTGCTCACGCTGCGCGTGCTCGAACCGAAGGCCACCCTCTCGCTCCAGGTGGTGTTCTCGCTGCTGTCGGTGGCCCTGCTGCTGGGCGGGTACGCCGGGTGGGGCGTCATGGGCGCCGCCTGGGGGCTGGCCCTGGGCTCCGCCGCGAAGGCCGCCGCCGGGTGGCTGCGGGTGGCCCGGCTGGAGGTTCCGGCGGAGGTCGCGGCCGCCGCCTGAGGTGCACGGGAGCGGGGGGGGGGGGGGGGGGGGGGGGGGGGGGGGGGGGGGGGGGGGGGGGGGGGGGGGGGGGGGGGGGGGGGCGGCCGTGGGGGGGTTTTTGGCGGGGGTCGCCCCCCCTGCGGGGGGGGAGGGGGGGCGGCCCGGGGCTGGTCTTCCCCCCGCCCCCGCGGTGTGTCCGGATCAGGAGCGCCGGATCAGGGATGCCGGATCAGTTGTAGGTGCCGGTGATCGAGACGCCGGTGCGGGTGCCGGGGACGCCCGCCAGGTCGACCGGGGCCGCCGGGGTCCAGGTGCCGTCGACGGCGCGGATCGTGTGCAGGACCCGCCCGTCGGTGGTCACGAAGGCCGCCTGCAGCTCGTTGTTCACCTGCGCCGCCGCCACGTCCGTGACCGTCACGCCGGAGGGGACCACCGCCGACAGGTCGTTCAGGACCCACTGGCCGTTCGCGAAGCGGGCGCCGTGGTAGCGCTTGGCGCCGCCCTCGGTGGTCACCACCAGCTGGAGGTCACCGCCGGTGCCCGCCACCGCGACCTCCTCGATGCCGCTCACGCCCGTCTCGTTCGAGGCGTTGCCCCAGTTCGTCCAGGTGCCGTCGGCGTGCCGGACCGTGTGGAACAGGGACCCGCCGGACACGGCGACCACCTGGGTGTCGGTGCCCGTCTGGGACAGGGCCACCTTCGTCACCGGCGCCCCGCCCGGGTTGCCGACCGCACCGAACGGCGCCCACGTCCCGTTCGCGTACCGGACCGTGTGGTAGACCTTCCCGTCCGCCACGACGACGACCTGTACCTCGGTCCCGGAGGAGACCGCCGCCACCTGCGTGATGTTGCCGAGCGGACCGGCCTCGCCGTGGACGTCGCCGAAGCCCGCCCAGGTTCCGTCCGCCAGCCGGACCGTGTGGTGGAGCTTGCCCTCGTTGTTGACCGCGAAGACGTGCGTGGTGCCGTTGATGCCCGCCTCGGCGGTGGTGCGCACCCCGCCCGGAACCTCGCCGGCCACGTCCTGGACGTCGCCGAAGCCGGTCCAGGTCCGGTCCGCCTTGCGGATCGCGTGGTAGATGCCGCCGCCGGACTCGACCGCGACCTGCGCCCGCCACTGGCCGGTCGGGGCCGGCGGGGTGGTGTTCGGGGGCGGGGTGCCGGGGACGCCGACCGGCGAGACGAAGGCGAGGGCCCGGCCCGCGCCCGGGTTGACGTACGTACGCCAGTTGAACCAGCCCTTGGCGGAGACCTTGCGGCTCTCGTTGCCGCCGACGGTCTGGATCTGCGAGCCGTCGGAGGAGACGGCGACCACGAGGCTGACGTGGTTGGCCTCCTGGCTGACCGAGCCGTCGTCGTCCCACAGGACGGCGTCGCCCACCTGGGGGCCGCTGGTGTGGAGGGTGCCGTTGCGCTGGCCGTAGCTGTAGAAGGAGGCGGCCGCCGCGTTGAGGCCCGAGGTGTTGGCGCCGGCCTGCTTCCAGACCCAGCGGGAGAACTCCGCGCACCAGGCGCTCGGGTAGACGCAGCCGTAGTACGGGGTGCAGTCGTTGCCGACCTGCGAGCGGGCTATGTCGGCGACCGAGGGGGCGTCCGCCGCCGCGGGGGCCGCGGAGGCCATTCCCAGTACGGGGGCGAGGACGACGGTGGCGAGCAGGAAGGAGCGGGCGCGGGCCGACTTCGGGGTCTTGAACATGGCGTGGGTGTCCTTTGCGGAAGGAAGTCCGGAAGAAGAAGGGGGGCGGGGCGTCGGCGCCGCGTCAGTTGTAGGTGCCGGTGATCGAGACGCCGGTGCGGGTGCCGGGGACGCCCGTCAGGTCGACCGGGGCGGCCGGGGTCCAGGTGCCGTTGACGGCGCGGATCGTGTGCAGGACCCGCCCGTCGGTGGTCACGAAGGCCGCCTGGAGCTCGTTGTTCACCTGGGCCGCCGCCACGTCCGTGACGGTCACGCCGGTCGGGACGACGGCGGAGAGGTCGTTCAGGACCCACTGGCCGTTCGCGAAGCGGGCGCCGTGGTAGCGCTTGGCGCCGCCCTCGGTGGTGACGATCAGCTGGAGGTCACCGCCGGTGCCGGCCACCGCGACCTCCTCGATGCCGGAGACCCCGGTCTCGGCGGAGGCGTCGCCCCAGTTCGTCCAGGTGCCGTCGGCGTGCCGGACCGTGTGGAAGAGGGTGCCGTTCGAGACGGCCACGACCTGGGTGTCGGTGCCGGTCTGGGACAGCGCCACCTTGGTCACGGGAGCCCCGCCCGGGTTGCCGACCGCACCGAACGGCGCCCACGTCCCGTTGGCGCGGCGGACCGTGTGGTAGACCTTCCCGTCCGCCACCACGACGACCTGCACCTCGGTGCCCGAGGAAACCGCCGCCACCTGCGTGATGTTGGCCAGCTGGCCGGCCTCGCCGGCCACGTCGCCGAAGTCGGACCAGGAGCGGTCGGCGAAGCGGATGGAGTGGTAGAGCTTGCCCTCGTTGGTCACGGCGAGGACGTGCGTGTCGCCGTTGATGCCCGCCTCGGCGGTGGTGCGCACCCCGCCCGGGACCGCGCCGGTGACGCCCTGGACGTCGCCGAAGCCGGTCCAGGTCCGGTCGGCGTTGCGGACGGCGTGGTAGAGCCCGCCGCCGGACTCGACCGCGACCTGCGCCCGCCACTGGCCGGTCGGGGCCGGCGGGGTCGTCGTGTCGGTGCAGTTGCGGCTGGTCAGCGTCGAACCCATCTGGAAGGGCTCGCCGTCGAAGACGGACTGCTTGACGGTGCCGTTGTAGCGCTGTTCGTAGTGCAGGTGGGCGCCGGAGGAGTTGCCGGTGTTGCCGACTATGCCGATCTTCTGACCGCGTGAGACGCGGGTTCCGGCGCTGACGTCGTAGCCGTTGAGGTGGGCGTACAGGGTCGTCGAGCCGTTGCCGTGGTCGATGACCACGTACTTGCCGTAACTGCGGTACGAGCCGTCGGGGTTGGTGAGGGTGGTGGCGGTGCTCACGACGCCGTCGGCGCTGGCGAGCACGGGCTGGTTGGCGGTGGTGCTGCCGTGCGTCCAGTCGATCGACTGGACCGACGGGCTGTGGCCGCTGTACGTCTTGCCCAGCCAGGCCTGGTTGCAGCTGAAGGGCATCTGGTAGGCGGGCCCCGCGGCGTAGGACGGGGAGGCGGCGAAGGCGACCAGGCCGGAGGCGGCGAGGGCGATGCCGGTGGCGGAGGTCAGCGCACGACGGGTGAAGGTGGACATGGGGGGCTCCTGGGTTCTGTCGGGGGGTGTCGTGGGTGTCGTGCGCTGGTCAGTTGAAGGTGGCGGTGATGGACACGCCGGTGTGGTCGCCGCCGACGCCGGTCAGGTCCATGGGGGCGGCGCCCGTCCAGGTCCCGTTGGTGTGGCGGAGGGTGTGCAGGACGCGGCCGTCGGTGGTGACGAAGGCCGCCTGGAGTTCGTTGTCGACGGCCGCGGCGGCGACGTCCGTGACGGTGACGCCGGTCGGGACGACGGCGGAGAGGTCGTTCAGGACCCACTGGCCACTGGCGAAGCGGGCGCCGTGGTAGCGCTTGGCGCCGCCCTCGGTGGTGACGACCAGCTGGAGGTCGCCGCCGGTGCCGGCCACCGCGACGTCGTCAATGCCGCTCACGCCGGTCTCGGCGGAGGCGTTGCCCCAGCCGGTCCAGGTGCCGTCGGCGTGCCGGACGGTGTGGGAGAGGGAGCCGTTCGAGACCGCGACCACCTGGGTGTCGGTGCCGGTCTGGGACAGCGCCACCTTGGTCACGGGAGCCCCGCCCGGGTTGCCGACCGCACCGAACGGCGCCCACGTCCCGTTGGCGCGGCGCACCGTGTGGAAGACCTTCCCGTCCGCCACCACCACGACCTGGAGCTCGGTGCCCGACGAAACCGCCGCCACCTGCGTCACGTTGGGCAGGGCGCCCGCGACCGCGTGGACGTCCCCGAAGGTTCCCCAGGTGCGGTCCGCGTTGCGGATGGTGTGGTAGAGCCTGCCCTCGTTGCTCACGGCCAGGACGTGCGTGTCGCCGTTGATGCCCGCCTCCGCGGTGGTGCGCACGCCGCCCGGGACCGCGGTCGCCTGGCTGTCGACGTTCCCGAAGCGGGTCCAGGTGCCGTTGTCGAAGCGGGTGGCGTGATAGATCCCGTTGCCGGAGCCGATCAGCACCTGCGCCTTCCAGGACTGCGCGGGGGCCGGCGGGGTCGGCGCGTCCGGGTAGGGGTCGGCGTGGTCGCTGCCGAGTCCGGCGAGCCGGCCGCAGGTCGGCCACGCGCCCGGGCCCTGGCCGGCGAGGACCTTCTCGCCTATCAGGATCTGCTGCTTCTTGGTGGCCTGGTGGGCGTAGGCCGCGTACGCCGTGCCCCCGTAGGCCCGCCAGGTCGACGCCGAGAACTGCAGGCCGCCGTAGTAGCCGTTGCCGGTGTTGATGCTCCAGTTGCCGGAGCTCTCGCACTGGGCGACCTTGTCCCAGGTCGCCACGCTGGCGGCCGAGGCCGGCACCGCACCCAGGGACAGGAGCACGGACGAGCTGACGGCAACGGTGGCGGTGACCGACGCGAGCGCGTTGAGCCGACGGCGAGCAGACATGACAATCCCCCAGATTTCGGACGCGGATGGGCCAGGCGTGCGCAGTCGCGCGGACCTGTGGTGACGTGGCGCTCCAGGTGTGCGCCCATCGGCGCCGGCCCGGTTCCCCCCGGCGCCTCACTGCTGCGCCGTTGAAAGGATCATGTCTTCCGGGCCCGGGGGTGTTCCAGGGGTTCGGGGTGGCACGGAGGTGCCTGGCTCCATGCGGCCAGACCGGCCGCGCACGTGCGCCGCGTCAGCGCAGGGTGGCGGCCTTGTCCCGGCGGTACGTGGCCACGAGCGCGAGGCACAGTGCGGCGATCGCGACCCGGCCGGAGGCCTGGAGCAGCGGACCGCGCAGCAGGATGAAGGAGTACCCGGCGACCAGCGGGACCACCACCGAGATCAGGCTGCCCGGGGCGGAGCGGCGCGTGGCCCGCTTCGCGTAGCGGCGGTCGACGCGCGCGGCCGCGTACCCGATGCCCAGCATTCCGGCGCCCATGCCCAGCGGGCCGAAGTCCAGCCAGAGTTCGGCCCAGACCGGCGAGGAGAGGTTGGTGTTGACCGTGCCCATCCACTGGCCGACCATCACGCCCGTGTCGCGCGGCTTGCCCGGCCACACCGAACGGGGCACCGCGAAGAAGACGGATCCGGCGAGCTGGCGCCCGTAGAAGTGGCCGGGGCCGGAGTCGGAGAAGGTGATGGTGTTCGCGAACATGCCGATCTGGTCGTAGTCCTTGAGCGCCATCGGCTCCAGGAACGAGGTCGTCTCGACGGGCTTGTAGTTCTTCTCGTCGTAGCGGAAGCGGTCCGCGAAGGGGAAGACGAGCAGGGCGACGACGACGGCCATCGACAGCGCCACCCGGTACATGGCGGCGCTCACCGGGAAGACGGTGAACAGCAGCGCGAACAGGACGGTCAGGAACCAGTAACGCGGGTTCGAGACCGGGTTGTTGACGATCAGGTTGAGCACCGCCAGCGCCGCCCAGGTGACGATGACCGACACCTTGCGGCGGGCGAACGTCGAGGTGATCAGCCACCGGGTGTACAGCAGCAGCGCGAGCAGCGCGGGCACGGTGCCGAAGCCGCGCAGCAGGGCCTGTCCGGCCTGGCCGTCGCCGTTGGAGACGCCCGCCTCCTGGATGCCGGCGATGATCTCCTGGCGGCTGGAGAAGAAGACCGCGGGGCCGCCGAGTTTGACGATGAAGGCGGCGCTGCCCAGGAAGGCGAGGGCGGTCAGCAGCTGGAGCCTGCGCCGGTGGGCCATGACTGGCCGGGGTTCCTTCGGCGAGCCGCCGGCGCGGCCCGCGGGCCGGTGGCGGGCGAGCAGCACGCCGACGTCGAAGGCCGTGCAGCCCAGCAGCACCAGCCCGATGGCGAGGGTGAGGTCGGAGCGGGGGCCGACGACGGGGGTGGGGACCCGGCCCAGGACGGCCTGGGCGAGCGGGGCCACACCCATCGCCATGTAGACGAAGAGCCAGAAGGAGCCCTGGAGCAGTTTGCGGCGGCTCGTCAGGATCATCGCGGAGAGCCGGGCGCCCGCGTACATGGTGAGCAGCAGCTGGAGCCAGTAGGCGGCGTCGCGCTGGCCGTCGCCGGGCTGGGCGGCGACGAAGAGGGGGAAGAAGACGGTGAAGCCGAGGGCGAGCGGCACGGACAGGGCCCGCGAGAGCAGCGTGCGGGGGGTGGTGACCCTCCCCCACTGGGACTCGTCCTCGACGGGCGTCGCCACCGGCCGCACGGCGGGCTCGCGTATGTCCGTGGCCACTGTTGCCCCCACCCCCGTGCGTGATCAGCCCGCAGTTTAGTCTGGGCGTCCGGCGCCCGGGGAGGCGCGCCCGGGGCGGACGACGAGGGGCTTCTGTTGCGCGATCTTCCTGCCTTCACGCTGGCCGGATACGACAAGGGGCGCGGGTTTCTGACGCAGGCTCTGTGGTTCGCCGTGATGAACACCCTGTTCATGTCGTGGTTCTGCCCGGCCCGGTTGCGCGTGGCGCTGCTGCGGGCCTTCGGGGCGAAGGTGGGCGAGGGGGTGCTGATCCGGCACAAGGTGCGCGTGCTGTGGCCGTGGAAGCTGGAGGTCGGCGACCACACGTGGATCGGCGAGGGCGCGTGGCTGCTCAACCTGGAGCCGGTGACCATCGGTTCGCACGTGTGCCTGTCGCAGGAGTCGATGCTGTGCACCGGCTCGCACGACCACCGGGCCGCCGACTTCCGCTACCGCAACGCCCCGATCACCGTCGAGGACGGCGCGTGGGTGGCCGTACGGGCGACCGTGCTGGCGGGCGTGACCGTGGGCCGCTGCGCGGTGGCCGGCGCGGGCTCGGTGGTCCACAAGGACCTGCCCGAACTGACCCTGCAGACCCAGGACGGCCGCCGCCGCCCGGTGGAGGAGCCGAAATGAAGGTCCTGCACGCCGTCACCCTCCACTCCCCCTCGCACGCCTTCGGCGGCCCGGTCCGGGTGGCGCTGAACCTGGCCAAGGGCCTGCGGGCGCGCGGCCACGAGGCGCGGCTCCTCGCGCTCGGCGAGGGCTTCGACCCGTGGCCGGCCTCGGTGGAGGGCGTCCCGGCGAAGCTGTTCCCGGCCCGCCGCCTGCTCCCCCTCGGCTTCAGCGGGATGACCTCGCCGGCCCTGCTGGCCTCGGCGTCCCGCCTGGTGCGGGAGGCCGACGTGGTCCACGTCCACCTGGCCCGGGACCTGGTCACCCTGCCCGTGGCCCTGGCGGCCCTGCGCGCCCGCAAGCCGCTCGTCCTCCAGACCCACGGCATGGTGGACCCGAGCGAGAGGCTCCTCGCGAAGCTGCTGGACGCGGTGGCGGTACGCCGCCTGCTGCGCGGCGCGGACGCGGTGCTGTACCTGACCCCGCACGAGCGGGAGGGGCTGGACGCCGTGGCGGGCTCGCCGCTGGCGCGGGCCGCCCGCCTGGTCAACGGCACCCCGGCCCAGGAGGCCCGCCCGGCCCTCTCCGGCCCCCCGCGCATCCTGTACTCGGCCCGCCTCCAGGCCCGCAAGCGCCCGGTGGACTTCGTGGACGCCGCCCCGGCGGTGCTGGCGGCCCACCCGGACGCGGAGTTCGTGGTGGCCGGCCCGGACGAGGGCGAGCTGGCGGCGGTCCGGGCCCGGATCACGGCGCTGGGCCTCACCGACCGCTTCACGGTCCCCGGCGCCCTGTCGGCGGCCGAGGTCCTCGCCGAACTCCGCCGCGCGCACGTCTACGTACTGCCCTCGGTGGACGAGCCGTTCCCCATGTCGGTGCTGGAGGCCCTCGCGGTGGGCGTCCCGGCGGTGGTGACCCACTCCAACGGCCTGGCCCGGAACATCGCGGCGGCCGGCGCGGGCCTGGCGGTGGACCCCGGCCCGGAGGGCGTCGCGAAGGCGGTCCTGACCCTCCTGGACCCCGCCGCGAACACCGAGGCCTCCACGGCCGCCCGCGAGCTGGCCGCGAGGTCCTTCTCGATGGACGCCGTGCTGGACACCCTGCTCGGCGTGTACGAGGGGGCTCGGGAGCGGGGGCCGGTTAGGCCGGGAGCCAGGCGTAGCAGCCCGTCGAGGTGAACCGGTCGGTGCCGGCGGGGACGGTGGCCGTGGTCCTGTCGCCCGGCTTCGGCGGGGTTTCGGGGCCCGAGGCGAGGACGGAGCCGTCCTTGGAGCGGGCCTCCCAGGTGCACGCGGTGCTCTGGGTGGCGGCCCGGTAGGTGCCGGGGGCCGGGGCGGGGCGGGGGCCGTCGGGGAAGCCGCTCCGGGCCGCTTCGAGGACCGGCTTCTGCTCCGGGCAGAGGAAGGTGATCGCGTCCGCGGCACCGGTGACCTCGCCGGCGACGATCGACGCGGCGGCCGCGTCCTTGTCCCGCTTGGCCGTGCGCTGCACCCGCTGGCAGGTCTCCTGGCCGGTCTGGAGGACGGCGGCCGGGTCCGTCTTCTCGGGGACGCGGCCGCTCAGGTACTTCTTCTCGTTCTCCTTGAAGCTGCCCGTCCTCGGGGTGAGCTTCGCGTCCGGGAGCACCGGCCCCGTCGGCTTCGCGTCCGGTGACGCCGGTGCGGTGGGCGCCGTCGTGGCGTCCGCCGCGTCGGGTGCCGGGGACGCGGCCGGCGGCTTGGGCGTGGCGGCGGCCCGGGCGGTGCCGGCCTCGGCGCCGTCCGGGGAACTGCAGCCGGTCAGCGTCAGGGCGGCGGCGAGCAGGACGGCGGCCGCCGCGGGGCGTCGGTACATCAGGTGGCTCCCGTACGTGGGGAGGAGTGGGGGGGGGGGGGGGGGGGGGGGGGGGGGGCGCCCCCCCCCCCCCCCCCCCTCCCCCCCCCCCCCGTAGAGGGGACGAGGGGGCGGGGGGTGTCACCGCCCTTCCCTCCCGCCCAAAC